>NZ_JAOCCV010000001.1:0-327082 GCF_029840585.1 Pseudomonas sp. GD03875 | reverse complement strand
GCACCTGACAGGCATGCGGGAAGAGGACGCTTGCGGTACGCTTGATAGATCGTTTGCCCCATGAATTGGTCCGCTGCCTGCGCAGCCTGAACTAGAGGTTGAGGAACAACCCCGATATGCGGCTCAAGTGCATCAAGCTGGCAGGTTTCAAATCCTTCGTCGATCCCACGACGGTCAGTTTCCCGAGCAATATGGCGGCTGTGGTCGGCCCCAATGGCTGCGGCAAGTCGAACATCATCGACGCCGTACGCTGGGTGATGGGCGAGAGTTCGGCGAAGAACCTTCGTGGCGAGTCGATGACCGACGTCATCTTCAACGGCTCCAACACCCGCAAGCCTGTGACCCAGGCTTCCATCGAGCTAATCTTCGATAATAGCGACAACACCCTAGTGGGCGAATACGCTGCCTTCGCGGAGATTTCCATCCGCCGCCGGGTCACCCGGGATGGGCAGAACACTTATTTCCTCAACGGCACCAAGTGTCGCCGCCGTGACATTACCGACATCTTCCTCGGCACCGGTCTGGGACCACGCAGCTACTCGATCATTGAGCAGGGCATGATCTCCAAGCTGATCGAGGCCAAGCCGGAAGACCTGCGCAATTTCATCGAGGAAGCCGCCGGCATCTCCAAGTACAAGGAGCGCCGGCGGGAAACCGAGAGCCGAATCCGCCGCACCCAGGAGAACCTGGCGCGCCTGACCGACCTGCGTGAGGAGCTGGAGCGCCAGCTCGAACGCCTGCACCGCCAGGCCCAGGCCGCTGAGAAGTACCAGGAATACAAGGCCGAAGAGCGCCAGCTCAAGGCTCAGCTCTCGGCCCTGCGCTGGCAGGCGCTGAATCAGCAGGTGGGCGGCCGCGAGCAGGTGATAGGCGACCAGGAGGTGGCCTACGAGGCGCTGGTGGCCGAGCAGCGCAGCGCCGACGCGAGCATCGAGCGGCTGCGCGATGGTCACCATGAGCTGTCCGAGCGCTTCAACCAGGTCCAGGCCCGCTTCTATTCCGTGGGCGGCGATATCGCCCGGGTCGAGCAGAGCATCCAGCACGGGCAACAGCGCCTGCGCCAGTTGCAGGATGACCTCAACGAGGCCGAGCGGGCACGCCTGGAAACCGAGTCCCACCTCGGCCATGACCGTACCCTGCTGGCGACCCTGGGCGAGGAGCTGGCCATGCTCGAACCCGAGCAGGAGATCACCAGCGCCGCCGCCGAGGAGTCCGCCGCTGCCCTGGAGGAGGCCGAAGGCGCCATGCATGGCTGGCAGGAGCAGTGGGAGGGCTTCAACCAGCGCAGCGCCGAACCGCGTCGTCAGGCCGAAGTGCAGCAGGCTCGCATCGCCCAGCTCGAGCAGAGTCTCGAACGTCTGGTCGAGCGCCAGCGCCGTCTCGGGGACGAACTGAGCCAGCTGTCCGCCGACCCAGAAGACGCCGCCATTCTCGAACTGGCCGAACAGCTGGCCGCCAGCGAACTGCAATTGGAAGAGCTACAGGCCGCCGAGGGCGACCAGGCCGAGGGCCTGGAACGGCTACGCACCGAACTGCAGGAGGCTACTCAGGCCCAGCAGCAGGCCCAGGGCGAACTGCAACGGCTGAACGGTCGCCTCGCTTCGCTGGAGGCGCTGCAGCAAGCCGCGCTGAACCCGGGCAAGGGCGCCGCCGAATGGTTGAAAGACCAGCAGTTGAGTCATCGTCCCCGCCTGGCCGAGGGGCTGCGCGTGGAGAGCGGCTGGGAGCTGGCGGTCGAGACCGTGCTCGGTGCCGATCTGCAGGCCGTACTGCTGGACGATTTCGCGGGCCTGGACCTGGGCGGCTTCGACCAGGGCGAGCTGCGCCTGATCAATCCGCAGGGTGGCGGTTCGCGGGTGGCCGGCAGCCTGCTGAATAAGGTCGAGTCCAGCATCGATCTGGCGCCCTGGCTGGCCAAGGTACTTCCGGTGGAGAGCCTGGAGCAGGCCCTGGCCCAGCGTCTGCAGCTCGGCGAGGGCGAGTCGCTGATCAGCCGCGATGGCTACTGGGTCGGGCGTCATTTCCTGCGCGTGCGCCGGGCCGGTGAGGCTGAGAGCGGTGTGCTGGCCCGTGGCCAGGAGCTGGAGCGTCTGCAGGGCGAGCGCGAGGAGCGCGAAGCGGTCCTCGCTGACTTGGACGAGCGCCTGCAACGACTGCGCACCCGCCAGCGCGAGCAGGAAGAGGCGCGCGAGCAGCAGCGTCGCCTGGTCCAGGACGAGTCACGTCGCCAGGGCGAATTGAAGGCCAGGCTGTCCGCAGGTCAGGCCAAGGTCGAGCAGCTGGCCTTGCGTCGCCGCCGCCTGGAGGAAGAACAGGGCGAGACCGCCGAGCAGCGCGAACTGGAGCAGGAGCAACTGGGCGAGTCGCGCCTGGTACTGCAGGACGCACTGGATACCATGGCGACCGACACTGAGCAGCGCGAGGCCTTGCTGATCAAGCGGGACCAGTTGCGCGAGCGCCTCGACCGGGTGCGTCAGGAGGCCCGTCAGCACAAGGACCATGCCCATCAGCTGGCGGTGCGCCTCGGCTCGATCAAGGCCCAGCACGAATCCACGCGCCAGGCCTTAGAACGCCTGGAAATGCAGTTCGAGCGCGCCATTGAGCGTCGCGAGCAGCTCAGCCTCAATCTGGAGGAGGGCGCCGCGCCGCTGGAAGAGCTGCGTATGAAGCTCGAGGAGCTGCTGGAGAAGCGCATGGGCGTGGAGGACGAGCTGAAGCTCGCCCGACTGGCCCTGGAAGATGCCGACCGTGAGCTGCGCGAAGCCGAGAAGCGCCGCAGCCAGGCGGAGCAGCAGGCGCAGTTGCTGCGCGGACAATTGGAGCAGCAGCGCATGGACTGGCAGGCGCTGAGCGTGCGCCGCAAGGCCTTGCAGGAGCAACTGCTGGAAGAGGGCTACGACCTGCACGGCGTGCTGGCAACCCTGCCGGCCGAGGCCGGCGAGCAGGCTTGGGAGGAGGAGCTGGAGCGCTTGGCCGCGCGCATCGGCCGGCTCGGGCCGATCAACCTGGCGGCCATCGACGAATACCAGCAGCAGTCCGAGCGCAAGCGCTACCTCGACGCCCAAGACGCCGACCTGGTGGAAGCACTCGATACCCTGGAAAACGTCATCCGCAAGATCGACCGAGAAACCCGCAACCGCTTCAAGGAAACCTTCGACCAGATCAACTCCGGCCTGCAGGCGTTGTTCCCCAAGGTGTTCGGCGGCGGCCATGCCTATCTGGAGCTAACGGGCGAGGACCTGCTCGACACCGGCGTGGCCATCATGGCCCGCCCGCCGGGCAAGAAGAACAGCACCATCCACCTGCTGTCGGGCGGCGAGAAGGCGTTGACCGCCCTGGCCCTGGTATTCGCGATTTTCAAATTGAACCCAGCACCCTTCTGCATGCTCGATGAAGTGGACGCGCCGCTCGACGACGCCAACGTCGGTCGTTATGCACGCCTGGTCAAGGAGATGTCGGAGACGGTGCAGTTCATCTATATCACCCACAACAAGATCGCCATGGAGATGGCCGATCAGTTGATGGGGGTGACCATGCACGAGCCGGGGTGCTCGCGTCTGGTGGCGGTGGATGTGGAGGAGGCGATGAACCTCGTGGAGGCGTGAAACTTCAGGAAATGCCTTGCGGCGGTGCACATTTACCGTTCGTCGTGCTAGCTTAGGCCACACTTTTGTTACGCGCGAAAACGACTGCAGAAACATAGGGTTGTTCGCGTTCCAAAGGGGCAGGAAGCCCTTATTTTCATTACATTTTCATCGTTCAGGGGCTTGGGAGTTTCATGGAGCTGCGCTATTGGCTGATCGTCGTGGGAGTCATCGTCATCGTTGGCATTCTATTTGATGGCTGGCGCCGCATGCGCGGCGGCAGCGGCAAGCTGAAGTTCAAGCTGGACCACAGTTTCAGCAACCTGCCCGACGACGATACCGACCCTGACCTGCTCGGCCCCGCGCGAGTCATCGATCGCAAGCTCGAACCCGAATTCAACGAAGCGGACATGCCGACCGTCAGCGCCAGCGAGATCAATCGCCGGCGCAACATCGAGCCGAAGCAGGGCGACCTGGCGCTGGACACCGACGAGCCGGTGCCGACCCTGCTGACCCCGGTCGAGGAAGAGGACGAAGAGCCTGCCAAGCCGGCCAGGGAGCCGCTGCCGGTGGAGGAGGTGCTGGTGATCAACGTGATCGCCCGCGACGCCGATGGCTTCAAGGGCCCGGCGCTGTTGCAGAACATCCTGGAAAGCGGCCTGCGCTTCGGCGAGATGGACATCTTCCACCGCCACGAGAGCATGGCCGGCAACGGCGAGGTGCTGTTCTCCATGGCCAACGGCGTCAAGCCGGGCACTTTCGATCTGGACGATTTCGAACTGTTCTACACCCCGGCGGTGAGCTTCTTCCTCGGCCTGCCGGGCCCGCGTCATCCCAAGCAGGCCTTCGACGTGATGATCGCCGCCGCCCGCAAGCTGGCCCACGAGCTGAACGGCGAGCTGAAGGACGACCAGCGCAGCGTGATGACCGCGCAGACCATCGAGCACTACCGCCAGCGCATCGTCGAGTTCGAGCGCAAGCAGCAGCTCGCCGGCAAGCGCTGACCGCTTCGCCACATACCCTCCAAGAGCAGCCTAGGCTGCTCTTGTCGTTTCCAAGGACACGCCCACCATGACCGACTCCCAGACCGCAGCCCGACAGATCGCTGCCCGACGCGTTCTCGAGCTTCGCGCCGAACTGGACGAGCACAACTACCGCTACTACGTGCTGGACGAGCCAAGCATCCCGGACGCCGAGTATGACCGTCTGTTCAACGAGTTGAAGGCGCTGGAGGCCGAGCATCCCGAACTGGTGACGCCCGACTCGCCGACCCAGCGCGTGGGCGGCGCGGCGCTCAGCGCCTTCGGCCAGATCCGCCACGAGATCCCGATGCTCAGCCTGGGCAACGCCTTCGAGGAGACCGACCTGCTCGACTTCGACCGCCGGGTGCGCGAGGGGCTGGACCTGCCCGCCGACGACCTGTTCGGCGCCGCGGTGGAGTACAGCTGCGAGCCCAAGCTGGATGGCCTGGCGGTCAGCCTGCTGTACGAGAACGGCCAACTGGTGCGAGGCGCGACCCGCGGCGACGGCACCACCGGCGAGGATATCAGCGCCAACGTGCGCACCATCCGCAACGTGCCGCTCAAGCTGCAGGGCCAGGGCTGGCCCGCGCTGCTGGAGGTGCGCGGCGAGGTATTCATGTCCCGGGCCGGCTTCGAGAAGCTCAACGCCAGCCAGGCGGAGCAGGGCGGCAAGACCTTCGCCAACCCGCGCAATGCCGCGGCCGGCAGCCTGCGCCAGCTGGATTCGAGGATCACCGCCAGCCGCCCGCTGGAGTTCTGCTGCTACGGCGTCGGCCAGGTCGATGGCACGCTGCCGGCCACCCAGTTCGACATGCTGCACCAGCTCAAGGCCTGGGGCCTGCCGATCAGTCGCGAGCTGAAGCTGGCCAAGGGCGCCGACGAGTGTCTGGCCTACTACCGGGACATCGGCGACCGGCGCCAGGGCCTGGCCTACGAGATCGACGGCGTGGTGTTCAAGGTCAACAGCATCGGCCAGCAGCGCGAGCTGGGCTTCCGCGCCCGCGAGCCGCGCTGGGCCATTGCCCACAAGTTCCCGGCCAGCGAGGAGCTGACCGAGCTGCTCGACGTGGAGTTCCAGGTCGGCCGCACCGGCGCCGTGACCCCGGTGGCCCGGCTCCGGCCGGTCAAGGTGGCCGGCGTCACCGTGTCCAACGCCACCCTGCACAACATGGATGAGGTGGCGCGCCTCGGCCTGATGATCGGCGACACGGTGATCATCCGCCGCGCTGGCGACGTGATCCCGCAGGTGATGCAGGTGGTCGCCGAGCGCCGCCCGGCCGATGCGCGCCCGGTGTGCATTCCCGAGCTGTGCCCGGTGTGCGGCTCCCACGTCGAGCGCACCCAGCTGGTCAAGCGCAGCAAGGGGCGGGAGAGCGTCAGCGAAGGCGCGGTGTACCGTTGCGTCGGCCGCCTCAGCTGCCAGGCCCAGCTCAAGCAGGCGATCATCCACTACGTGTCGCGCCGCGCTATGGACATCGACGGGCTCGGCGACAAGATCGTCGAACAACTGGTGGATACCGGCCTGATCGCCTCGCCAGCTGACCTTTACACCCTGACCTACGAGCAGGTGGTGGCCTTGGAAGGCTTCGCCGACCTCTCCACCCGCAATCTGCTGGCCGCTATCGAGGGCAGCAAGCGGCCGCCGCTGGCACGCTTCATCTTCGCCCTCGGCATTCCCGACGTGGGCGAGGAGACGGCGAAGCTGCTGGCCCGCGCCCTGGGCTCGCTGCGGCGCATACAGGTGGCACTGCCCGAGGTGCTGACCTGGCTGCCGGACGTGGGCGCCGAGGTGGCCTACGAGATCAGCAACTTCTTCGCCGACGAGCACAACCGCACGGTCATCGCCCAGCTGCTGGAGCGTGGCGTGGAGCTGCAGGAGGAGGGCGAGCTGCACGCCGAGTTCGCCGCCTGCGCCACCCTGGGCGAGTTCCTCGACCGCCTCGACATCCCCTTCATCGCCGCCACCGGCGCGCAGAAGCTGGCGGACAAGGCCGGCAGCCTGGAGGGCGTGATCGCGCTCGCCCAGGACTGGCTGGAACTGTCGGTGCTCAAGGGCCTCAACGAGCGGGCCAAGCAGTCGCTGCGCGAGTTCTTCGCCGATCCGCTCAACATCGCCCGCGCCACCGCCATCGAGGCGCAGTTGCGCGACTTCGGCATGCACTGGGCGAGCGAGAAGAAGGTGGCCGAAGGCCTGCCGCTGGCCGGGCAGACCTGGGTGCTGACCGGCACCCTTGAGGCGATGAGCCGCGACGTCGGCAAGGAGAAGCTGGAAAGCCTCGGCGCCAAGGTCGCCGGCTCGGTATCGGCCAAGACCGCCTGCGTGGTGGCAGGGCCGGGGGCCGGCTCCAAGCTGACCAAGGCCAACGAGCTGGGCGTGAAGGTGCTGGACGAGGCGCAGTTCCTCGCCCTGCTGGGCGAGTACGGTATCGCGCCCTGAAACGGGGCGGGCTGGACGGTCAGTTCAGCCCGTCGACCAGGGCCTTGGCCGGCACCAGCTTGACCGCCCGCTTCGCCGCAATCTGGATCGCCTTGCCGGTCGCCGGGTTGCGTCCGGTGCGCGCCGGGCGCTCGGCCACCTTGAGCTTGCCGATACCGGGCAGGCTGATCTCGCCGTCGTTTTCCAGGGCATCGGCCACGATGTCGCCGAGCTGCTCGAGCAGGGCGCGCACGTCGCTCTTCTGCAGGTCGGTGGCTTCGGCAAGGTCGGAAATCAGCTGGTCTTTGGTGATGGCCATGGGGCGCTCCCTGGAGGTGAGAAAGTGCCCGGGGGCGGGCTTCGAGGCGGGCACGCTACCACAAAGCGGCGAAGAATGAGGGCGACTATGCTGGAGGCATAACAACATCATCCGCCCCGGAGTCGATCATGCCGCGTCTGTTCGCCGATCTCGGTTTCCGCTGGAAAATCGCCCTGCCGATCCTGCTGCTCGCCGTGCTGCTGCTGGTGATGGGCGGGCTGGGCATGCAGGGCATCGGCCAGGTGGCCGACTCCAGCACCCGCCTGACCAACCGCTACCTGCCCGCCATCAGCCTGCTGCTCAACGCCGACCGTGATCTCTACCAGGCCTTCGTCGCCGAGCGCAGCCTGCTCGACGAGGCCGCGGGGCAGTACGCTGATGCGCTGAAGGCTTCCCATGCGGAGAACCTGCAGCAGGCCTACGACCGCGTCCACAAGTACGCGCAGATGCAGCCGGGGCCGGAGGCGGAAAGGCTGGTGGCTGATTTCGACCGGGGCTTCGCCCAGTGGAAGGCCACTTCCAGCCGGGTGGTCGAGCTTTCCGCCAGTGACCCGACGGCGGCCTCGACGCTCAGCTACGGCGACAGCGAGGCGCACTTCGAGGCGGCGCGCGCGCCCATCGACCAGCTCGGCGAGCTGGAAGACGGCGCGGCCAACGCCGAGGGCGCCGCCGCCATCGAATTGGGCGACCGGCGCAGCTGGCAGCAGGGCATGGTGATCGCCATCGGCCTGCTGCTCTGCGTGGTGCTGGTGCTGGGCTTCCCGGTGCTGGTGACCCGCCCGTTGCACAATCTGCTCCATCGCATCGAGCAGATCGCCGAGGGCGATGGCGACCTGCGCGTGCGCCTGGAAGTGCTGTCGCGGGACGAACTGGGCCAGCTCAGTGATGCCTTCAACCGCTTCCTCGACAAGCTGCAACCACTGATCCGCGAGGTCGGCCGGGTCACCGGCGAGGTGGCCGACTCGGCCCAGTCGCTGGCCGGCATGGCGGCGGCCAACGACCGGCTGATCAGCAGCGAGCACGCGGCGGTCGATCAGGTCAGTACCGCCGCCACCGAGATGAGCGCGGCGGTGAACGAGGTGGCGCGCAACGCGCAGAACGCGGCCGATGCCGCGCGCAGCGCCGAGGTGCAGTCGCGCGAGGGCGCCCAGGTGGTCGGCGCGACCATCCACGCCATCCGTCAGCTGGCCCACGAGGTCGAGAGTGCCTCCGATTCCATCCAGACCCTGGAGCAGGAAACCGCCAACATCGGCGCCGTGCTGGCGGTGATCAAGGGCATCGCCGAACAGACCAACCTGCTCGCCCTCAACGCCGCCATCGAGGCGGCGCGGGCCGGCGAGCAGGGCCGCGGCTTCGCCGTGGTGGCCGACGAGGTGCGCGCCCTGGCCGCGCGCACCCAGGACTCGACCAAGGACATCCAGCAGATGATCGAGCGCCTGCAGTCCGGCGTGCAGAACGCGGTCACTGCCATGCATTCGGGCAGCGCCAAGGCCCGTGACAGCGTGGAGCGTGCCGCCGGGGTGGACGGCGCGCTGTCGGCCACCGGCGATTCGGTCGCCCGGATTAACGACATGGCCGCGCAGATCGCCACCGCCTGCGAGGAGCAGAGCAGCGTGACCGAGGAGATCGCCCGCAACATCAGCGATATCCGCGACCTGTCCAACGAGGCGGCGCAGACCTCGGAGCAAAGCACCCAGGCCAGCGCCCGACTGTCCGAGCTGTCCCACGGACTGGCCCAGCTGGTCGGCCGCTTCCGCGTGTAAGTGGTTGAAGCGGTTGTAAGTTATCGGTTTACCAGTACAATGGCGCGGCCCGTCGTTCGACGGGCTTCGTTATGGTGGTCCCATCGGTCCCCCCGCAACGATCAGCCGTGAACCCGGTCAGGCCCGGAAGGGAGCAGCCGTAGCGGTGACATCGTGTGCCGGGGTGTGGCTGGTGGGGCCGCCTCCAATCTCCTCCCCATTCTGTCTTTGTTGCTATCCATGGCGGCGGGCCTCTGTTCGGCCCTCGATTGGCCGGCGGGTGCAATTTGCCCGGTGCTCCGCTAGGATTAGCCACTTCCGCTCTCCCAGCCGCGACGGTTTTTCATGAGTTATCAGGTTCTTGCACGCAAATGGCGCCCGCGCAGCTTCCGCGAGATGGTCGGCCAGACCCATGTGCTCAAGGCCCTGATCAACGCGCTGGACAGCCAGCGCCTGCACCATGCCTACCTGTTCACCGGCACCCGCGGCGTGGGCAAGACCACCATCGCGCGGATCATCGCCAAGTGTCTGAACTGCGAGACCGGCATCAGCGCCAGCCCGTGCGGGCAGTGCTCGGTGTGTCGGGAGATCGACGAGGGCCGCTTCGTCGACCTGATCGAGGTGGACGCCGCGAGCCGCACCAAGGTCGAGGACACCCGCGAGCTGCTGGAGAACGTGCAGTACGCGCCGACCCGCGGTCGCTACAAGGTCTACCTGATCGACGAAGTGCACATGCTCTCCACGCACTCGTTCAACGCGCTGCTCAAGACCCTCGAGGAGCCGCCGCCCCACGTAAAGTTCCTGCTCGCCACCACCGACCCGCAGAAGCTGCCGGTCACCATCCTCTCGCGCTGCCTGCAGTTCTCACTGAAGAACATGCCGCCGGAACGGGTGGTCGAGCATCTGACCCATGTGCTGACGGCCGAGAGCGTGCCCTTCGAGGAAGACGCCCTGTGGCTGCTGGGCCGCGCCGCCGACGGCTCGATGCGCGACGCCATGAGCCTGACCGACCAGGCCATCGCCTTCGGCGAGGGCAAGGTGCTGGCGGCCGATGTGCGCGCCATGCTCGGCACCCTCGACCATGGCCAGGTCTACGGCGTGCTGCACGCGCTGCTGGAGGGCGACGCCCGTGCGCTGCTGGAGGCCGTGCGCCAGCTGGCCGAGCAGGGGCCGGACTGGAACGGCGTGCTGTCGGAAATGCTCAATGTGCTGCACCGGGTAGCCATCGCCCAGGCCCTGCCGGAGGCGGTGGACAACGGCCAGGGCGACCGCGACAGGGTGCTGGCCCTGGCCCGCGCGCTGCCGGCCGAGGACGTGCAGTTCTACTACCAGATGGGCCTGATCGGCCGCCGCGACCTGCCGCTGGCGCCGGACCCGCGCGGCGGCTTCGAGATGGTGCTGCTGCGCATGCTGGCGTTCCGCCCGGCCGATGCCGACGGGGCGCCGAGGTCACCTTTAAAGGACCTGGGGATCAGCAAGGCCACAGCTGATTCCGACCAGACCCCGGTGGCCGGCCCGGCCCCCGTCGCCGCGCCGGCCGCTATCGTTGCTCCGGTTGCTCCGGCTGTTGCGCAACCCGCGCCGCCGGCCGAACCTGTCCCGGCTCCGGCTCCGGCTCCGGCTCCGGCTCCGGCTCCGGCTCCGGCTCCGGCTCCGGCTATCAGCGCTGCGCCGGCGCCCATGCCCGAGCCCGTTGCCGTGACTGCGCCACCGGCCGAGTCCGCGGCCATGCTGGAGGCGTTGGCCGAACCCGCCGTGGCGGTCGGCGTGCCCTGGGCCGAGAGCGAGCCGGCCGCCGTGGCCGAGCCGAGCCCGCCCACGCCGCCGGAGCCGGTGCCCGCCGAGCCGCGTGCCGTGGTGGTCGAAGGGCCCGCCGATACACCCGTGGCGCTGCCCTTGGACGAGTCGGCGGAGCAGGTCGTCGAGCTGGCCGCTGACGCTGACGCCGAGGACGACGACGAGCCGCCGCCCGGCGACTACGACTATTACGAGGCCGACGCCGACAGCCTCGACTACGATTTCGACGAGCCGGCTGCGGCGCCAGCCGAGCCCGAGCCGCTTCCGGCGACGCAGCCGGCCACCGGCCTGGCCGCCGAGTGGCTGGACTTGTTCCCGCGCCTGGGGCTGTCCGGCATGACTGGCAGCATCGGTGCCAACTGCACCCTGGTCGAGGCCAGCGGCGACGACTGGCTGCTGCACCTGGACCCGGCGCACAGCGCGCTGTTCAATGCCACCCAGCAGCGCCGTCTGAACGAGGCGTTGAACCAGCACCTGGGGCGCAGCCTGAAGCTGCGCATCGAGCTGATCCGCCCCGAACAGGAAACCCCGGCCCAGGCCGCCGCGCGCAAGCGCGCCGAGCGCCAGCGCCAGGCCGAGCAGTCGATCCACGACGATCCGCTGGTGCAGCAGATGATCCAACAGTTCGGCGCGGCGATCCGCGCGGACTCCATCGAACCCCTGAACACTTGAGGACAGCATCATGATGAAAGGCGGCATGGCAGGCCTGATGAAACAGGCCCAGCAGATGCAGGAAAAGATGCAGAAGATGCAGGAAGAGCTGGCCAACGCCGAGGTCACCGGCCAGTCCGGCGCGGGCCTGGTCAGCGTGGTGATGACCGGTCGCCACGACGTCAAGCGCATCACCCTGGACGACAGCCTGATGCAGGAAGACAAGGAAGTGCTGGAAGACCTGATCGCCGCGGCGGTGAACGATGCTGTGCGCAAGGTCGAGCAGAACAGCCAGGAGAAGATGTCGGGCATGACCGCAGGTATGCAACTCCCCCCCGGCTTCAAAATGCCTTTCTGAATCCGTGACGCCCAGTCACTGCACATAGCGGCGTTGCGCTCCGGGCCGGGCATGCTCATTTACGGGCAGTAAACTCCGCTGCCCGGCCCGAAGCGCGCCTTGCTCTGCACAGCGCCTGGTCGCCACTTGCACCGAGTCGCTTCTACGCGTTTTTCCCGGATGATCCCATGAGCTTCAGCCCGCTGATCCGCCAACTGATCGATTCGCTGCGTCTGCTGCCCGGTGTGGGGCAGAAGACCGCGCAGCGCATGGCGCTGCAGTTGCTGGAGCGCGACCGCAGTGGTGGCATGCGCCTGTCGCAGGCGCTGGCGGCGGCGATGGAGGGGGTGGGGCACTGCAAGCGCTGCCGCACCCTGAGCGAGGACGAGTTGTGCCCGCAGTGCAGCGATCCGCGCCGGGATGACTCGCTGCTGTGCGTGGTGGAAGGGCCGCTGGACGTGTTCGCCGTGGAGCAGACCGGCTACCGCGGCCGCTACTTCGTGCTCAAGGGGCATTTGTCCCCACTCGACGGCCTGGGCCCCGAGGCCATCGGCATCCCCGAGCTGCTGGCGCACATCGGCGCCAGCCAGTTCGGCGAAGTGATCCTCGCCACCAACCCGACGGTGGAGGGCGAGGCCACCGCCCACTACATCGCCCAGATGCTCACCGGCAAGGGCATCGTGCTGTCGCGCATCGCCCATGGCGTGCCCCTGGGCGGCGAGCTGGAACTGGTCGACGGCGGCACCCTGGCCCATGCCCTGGCGGGGCGCCGGCCGATCAACGGCTGATGGCGCCGCGCCTCTGTTCAAAGTGACTTGAGAAGCATTACCATTCGCGCCTCATTGGGCGCGAGCGGCGAACGCTTTTCATGACAGGCAGTGCGACTTCCCGGCAGCAGGACCTGCAACGGCTCTACCACGACCACCACGGCTGGCTGCAGGGCTGGCTGCGCAAACGCATGGATTGTAGCCAGGGCGCCGCGGACCTGGCCCAGGACACCTTCCTGCGGCTGCTCGGCAAGGAGCGTGACCCGGCGCCGCTGCGCGATCCGCGCGCCTATCTCTCGACCATCGCCCACTCGCTGCTGGTCAACCACTGGCGGCGCCTGGCCGTCGAGCGCGCCTACCTGGAATCCCTGGCCCTGCAGCCTGAGCGCTACGCGCCCTCGCCGGAGGAACGCGAGCTGATCATGGCCACCCTGCTGCAGATCGACGCCATGCTGCGCCGCCTGCCGGGCAAGGTGCGCGACACCTTCCTGATGGCCCAGCTCGACGGCCTGATCTACGCGACGATCGCCGGCCGGCTCGGCGTGTCGGAGCGCATGGTGAAGAAGTACATGGCCCAGGCCATGCTCCACTGCCTGACCCTGGCCGAGGACTGAGCCATGGCCAGCCAGATCGATTTCGCCGTGCTGCAGCAGGCCGCCGACTGGTTCGCCCGGCTGCGCGACGAGCGCGCCAGCGAGCAGGACCGCCTCGCCTGGCAGCGCTGGCTGGAGGCCCAGCCGCAGCACCGCCAGGCCTGGCAGCGGGTGGAGACGATCAGCGGCCAGTTCGAGCGCCTGCCCCAGCGCCAGGCGGCGCGCTCGGCCCTGCAAACGCGCGGCATGGACCGGCGCCAGGCGGTCAAGGTGCTGTCGGTCATCGGTGGCGGCAGCATGCTGGCGCTCGCCGGCCGTTCGCTGCCCTGGCAGCAATGGCGGGCCGACCAGCGCACGGCGGTGGGCGAGGTGCGCGGCCGCCAGCTGGCCGACGGTAGCCGCCTGTGGCTAAACACCGACAGCGCGCTGGACGTGGACTTCAGCGCCGGTCTGCGGCGCTTGGCGCTGTACCGCGGCGAGGTGCTGGTCGAGGTGGCCGAGGACGCCCGGCCGCTCTGGCTGGAGACGCAGCATGCGCGCCTGCGCGTGGCGGGCGGCCGCTTCGCCGTGCGCGAGCAGGGCGGCGGCTACCTGGTGTCGGCCCAGAGCGGCGCGCTGGAGATCGTCGGCGTCCGCCGCCAGGCCCTGGCGGCGGGGCAGCAGGCGCATTTCGACGGCCTGCGGGTGGAGGCGCCGGCGCCGCTGCGCCCGGGCATGCAGGCCTGGATCCACGGCATTCTCCAGGCCGACGACATGGCGCTCGGTGAGTTCGTCGCCGAGCTGGCCCGTCATCAGCGCGGCCACCTGGGCTGCGACCCGCGGGTGGCCGACCTGCGCCTGGTCGGCGCCTTCCCCCTGGCCGAGCCGGAGCGCATCTACGCGGCGCTGGAGGCCAGTCTGCCGGTGCGTGTGGTGCGACGCCTGCCCTGGTGGATCACCGTCGAGCCGCGGCAGCCCGCCTGACGCCCGGAAAAAATTTTCACCGGCGCGGTTCCCTTTTTTCCGTCTCGCCTGGCTCCAGATGCAGAAGGGCGATTTCGCCCACTCGCTCACGCAGACCCAGGGGAATTTCCATGCGCACCACCCATACCCAACGCCCGGCCTCCCAGGCCCTGCGCCGTGCCATTCGCGCCGCCGTGCTGGCCATGCCGCTGGCCGCCCTGCAACCGGTCCTGGCCGGCCTGGCCCACGCCGCCGACGCGCAGCACAGCCTGCGCAGTTACGACATTCCGGCCGGCCCGCTGTCCGGCGCCCTCAGCCGCTTCGCCGGTGAGGCGCGCATCCTGCTGGCGGTGGACGGCCAGCTGACCGCCGGCAAGCGCACCGCTGGCCTGCACGGCCAGTATTCGGTGGACGAGGGCCTGGCCCAACTGCTGCGCGGCAGCGACCTGCAGGTGGTGCGCGACGCCAGCGGCGGCTACTCGCTGAGCCCGCTGGCCGAGGGCGCCAGCATGGCCCTGCCGGCGACCCTGATCGACGGCTTCGCCCTGGGCAACGCCCTGGGCAGCATGGACGGCTACAACGCCACCCACAGCAGCGTGGCGACCAAGACCAGCAAGGAGCTGGTGAAGACCACCCAGGCCGTGTCCGTGGTGACCCGCGAGCAGGTCGAGCGACAGGGCTCGCGCACTGTCGCCGAGGCCACCCGCTACACCGCCGGCGTGCTCACCAACCCCTACGGCAACACCCACCGCTACGACTACCTGGCCATGCGCGGGATCAACGATGGCTCGGTGGACAACATCGTCATCGACGGCCTGAAGTCCATGGGCGACCCGGGCTCCTTCACCAGCCTGCAGATCGACCCCTACTTCATCGAGCGCATCGACGTGCTCAAGGGGCCGTCCTCGGTGCTCTACGGGCGCAGCAACCCGGGCGGCCTGGCGGCTCTGACCACCAAGCGACCGGACTTCGAGCAGGCTGCCCGCATCGACCTGTCCTACGGCAGCCACGACTACAAGCAGACCGCCTTCGACGTCACCGGCCCGATCAGCGACCGGGTCGCCTATCGGGTGGTCGGTCTGGCCAAGGATGCCGACGTGCAGGTCGACCACGTCGAGGAGACCCGCTACGCGCTGATGCCCAGCCTGGCGCTGAACCTCGACGACGATACCCTGCTCAACCTCTACGCCTACCTGCAGCACGAGCCGAACGGCGGCTACCACGGCAGCGTGCCGGCCTCCGGCACCCTGCACAAACGCGACGGCGAGCGCATCTCCGGCCGCTTCTTCGAGGGTGACCCGGCCATCGAGGAATTCACCCGCACCCAGCAAATGCTGGGCTACGAGCTGGAGCACCGCTTCGACGATACCTGGAGCGCGCGGCAGAACTTCCGTTACCTGGACGCCAGCACCGAGAACAGCCAGGTCTGGGCCAACGGCTACCTGGGTGGCGACAGCAACGAGCTGTACCGCGGCTACAGCGGCGGCGAGGAGCAGCTGCACGCCTGGATCGTCGACAACATGCTGCAGGCCGACTTCGCCACCGGCGCGGCGCAACACACGGTGGTCGCCGGCCTCGACTACCAGTACTCGAAGAACAAGGTGCGCTACGACCGCGACTACAGCAGCGTCGGCCCGATCGACGTGTTCGACCCGGTCTACCGTCGCAACGACCTGGCCGGCCTGGCCACCGTCAGCAACGCCCTGCGTCGGCAGAAGCAGGCCGGCCTGTACCTCCAGGACCTGGTCGAGCTGGGCGGCTGGAACCTCAGCGTCGGCCTGCGCCAGGACTGGTACGACGTGTCCATCGACGACGGCCGGCAGAACACCAAGGACGCCAACACCGGCGAGAAGCTCAGCGGCCACGCCGGCGTGCTCTACGCCTTCGACAATGGCCTGTCGCCGTACCTGAGCTACTCCACCTCGTTCAACCCGACCTCGAACTACTCCGATGGCGCGCAGATCCTCAAGCCGACCACCGGCGAGCAGTGGGAGGCCGGTCTGAAGTTCCAGCCGCCGGGCACCGACGACCTGTACACCCTGTCGTTCTTCACCATCGAGATGGAGAACCTGTTCGCCAAGGAGAACAGCTTCACCGACAGCTACGAGTACAAGGGCGTGGGCGGTATCGACTCGCGCGGCGTGGAGCTGGAGGCGCGGGTGCAGGTCACCGACAACCTGCAGCTGATGGGCAGCTACACCTACAACGACGTGGAGTACAGCAAGTCCTATTTCGTCTTCGACGCCCTCGGCGGCGTGGTCGACGCCAAGGGCCACACGCCGTACCAGACCCCCGAGCAGATGGCCAGCCTGTGGGCCGACTACGCCTTCAAGGAAGGCCCGCTGGCCGGCCTGACCCTCGGCGCCGGTGCGCGCTACGTGGGCGAGAGCTACGGCAGCGACCTGAACGACTTCGAGGTGCCGTCCTACACCCTGTTCGACGCGGCGATCGGCTACGACCTGAGCCACGTCGGCCTGGCGGGCACCTCGGTGCGGGTCAACGCCAACAACCTCACCGACGAGTACTACGTGGCGTCCTGCTACTCGGAAACCGCCTGCTACCTGGGTGAGGAGCGCACCGTGGTGGCCACCGTCACCCAGAAGTTCTGAGGCGTCACTCCAGGCCGGTGAAGGCCGGCGCGTTGTCGCGGTAGTAGTGCAGGGCGTCGACGAAGCGTTCCGCCTGGTGGCGGTCGGCCACGCGGAATTCGCGGAGCAGGTCGCCGCCGGGGCCGTTCAGGCGTACCCGGTAGCCGCGCAGGGCATGGTCCAGGGAGATGGTGTCGAGTGAGTTGAAGTAGATACGCTCGCGGATGTCCTGTGGCGTGCCCACCGCCTCGCGCTCGTCGCGGAAGCCCAGGAATCGGCTGTCCAGGTAGGCAGAGTCGGGGCTGCGGGCGGCGGGCTGCTGCAGTGCCACCTCGGTGATGACCGCGTAGGCCTCGCGTTCGGAAATGGGCTGTGGCCGATAGTCCTCGCGGGTCACGCAGCCGGCCACGAGGCAGGTGACGAGGGCGATCCAGATAGCGCGCATGGCGTGTTCTCCCTGGCAGCGTGATCGGATGCGCCGGTCCCCCGAACCGGCCTGGCGTCGGCGGCCATCCGCTGCCAAGATGGCGCCCCGACTTCCCCCGAAAACCTTCCTGGACCCTCCGTGATCCCTGCGCCTTTCCGGTTTGCCGCTCTGTGTCTCGTCCTCGGCGTTTCTCCCGGCGCGTTCGCCGCCTGCCCCGCGGGGCAGGTCGAAATCTGCTTCAACGGCTGCCTGTGCGTGCCCGAGTTCGAGCGGGTGAAGGAGGACGTGGTCAACCTGGCCGCGCTTTCCCTCGAACGCTGGATCCTGCAGTCCCGTGCCACGGCCCTGTCCAGGGGCACACGGCCGGTTCCGCCGTCCATCCGCGAGCAGCTGCTGTCCTATTACGACCGCGAGCTGCTCGACGCGGTTCGGTTCCGCGTCGGCGGTCATGAGGAACTGGATGTCGCTACGGCCATGCTGCAGAACCCGGACGTGCAGGCGGTCACCCTGGTGGATGTGGTGGTGTTTCGCAACGAGGAGGACGCCGAGCTGGACATCGCCCTCTGGGCCCACGAGCTGCACCACGTCCGCCAATACCGGCAGTGGGGCAGCGCCGGCTTCGCCCAGCGCTACACCCGCGACTTCGAGGCGGTGGAAGGCCCGGCCTACGACGTGCAGCTGCAGGTGGCGCGGGACATACGGCGACGCTGACGTACGGTTTGGCTTGAAAACCAAGCAAGCGCTCGGTTAAGTTGGCGGGAAAACAAAACGGGAGCCACCCGCATGTCCGCCTTCCAGGAATACTTCGACGATTCCCATCAACTGATCCGCGACTCGGTGCGCCGCTTCGTCGAGCGCGAAATCCTGCCCCACGTGGCGGACTGGGAGGAGGCGGAGGAATTCCCCCGCGCGCTCTACCGCAAGGCCGGCGAGGCCGGCATCCTCGGCATCGGCTATCCGGAGCGCTTCGGCGGCAGTCACGAGGGCGACCTGTTCGCCAAGGTGGTGGCCAGCGAGGAACTGATGCGCTCCGGCTCCGGCGGCCTGGTCGCCAGCCTCGGCTCGCTGGACATCGGCCTGCCGCCGGTGCTCAAGTGGGCGCGCCCCGAGGTGCGCGACCGGGTGGTGCCGCAGGTGCTGGCCGGGGAGAAGATCGCCGCGCTGGCGGTGACCGAGCCCTCCGGCGGCTCTGACGTGGCCAACCTCAAGACCCGCGCCGTGCGCGACGGCGACTGCTACCGCGTCACCGGCAGCAAGACCTTCATCACCAGCGGCGTGCGCGCCGACTACTACACCGTGGCCGTGCGCACCGGCGGCGAGGGCTTCGGCGGGGTCAGCCTGCTGCTGGTGGAGAAGGGTACACCCGGCTTCACCGTCGGCCGCTCGCTGAAGAAGATGGGCTGGTGGGCTTCGGACACCGCCGAGCTGTTCTTCGACGACTGCCGGGTGCCGGCGGAGAACCTGATCGGCGCCGAGAACATGGGCTTCGCCTGCATCATGGCCAACTTCCAGAGCGAGCGCCTGAGCCTGGCGCTGATGGCCAACATGACTTCCCAACTGGCGCTGGAGGAAGCCCTGGCCTGGGCCCGCGAGCGCGAGGCGTTCGGCAAACCGATCGGCAAGTTCCAAGTGCTCCGTCACCGCCTGGCCGAGATGGCGACCCAGCTGGAGGTGTCCCGCGAGTTCACCTACCGCCAGGCCGCCAAGATGGCCGCCGGCAAGAGCGTGATCAAGGAAATCTCCATGGCCAAGAACTTCGCCACCGACGTGGCCGACCGCATCACCTACGACGCGGTGCAGATCCTCGGCGGCATGGGCTACATGCGCGAGAGCCTGGTGGAACGCCTGTACCGCGACAACCGCATCCTCTCCATCGGCGGCGGCTCGCGGGAGATCATGAACGAGATCATCGGCAAGCAGATGGGCCTGTAGCGCCTCCTTTCCCGCGAGCGCGGCGTCGCCGGTTTGAACCTGGCCGCCGTCTCGACCCTCCTATGCGATACGCCATCTCGCGCCTGGCCGGATGACGCCTGAGCTATGCTCGGCTGAAGCCGGTCGTTATATGCAGAATGTAATAATTTATCCATGGCTTGGATCTGATAGTTATGGATAATCGCAGCGAACCCTTCGCTGACAGAGGCAGAGCCGCGCGAGGAGACTGATCAATTCGCCCCATCCGGCCATGGACGGGGCACGGGACAGGGGAGATTCATGGAGCTGTTGCTCATCGTCGGCTTGCCGTTTCTCGGCGTCTTCCTTCCCATTCTCTTCGAGCGCCATGGGCGCCTGGCCAGCAGCCTGGCGACCTCGGTCGCGCCGCTGCTGGGCTTGGGTATCCTGCTGTGGCTGGCACCGCGGGTGTTCGTCGGCGAACCGCTGGTGGTGTCCCAGCCCTGGCTGACCCAACTGGGCTTCAACCTGTCGCTGCGCCTCGACGGCCTGTCCTTCCTGTTCGCCCTGCTGATCCTCGGCATCGGCCTGCTGGTGATCCTCTACGCCCGCTACTACCTGTCCGAGCGCGAGCGGATCGGTCGCTTCTTCGCCTACCTGCTGCTGTTCATGGGCGCCATGCTCGGCGTGGTGCTGTCGGAAAACCTGCTGCTGATGCTGACCTTCTGGGAGCTGACCAGCCTGTCGTCGTTCCTGCTGATCGGCTTCTGGAGCAAGCGCAGCGACGCCCGCCGCGGCGCGCGCATGGCGCTGGCGGTCACCGGCGGCGGTGGCCTGGCGCTGCTGGCCGGCATCCTGCTGCTCGGCCACATCGTCGGCAGCTTCGAGCTGAGCGTGGTGCTGGCCTCGGCCGAGCTGATCCAGGGTCACGCGCTGTACCCGCTGACCCTGGCGCTGGTGCTGGTTGGCGCCTTTACCAAGTCGGCGCAGTTCCCGTTCCACTTCTGGCTGCCCCACGCCATGTCGGCGCCCACCCCGGTGTCCGCCTACCTGCACTCGGCGACCATGGTCAAGGCCGGGGTGTTCCTGCTGGCACGCCTGTACCCGGCGCTGGCCGGCTCCGACCTGTGGTTCCAGCTGGTGGCCAGCGCCGGCCTGGTGACCCTGCTGCTGGGCGCGTTCATGGCCCTGTTCCAGCACGACCTCAAGGGCGTGCTGGCCTACTCGACCATCAGCCACCTCGGCCTGATCGTCCTGCTGCTGGGCCTCAACTCGCCGCTGTCCAACGTCGCGGCGGTGTTCCACATCATCAACCACGCCACCTTCAAGGCCTCGCTGTTCATGGCCGCCGGCATCATCGACCACGAGACCGGCAGCCGCGACATGCGGCGCATCAACGGCATGTGGAAGTACATGCCGCACACCGCCGTGCTGGCCATGGTGGCGTCCTCGGCGATGGCCGGGGTGCCGCTGCTCAACGGCTTCCTGAGCAAGGAGATGTTCTTCGGCGAGACCCTGCAGCAGGCGCTGCTGGGCAGCTTCTTCAACTGGCTGATCCCGGTGGCGGCCACCGTGGCCGCGGTGTTCTCGGTGGCCTATTCGCTGCGTTTCATCCACGACGTGTTCTTCAACGGCGAGCCGGTCAACCTGCCCAAGTTCCCGCCCCACGAGCCGCCGCGCTACATGAAGGTGCCGGTGGAAATCCTGGTGTTCCTCTGCCTGCTGGTGGGCATGCTGCCGGCCTACACGGTGGCGCCGCTGCTGGCGGTGGCGGCGCAGGCCAGCCTGGGCGGCCCGCTGCCGGAATACAGCCTGGCGGTCTGGCACGGCTTCAACTTCCCGCTGATAATGAGCTGCGTGGCGCTGGTCGGCGGCGTGCTCATCTACATCGGCCGCAAGCCGCTGTTCCGCTGGTACGAGGGCCTGCCGGAGCTGGACGCCAAGGACCTGTTCGAGCGCGCGGTGCTGCGCCTGGTCGGCGCGTCGGCGTGGATCACCGGGCGCCTGGAGAACGGCTCGCTGCAGCGCTACCTGGCCCTGCTGCTGCTCAGCGCCCTGGTGCTCACCGTCGTCACTCTGGCGCCGATGCCGCAACTGGTGGGCGAGCGGGCGCTGACGCCGCTCGACGGCATCACCACGCTGGGCATGCTGCTGCTGGCGGGCAGCGGCCTGCTCGCCGCCGCCTACCATCACCAGCGCCTGGTGGCGCTGCTGATCCTCGGCGTCGCCGGTCTGCTGGTGTCGCTGGCCTTCGCCCGTTTCTCCGCGCCGGACCTGGCCCTGACCCAGCTGGTGGTGGAGGTGGTGACCATCATCCTGCTGATGCTGGCGCTCTACTACCTGCCCTCCGTCACCCCCCGCGAAAGCTCCAGCCTGCGGGTGCTGCGCGACGTGGCCCTGGCCGGCGCCGGCGGTACCGTGGTGGGCATGCTGGCCTACGGCGTGCTGACCCGTGGCTACGAGACCAGCATCGGCGAGTTCTTCCTGGCCAACAGCGTCAGCGGAGGCGGCGGCACCAACGTGGTCAACGTGATCCTGGTGGACTTCCGCGGCTTCGATACCCTGGGCGAGATCACCGTGCTGGCCATCGCCGCGGTGGGCATCTTCGCCATGCTCGACGGCCTGCGCCTGACCAACCCGACCTGCGATCCCCAGGGCCGCCGCTGGGCCTGGGCGAAGAACCCGCTGATCCTGATGACCCTGTCGCGCCTGCTGTTCCCCCTGGCGCTGCTGATCTCGGCCTTCATCTTCCTGCGCGGGCACAACCTGCCGGGTGGCGGCTTCATCGCCGGCCTGGTCACCGCCGTGGCCCTGGCCCTGCAGTACATCGCTAACGGCGTCGCCTGGATGGAGGAGCGGCTGCCGCTCGACTACCAGCGCATGGCCGGCGCCGGCGTGCTGATCGCCGGGCTCACCGGCCTCGGCAGCCTGGCCTTCGGCCAGCCGTTCCTGACCTCGGCCTTCGGCCACTTCGAGCTGCCCCTGGTGGGCGAGTTCGAACTGGCCACCGCCATGCTGTTCGACCTCGGCGTGTACCTGACCGTGATCGGCGCCACCCAACTGGTGCTGGTCAACATCGGCAAACTTGCCCTGTCCCCGCCCGCGAGCAAGGAGATTCACTGATGGAAGCACTGTTCGCCGCGACCCTCGGCCTGCTCACCGCCAGCGGCCTGTACCTGCTGCTGCGCGCGCGCACCTTCGCGGTGGTGCTCGGCCTGACCCTGCTGTCCTACGCGGTCAACCTGTTCCTCTTCGCCATGGGCCGGCTGGCCGGCGACGCGGCGGTGCTGGGGCAGGGTGGCGCGCACGCCGACCCGCTGCCCCAGGCGCTGGTGCTGACCGCCATCGTCATCGGCTTCGCCATGACCGCCTTCGTCGTGGTGCTCGCCCTGCGCGGCGTCGCCAACCTGGGCAGCGACCATGTCGATGGCCAGCCCGGCGGGCGCCTGGACGAGGAGCGGCCGCGTTGAACCACCTGATCATCTTGCCGATCCTGATCCCGCTGCTGGTCGGCGCGCTGCTGCTGGTGCTGCCGTCCCACGAGCGGCTCAAGCGCACACTGTCGGTGCTCGCCGTGCTGGCCCTGGTGCCGCTGGCGCTGCTCCTGCTGCAACAGGCCGACGAGGGGCCGCTGCGGGTCTACGCCCTGGGCGGCTGGCGCCCGCCGTTCGGCATCGTGCTCATGCTCGACCGGCTCAACGCCCTGCTGCTGCTGGCCGCCGCCGTGCTCGGCAGTGCGGTGGCGATCTACGCGGTGCGCGGCGACGACCGCCTCGGCCCGCGCTTCCACGCGCTGCTGCAGTTCCAGATGCTCGGCATCAACGGCTCGTTCCTCACCGGCGACCTGTTCAACCTGTTCGTATTCTTCGAGATCCTGCTGATCGCCTCCTACGCGCTGCTGCTGCACGGCGGCGGTGCGGAGCGGGTGAGGGCGGGGCTGCACTACGTGATCCTCAACCTGACCGGCTCGGCGCTGTTCCTCATCGCCCTGGGGCTGATCTACGGCGTCAGCGGCACGCTGAACATGGCCGACCTGTCGGCGCGGGCTGCCGCCGCCAGTGGCGACCGGATGCCGCTGCTGGCCGCCGCCGGGCTGCTTCTGCTGCTGGTGTTCGCCCTCAAGGCGGCACTGCTGCCGCTGCACTTCTGGCTGCCGCGGGCCTACGCCGCGGCCAGCGCGCCGGCGGCGGCGCTGTTCGCGATCATGACCAAGGTGGGCATCTACGCCATCCTGCGGGTGTGCACGCTGATCTTCGGCGACGACGCCGGCGAGCTGTCCAACCTGGCCCAGGCCTGGCTCTGGCCGCTGGCGCTGGCCACGGTGGCGCTCGGCGCGCTCGGCGCCCTGGCCGCGGACAGCCTGCAGAAGCTGCTGGCCTACCTGGTGCTGATCTCCGCCGGCACCCTGCTGGCGGCGGTGGCCATCGGTACGCCCGAGGCCCACGCGGCGGCGCTCTACTACCTGCTGCACAGCACCTGGGTGGCCGGCGGACTGTTCCTGCTCGCCGACCTCATCGCCCGCCAGCGCGGCAGCCGTGGCGCGACCCTGGTGCCAGGGGCCGCGCTGGAGCACCCGGGCCTGCTCGGCGCGTTGTTCTTCTTCGGCGCGGTGGCCGTGGTCGGCCTGCCGCCGCTGTCCGGTTTCCTCGGCAAGCTCCTGCTGCTGCGCGCGGCGCCGTCGGTGGCGCTGTGGAGCGTGCTGCTGCTGGGCGGCTTCGCCGCGCTGCTGGCCCTGAGCCGCGCCGGCAGCACCCTGTTCTGGCGCGTCGGCACCAGCAGCCTGGACAGCGCCGAGCTGGACCGCGGCCGGCTGTTCGCTACGGTGCTGCTGCTGGCCGGCTGCCTGCTGCTGGTGGTGCTGGCCGAGCCGCTGCTCGCCTACACCGAGGCCGCCGCCGCGCAACTGCATGACCCGGCGGCGTACCGGGCGATCCTCCAGGAGGGCCGACCATGAACCGCCTGCTGCCGCACCCGGCCCAGAGCCTGCTCCTGCTGCTGATCTGGCTGATCCTGATGGGCTCCTTCGCCCCCGGCCACTGGCTGCTCGGCAGCCTGCTGGCGGTGGTCATCCCGCTGGCCTGCAACCGCCTGCTGATCGAGCACCCCCACGGCTGGAAGCCGCTCAAGCTGCTGCGCTTCCTGGGCCTGGTGATCTTCGACATCCTGATCGCCAACTTCCAGGTGGCGCGCCTGACCCTCGGCCGCATCGACAAGCTGCGTCCGGCCTTCGTCGAAGTGCCGATCGACCTGGATAACGAACTGGCCGTCAGCGTGCTGGTCAGCGTGGTGTCGCTGACCCCCGGCTCGCTGGCCGCGGACCTCAGCGTCGACCGCCGTACCCTGCTGGTGCACGGCCTCGACGTGCCGGACGCCCAGGCCATGATCGACGAGATCAAGCAGCGCTACGAGGCGCCGCTCAAGGAGATCTTCCCATGCTCGGATACGTGATCCCGATCAGCCTGGTCATGCTCGCGGCGGCCCTGCTGCTGGCCGTGGCGCGCCTGGTCAAGGGCCCGTGCCTGCCCGACCGGGTGCTGGCGCTGGACACCCTGTACATCAATGCCATCGCCATGGTGGTGCTGTACGGCATCTGGAGGAACACCCAGCTGTTCTTCGAGATCGCCCTGCTGATCGCCGTGCTGGGCTTCGTCAGCACCGTGGCCGTGGCCAAGTACATGCTGCGTGGAGACATCATCGAATGAACCTGTGGCTGGAACTCCTCGTCTGCGCGCTGCTCCTGCTCGGCAGCGGCTTCGTCCTGATCGGCGCCATCGGCCTCTACCGCCTGCCGGACTTCTTCACCCGCCTGCACGGCCCGACCAAGGCCACCACCCTGGGTGTCGGCGGCATGGTCGTGGCCTCGCTGGTGTTCTTCAGCGCGGGCGAGCGCGGGCTCAGCCTGCACGAGCTGCTGATCAGCCTGTTCCTGTTCATCAGCGCCCCGGTCAGCGCCTACATGCTGGCCAAGGCCGCGGTGCTGCAGCAGCTGCCGCTGGAGCCGAAGACCCGCGGCAAGCCCTGGGAGCAGTAGCGCTTTTATCTGTGTGTGGGAGCGGCCTCGGCCGCGATGGCGGTTGGCGGCCAATCGAAATGCCGCCCAACCGCTCCCGCACAGTTTTCGCCGCCCGCTGTGCCTGTCGGCACCCGTGCCCGGCGCCTACACTCAGGCTTTTGAGTGGAGGTGGCGATGGCCCGGCAGGGACGTGCGTTCGCGATGGCCTGCCTGGTGCTGGCGATGGCCCTGTGGGGCAGCTCGTTCATCGCGCTCAAGTTCGCCTTCGCCGAGCTGCCGCCGATGTGGGTGATCTTCGGCCGCATGTTCCTCGGCAGCCTGGTATTCCTGCTGGCCTGGCGCTGGCGCGGCCGCCTCGACTACCGCCGCGGCGACTGGCGCTACCTGCTCGCCCTGGCCGCCTGCGAACCCTGCCTGTACTTCATCTTCGAGGCGCTGGCGCTGCAGAACACCAGCGCTACCCAGGCCGGCATGATCACCGCGCTGCTGCCGCTGATGGTGGCCATGGGCGCCCTCGTCTTCCTGCGCGAGCGGGTGGCCCGCAGCACCTGGGCCGGTTTCCTGCTGGCGGTGTGCGGGGCGATCTGGCTGAGCCTGACCGGCGAGGCGGACGCCAGCGCGCCGGCGCCGCTGCTCGGCAACTTCTACGAATTCGTCGCGATACTCTGCGCCACTTGCTACACGCTGCTGCTGAAGTTCCTCTGCGAGCGCTACTCGCCCTTCGTGCTCACCGCCATGCAGGCGTTCATTGGCTCGCTGTTCTTCCTGCCGCTGGCGCTGCTCACCGAGCCGCTGCCGAGCCAGTTCGGCGCGCTCGGCATCGGCTCGGTGATCTACCTCGGCCTGGTGGTCACGGTGGGCGCCTACGGCCTGTACAACTTCGGCGTCAGCCGGCTGCCGGCCAGCCAGGCGTCCGGCTTCACCAACCTGCTGCCGGTGTTCACCCTGATCTTCGCCGCGCTGCTGCTGGGCGAGAGCCTGGCGCCGGCGCAGTACGCCGCCGCCGCGCTGGTGTTCGCCGGCGTGGCATTGAGCCAGTGGCGTAGCACGGCCCCGGCGCCGGCCGGCATACTCGACTGAGGTGATGGCATGACCGACACACGTCCCTGGACCCGCGAGGCGCTGCGCATCATCGAGGCGGATTTCCAGCGCAGCGCCGACACCCACCTGATCCCGCTGGCGCTGCCGGGCCTGCCTGGCGTCGAGCTGTACTTCAAGGACGAGTCGAGCCACCCCACCGGCAGCCTCAAGCACCGCCTGGCCCGCTCGCTGTTCCTCTACGCCCTGTGCAACGGCTGGCTGCGGCCGGGGGCGCCGGTGATCGAGGCGTCCAGCGGCTCCACCGCCATCTCCGAGGCGTACTTCGCCCGCCTGCTGGGGCTGCCGTTCATCTCCGTGGTGCCTGCCGGCACGGCGAAGGAGAAGCTGGCGCAGATCGCCTTCCACGGCGGGCAGACGCACCTGGTCGACGACCCCTCGCGCATCCACGCCGAGTCGGTGCGCCTGGCCGGCGAGACCGGCGGCCACTTCATGGACCAGTTCACCTACGCCGAGCGGGCCACCGACTGGCGGGCGAACAACAACATCGCCGAGTCGATCTTCCAGCAGATGCGCCACGAACGCTTCCCCGAGCCGGCCTGGCTGGTGTCCAGCCCCGGCACCGGTGGCACCCTGGCGACCCTGGGCCGCTACGTGCGCTACCGCCAGCACGCCACCCGCGTGCTGTGCGCCGACGCCGAGCGCTCGGTGTTCTTCGACAGCTACGTCAGCGGCGACCGCGGCCTGACCCTGGACTGCGGCTCGCGCATCGAGGGCATCGGCCGGCCGCGGGTCGAGCCCTCGTTCATGCCCCAGGTGATCGACGCCATGTGCAAGGTGCCGGACGCCCTGTCCCTGGCCGCCGTGCACTACCTGGCGCGGCGCCTGGGCCGGCGGGTCGGCGGCTCCAGCGGCACCAACCTGGTCGGCGCGCTGCTGGTGGCGCGGCGGATGGTCGAGGCCGGCCAGGCCGGCTCGGTGGTGGCGATCCTCTGCGACGGTGGTGAGCGCTACGCCACCAGCTACTACTGCGACGCCTGGCTGGCGCAGCAGGGCTATGACCTGGCGCCGCTGATCGACCGGGTGGCCGCCTGCGCTGAGCGGGGCGAGGCGCTGCCCGACATGCCGCGGAGCTGGCCATGAGCGAGACGTTCAACAGCCGCGCGGCGCAGCCCGCGGACATCCCGGCCATGGCCGCCTTCATCTTCGAGCACGGTCCCAACCCCTGGAACCACCTGCCGGAGGACGCCGTGCTGGCGCACCTGCGGGGCATCGCCGAGGGTTCGGTGCGGGCCGTGCTGGCGGAGCGGGCGGACGGTGCGCTGGCCGGCTTCGTCACCTTCCTCGCCAGCGATGACTTCGCCCACCACCAGCCGGCGGGGCGCCGCGACCTGCCCCGGGGCTACGTCGGCGAGGCGGTGGTGCACCGCGACCTGGCCGGTCGCGGCCTGGGCAGCTGCCTGCTCGGCGAGGCCGTGCGCGGGCTCGGCGAGCTGGGCATCCACGACATCTACATCGAGCGCCACGAGGAAAACGCCGGCTCGGCGGGCATGATGCGCAAGGCCGGCTTCGTCGAGGTGGCGACCTTCGCCGACCCGCAGCGCCGCACCGCCGGTTCGCGGCGCACCACGCTCTGCTACCTGCGCACGCGCTAGGCGGCGCGTGCTCCCGGCCAGGCCAGCAGGACGTCGAGCAGGCGGTTGGCGAAGGCCCACTCGTTGTCGTACCAGGCCAGCACCTTGACCAGATCGTCGCCCTGCACCCGGGTGTGGTTGAGGTCGACCACGCAGGACACCGGGTAGCCGTTGAAGTCCGCGGACACCAGCGGCACCTCGTTGCACTCCATCACCCCCGGCGGCAGCCGTTGCGCGGCCTGGCGCAGGAGGTCGTCGATCGCCTCGCGACTGGTCGGACGCTCGCTGCTGAAGGTCAGGTCGAGCAGCGACACGTTGGCGGTCGGCACCCGCACCGCCAGGCCATCCAGGCGCCCCTCCAGCTCCGGCAGTACCAGGCCGATGGTCTTCGCCGCGCCGGTGGCGGTGGGGATCATCGACAGGGCGGCGGCACGGGCGCGGTAGAGGTCGGCGTGGGTCTTGTCGAGCAGGTTCTGATCGTTGGTGTAGGCGTGCACCGTAGTCATCAGGCCCTGGCGGATGCCCACCCCGGCGTGCAGCGCCTGGGCCAGCGGCGCCAGGCAGTTGGTGGTGCAGGAGGCGTTGGAGACGATCCGCTGGTCGCCCAGCAGGTGATGGTTGACGCCATAGACCACGGTCAGGTCGGCCGTCTCCAGCGGATGCGACAGCAGCACCCGCGCCGCGCCGGCGGTCAGGTGCTGTTCGGCGAGGGCGCGCTTCTTCGACTTGCCGGTGCAGTCCACCACCACGTCTACCGCGAGCTGCTTCCAGGGCAACTGGGTGAAGTCCTTCTGGCTGACCAGGCGGATCGGCTGGTCGTCCACCTGCAGGGTGTCGTCGTGCAGCTCGACCTGGCCGCCGAAGCGGCCGAAGGTGGAGTCGAAGCGGGTCAGGTGGGCGAGGGTGGAGAAATCGCCGATCTCGTTGATCGCCTCGATCCGCAGCCGGCTTTGCAGCCCGCGCTCGAACAAGGCACGCAACAGGGCGCGGCCGATGCGCCCGTAACCGTTGAGGGCAATACGCAGCATGGTGGTTTCCGACTGTCTGGGTTCGCCCTCAGCATAGGCGCCTCCCCAGCCCTTCGAAAGCGAGGCGGGCCGCTCAGAGGCTGCGCGCGCCGCCGAAGGAGGCGCAGCCCCGGCGCACCTCGCCGTTCAGGCGCAGCTCGGCGCTGAGGTGCTGCACCGAGCCGCTCATGTCGTCCACGCAGCGCTGCGGTGTCAGCCACAGCTCCAGGCGATGGTCGTTGGCCTCGCTGCTGAGGCTGAAGCTGCCGCCTGGCAACTGTTCCTCCAGGTAGGGCACCGCCAGCGGCTCCTGGCCGGGGCGCAGCAGCACCAGGCCGCGTTCGCTCACGCCCAGGCTCCAGTCCGGCTCGTTGCCGCTGGCACGCAGCAGCAGCCGGTCGAAGCCCGGTTCGTTGCAACCCGGGCCCTCGCCCTGCAGGCGGTAGACCCGGTCCAGCCGAAGCTCGCCGTCGAGCCCCGCCTGCTGGGTGCCGCGGGACCAGCCACGGAGGTCGACGAACAGGCTGTCGTGGCCGTCGGCGAGCAGCTCGCCAGCGTCCCGCAGGGCCTGTGCGCTGCCTTCCCCGGCGACGGCGATGCGTCGCTGCTCGCCGCAGGGCTGCAGCACCAGCCGGTCGCCTTCGACGGACAGCTGGCCCTGCAGGCGCTGGGCCGGGACGACAGGTTTCGGGTCGTACACCGTGAACAACTGGCAGCCGGCGAACAGCGGCAGCAGGGCGAACAGCAACGAGCGGGCGTGGGGCATGGTGGCTCTCCTGGCGACAGCGGCCAACTTACCCAGCCAGGGCGGCCAGCTCAAGCGCTGTGGCCTGCGAGTTTTCAGGAGACGCCGGGCGTGTCAGGCTAGGCGTCTTCCACATCGCACGGGAATGCCCATGTCCAGCGTCACAGAAGACCGCGAACCGCTCAACGCCACCGAGATCCGCGTACTCGGCTGCCTGATCGAGAAGCAGGCCACCACCCCGGAAACCTACCCGCTGACCGTCAACGCCCTGGTCCTGGCCTGCAACCAGAAGACCAGCCGCGAGCCGCTGATGAACCTCACCGAAGGCCAGGTCGGCCAGGCCCTGCGCGCCCTGGAAGGGCGCGGTTTCACCCGCCTGGTGATGGGCGGCCGCGCCGACCGCTGGGAGCACCGGGTGGACAAGGCGCTGGAGCTGGTCAAGCCGCAGCAGACCCTGCTCGGCCTGCTGTTCCTGCGCGGGCCGCAGACCATCAGCGAACTGCTGACCCGCAGCAACCGCCTGTACCAGTTCGAGGACGCCGCCGAAGTGCAGCACCAGCTGGAGCGCCTGATCGGCCGCGAACTGGCCTGCCTGCTGCCGCGCCAGAGCGGCCAGCGTGAGGAGCGCTACATGCACCAGCTCGGCGAGGCCGCCGACCTGGAGGCCCTGCTGGCCGCGCGCCAGAGCGATGCCCCGGCGCCCCGTGGCGGCGCAGACGAAGGCCGCATCGCCGAGCTGGAGGCGCGCATCGCCGCGCTGGAAGAACGCCTGGCCCGGCTGGAGGAGCAGGCATGAGCCTGCTCGATGCCCTGCGTGGCGCCGACATGCTGCTGATCGACGGCCTGCACGCCTGGCAGTTCGAGCTGGACGAGCAGGCCACCGGCGAGCAGCCGCAGCTCAGCGTCGAGTGCATGGATGGCCGCGTCCGCCGCGTCTGGCAGTTCAGCACCGCTGCCGTGTCCGCCGCCGTGGCGACGGATGCCGCCGGCGGCTGGCGTATCCGCGATGCCGAAGGCGAGCACGAACTGGTCTGCCTCGGTGCGATCAGCGCCAGCAACGACGAGGACGAGGAAGACGAGCCCGAGTCGTAGGGTGCGCCATGCGCACCGGCAAGCTCCGTAGAGGGCCTTGGTGCGCACGGCGCACCCTACCAACGCCGCGACTTCGCTGCGGGAGCGCGGCGTTTTTCATAGCTGTGTATCCATTATGGGTTGTAGTGCCCTGACCCTTCTGGGTCCCCGCCTGCGCGGGGATGACGAGGCAGGGGTGAGTTTCTGCCGAAACCGTCATTCCCGCGCAGGCGGGAATCCAGAAGCAGGCAGCCGCAGTGTTCAGATAGAGGGGCTTGTCCGCGCAACGTGCAGGGTGGGTCAGTCGCTGCCGGCGTAACCCACCGTGGTGCTTCAGTCGATTGCGCTGGTGGTTACGGCATGTGGCCTAACCCTCCCCACGGGTTCTCCAGGCAGGCCGTTTTCGCAGGGCAGCTGTAGCGTCTGCAACACGCAACAGGGACATAGCCTTTTTCGTAGCTATGTCCCCGTTAAATCTTGCATACCTTCCTTGTGGGAGCGGATTTATCCGCGAATTTCGCGGCCAATCGGAATCCAACCGCTCCCACAAAAAGCAGGATTGCGCCACCAATACGCAACGGGCCATAGCCTTTTCATGACCCGGAGAGCCTGAGCGTCAGAACCGCAGCTGAACGCTCAGGTTGGCCGTGCGGCGGTCGCCGACGTAGTCCACGCCGAGCTGGTCGCTGGCTGTGATGTAGCGGCGGTCGAAGGCGTTGCGCAGTTCGCCGACCACCAGCAGGTTGTCCTGCTCGTAGCCCAGCCTCAGGTTGGTCAGGCTGTGGGAGCCGATCCGCTGGTCGCGGGCGTTGAGGGTCGAGCCGGTGCTGTAGTACCAGTCCTTGTAGCTCAGGTCGCCGCCGGCGAACCAGTGGTCGGCGAAGCGGTAGGTGACTTCCAGCGAGCCCGACCACTGCGGCGCCTCGGGGAAGCGGTTGCCCTCGTGCTCCGGGTGCTGGGTCAGTTCGGTGCGCAGCCAGCCGACCGCGGTGCGGATGTCCAGGTTGTGCAGCGGGGTGGCCTCCAGGCTCAGTTCGGCGCCGTAGGCCTCGGCCTTGCCGATGTTGCGGGTGACCGCACAGGGCATCGGTACGCCGTTGTTGTCGCAGAAGCCGGTGGCGGTGTGCTGCATGTCGCTCCAGTCGTAGTAGAACAGGTTGCCGTTCAGGCGCAGGCGGTCGTCCAGCCAGTGGCTGCGCGAGGCCAGTTCGTAGGACCAGAGGTGCTCGGGATCGACCTCGAAGGCTTCCCGGGACTGCGGGTTGCGCTCGATGAAGCCGCTGCGGTAGCCCTTGGTCGCCGTCAGCGCGAGCCGGTGGTTGTCGGCCAGCTGGTAGGCCAGGCCCAGCTTGGGCAGCAGCGCGTCGAAGCGGGTGTCGCCGGTGAACGGGGCATCGGCCTGGCGGTTGAGGAAGTCGTAGTCGTGCTTCTCGTATTCGTAGCGCAGGCCGGCCAGCAGGCTCAGGCGCGGGGTGAGCCTGTACTCCAGGTCGCTGTAGGCCGCCAGGTTGTCGCGGTCCAGCTGGTCCTCCAGGCTCTGCAGCTGCAGGTAGTCGGTGCCGAGCAGGTATTTCATCTCCGAGTCCACGCTGTGGCGCAGACGGCCGTAGAACACGCCGAACAGGCCGGAGAGGCGGTCGTCGGCGTGGCCGACGCGCAGGCGCAGGTCCTGGGTCAGGTCGCGGTCTTCGCGCAGCTCGTCGCGGACGAACACGTTGGTCGGCGTGTCGAAGTGGGTCCGGGTCTCGGTGAAGGTGGTGGTGCTTTCCAGCGTCAGCCGGTCGCTCAGCGGATAGCGCACGTCGAGCACGTGGTTGTCGACCTCGTTGAGGCGGGTCTCCAGCCAGTGGTACTCGGAGCTGTTCATCACGTAGCGGCGATGGCGGGCGTCGGTGGTCGAGGTGATGGCCGGGTCGTCCTTGCCCCGTGCGAAGCCGTACTGGATGGACAGGCCGGGAACGAACGAGGGGGTGTACAGCAGCTTGGCCCGGCCCTGCCAGTATTCCCCTTCCTGCAGGTACTGCAGTTCGTCCAGGTTGTAGCGGATGCCTTTCTCTTCCCACAGCTTCTCGCCGGCCATGCGGAAGGACAGGTCGTCCGTCAGCGGGCCGGACAGCATCACGGCCTCGTCGTGGCTGTGGCCCGAGCCGAGGGAGGCGCGGGCGGCGCCTTCCCAGTAGGGCGTCGGGTCGTTGGTCTTGACCACCACGGCGCCGGCCATGGCGTTGCGCCCGAGGGTGGTCTGCGGGCCGCGCAGCACTTCCAGCTGCTGCACGTCCCACAGGCCGCGCAGGCCCCGGCGCACGCCTTCCAGGGACTGGGGCGCGCCGTCGATGTACAGGGTGCTGAGGGGCGCCTGGTTGCCGTCGGCGCCCCACAGACCCTCGGAGTTGATGCCGCGAATGGTGAAGCCGTTGTTGTTGCCCCGGCTGGGCGAGGCGTTGACGTTGGGCAGCAGGCGGAAGCTCTCGCGCATGTCGCGGATGCGGCCGGTCTCGATGCGCTGCTGGTCGATCACGCTGACGCTGGCGGGGTTGTCGTCGACGCTGCGCAGGCTCTTGTCGCCGTAGATGGTCAGCGAGTCCAGCTCCAGTGCCTTGGGCGCGTCCTCGATCTCTTGCAGCAGGAAGTGCCGGTCGTCCTGGCGCACCGCCCGCAGGCCGGAGCCTTCCAGCAGCCTGGCCAGCGCTTCCTCGGGCGCGAATGAGCCCTGCAGGCCTGGGCTGTGCAGGCCGCGGACCCGTTCGCTGGCCATCATGACGCTCAGATCGCTGTCGCGGGCGAAGTGGTCGAGCGCCTGGCTCAGGCTGCCGGCCGGGATCGAGTAGTGGCGCGGCGCCTGGTCGGCCTGGGTTCGCTCGGCCAGCGCCACGGGCGCGAGCGTCGGTATGGCGAGGCCGATGAGGGCGGCGAGCAGCAGCTTGTGGTGGGTGGGGGCGGGCATGGCAGATCCTTTTTCGTTCTGTTTGCCTGTTTCACACGCGAGCAGGAAAAAGGTGCCAAACGATGTTCAGGCGGCCTCGACCACCACCCAGTAGCGACTGCGGAAACGCACCGCGACCGGCAGGATGGCGGCCAGGCCGCGCAGGATGGCGTCGGTGTCGTCCAGGCGGAAGCTGCCCGACAGCCTCAGGTCGGTGACCTCCGGCGCGCAGCGCAGGAAGCCCGGGCGATGACGCTCCAGTTCGGCGAGGAACCGGCCCAGCGGCATCTCGTCGGCGAACAGTCGCCCGTCGGTCCAGGCGTCCGTGTGCGGCGGCAGGGCCTCGACGGGCCAGGCGCGGTGTGTGCTGAAGCTGACCTGGTAGCCCTGTTCGACCCGCAGGGGCGGATCGCCGGCAGCGGCCAGGCGCACCTCGACGGCGTGCTCCAGCACGCCCAGCCGGGTGTGGTCGTCGGTTCGGCGGACGTCGAAGCGGGTGCCCAGGGCGCGCATCGCTCCGTGCTCGGTGACGACGACGAAGGGGCGGCGCAGCGGGTCCGCCGTGGTGATGACGAGAATCTCGCCGTCGATCAGCTCGACGCTGCGCCGGTTCTCGTCGAAGTGGAGGTTGAGCCGCGTGTCGCTGTTCATGTGCAGCAGGGAACCGTCCGGTAGCGCCAGCCGCCGTCGTTCGCCCTTGGCCGTGCGCTCCTGCGCCAGCCAGCGCTGGCCCTGGGTGGTCCAGGCCAGGCTGCCGGCGCCGCCTGCCAGGAGCAGCAGGGAGAGCACCTTCAGCGCATGGCGGCGCGCTTCGACAGGGGCGTCCAAGGTGGCGAGGGCGGCCGGGCCGGAGACGCTGCCGAGCATGCCGCAGAGCTTCTCGGCCCGCTGCCAGGCGTGGCGGTGGCGGATGTCCCGCTCGTACCAGCGCCGCCAGTCGGCGAGCAGCGTTTCCGCCACCGGCTGTTCCTGCAGCGCCAGGTACCAGCGGGCGGCCTCCAGCGCGATCTCCGGGGTAAGGGTTTCGTCGGCGCGGCTCATGGTTCCATGGCCAGGATGCAGTGGGCCAGGGCCTGGGCGACGTAGCGCTTGACGCTGCGTTCGCTGACGCCGAGGCGCTCGGCGATCCGCGCATAGCCCAGGCCCTCCAGCTGGGCCAGCAGGAAGGCGCTGCGCACCTTGCCGGGCAGGTCGTCCAGCAGCAGGTCTATCTTCAACAGGGTCTCGATGATCTGCAGGCGCTCCTCGGGCGAGGGAGCCTGCAGTTGCGGTTGCTGCGCCAGCACGCTCAGGTAGGCCGCCTCCAGGGCGCGCCGGCGCTGCAGGTTGGACATCAGGCGCTTGGCGACCAGGGTGAGATAGGAGCGCGGCTCCTGCAGCTGCCAGCCTCCTTGCTTCTCGCGACTGTGCTCGGGCGCGGTGAGCAGGCGCAGGAAGGTGTCGTGGGCGATGTCCGCGGCATCGCTGTGGTTGCCCAGGCGCGACTGCAGCCACTTCTGCAGCCAGCTTCGGTGCAGGCGGTACAGGTGCTCCAGCTGGCGAACGGCGGGGTCGGGCTGTGTCAGTAGGGTCATAACGCTCGCTGTTCTCGGGCGCGGTTTTCTGGGGGATTGCTGCTATTGAGAATTGTTATTGATTGTGCGGCGAGCATGCAAGGTGATTGTCGGCCCGGCCGCGACGAGGAGGAGAGGAGATGATCCGCTGCAAGCGTGTCTACGAGCCGGTCGAGGAGGCGGACGGGCAGAGGGTGCTGGTCGACCGCCTGTGGCCGCGCGGCTGTCGCAAGGATGGCCTGGCGCTGGCGGGCTGGCTCAAGGAGGTGGCGCCTTCGGACGCCCTGCGCAAGGCTTTCGGCCACGACCCCGCGCTGTTCGAAGACTTCCGCCAGCGCTACCGCGCCGAACTGGCCGGCCACCCCGAACACTGGCAGGGACTGCTGGAGATGGCGGAGAAGGGCACCCTGACCCTGCTGTACGCTGCCCGCGACGAACGTTGCAACAACGCCCAGGTGCTCGCCGAGTTCCTCGAGGACGAACTGGACCGGCGCGGACCTTCCAGTTCGCCGGTGTGCTACGCCAGGGACTAGGGGCTGTTGCCGTTTCGCCGAGACCGCAACGTAGCCAGGCTCTATCGCATCATCTTGTCCAGCGCGCGTTTTTCTTCCGCCAGCTCCTGCTGGCGCGCGTCGATCCGTGAGGCCAGGGGGAAGTTGCTGCTGGCGCGGCGCTTGGCCAGATCGAGCTGCTGCAGGGCCTGGTCGTAGTCGCCGACCAGGGCGAAGTATTCGGCGCGCGCCTGGTGCAGGCCGACGATGTGGCGGTTGAGGCCGCGCACTTCCGCCATCTGGTACCACACGTCCGGGTCGTTGCCGCGTCGCTTGAGCAGGGCGTCCAGCGCCGTCTCGGCTTCCTGGTTCTGGTTCTGCTTGAGCATCAGGTCGATGCGCGCCTGTTCCAGGGGGTAGCTGTCCGGGTACAGGCCGCGCAGGCGGTCGACCCGCTGGCGGGCGTCGGCCAGGCGGTTGGCGGCCTCGTCCAGATCGACCATGGCCAGGTTGTAGGTGAGGTTGTCGGGCTCCTTGCCCAGCAATTCGCCCAGCTCCTTGCGCGCCTCGTTCAGACGGCCACCCTTGATCTGGGCGATGGCCAGGCCGTAGCGGGCGGCGTCCAGCTTGGGGTTGCTGTCGAGCATGGCGCGGAAGCGCTTGGCGGCGATGCCGGGCGTTTCCTCGAAGATCAGCTGCACGCGGGCGCGCATCAGTTGGTAGCGCAGGCTGTCTTCCACGCCCTTGGATGGGTACTGCTCGGCGCGGTTGCGGGTGTCGGCGATGCGCGACTCCGTCACCGGGTGGGTGAGGAGGAATTCCGGCGGCTTGGAGTCGTAGCGGTACTGGCGCATCAGGCGCTCGAACATGCTCGGCATGGCCCGTGGGTCGTAGCCGGCCTTCTCCAGGTTGAGCAGGCCGATGCGGTCCGCCTCCTGTTCGTTCTGCCGGGAGAAGCGGCGCTGCTCCTGGATGGCCGCCGCCTGGGTCGACATGATGGCTGCCATGCCCGCGTCGCCGGCGCCGGCCGCGGCGGCGACGATGCCGGCCAGCATCGCGGCCATCATCGGCACCTGCATGCGCTGCTGGGCCTCCAGGCCACGGGCGAAGTGGCGCTGGGAAAGGTGCGCCAGTTCGTGGGCCATGACCGAGGCGTACTCGGCCTCGGTCTGCGCGTTCAGCAGCAGGCCGCCGTTGACCCCGACGATCCCGCCGGGCGCGGCGAAGGCGTTGAGTTGCGGGCTGTTGAGCAGGATGAACTCCAGGCGCCGGTCTTCCAGCTGGCTGGTTTCCGCCAGGCGGTAGACGCTGGACTCCACGTAATCCTTGATAAGCGGGTCGGACAGCTGCGGGACCTGGCCGCGCAGCACGCTGAGCCAGGCGCGGCCGAGTCGGTGCTCCTGCTCCGGCGAGACGATGGAAGAGCTGGCGTCGCCCAGCGAGGGCAGATCGCTGGCGCCGACCGGCACGGCGAGGCAGGCGCAGGCGAGGGCGAACAGGGAAGGGCGCAGAAGATTCATGCACTGGGCTCTTGGTCGAAAGGCTCTACTGTAGCCGCCCCGCCGCTCTGCGTGCCAGGGTTGTGCGGTATCCTTGCCGGCCTGCAAGGAGACTGCCCATGTCCGACATTCCCGCCTGCGATGCCGAGCTGGACGCCAGCGGCCTGAACTGCCCGCTGCCGCTGCTCAAGGCCAAGCTGGAACTCAACCGCCTGCCCAGCGGCGCGGTGCTCAAGGTGACCGCCACCGACGCCGGCTCCCAGCGCGACTTCCGCACCTTCGCCTCGCTGGCCGGCCATGCGTTGCTGCGCGAGGAAGAGGGCGACGGCGTGTTCCGCTACTGGCTGAGGAAGGGCTGAATCTCGGAGGCTGGGCACGTCTAGGCTGTTGATCATCAAGACGGCTGAGGTTTGCATCACGCTTTGACGCGGGTTATTTGACAGCGGATCAAGGCTGGCGTTACCTGAGCCACCGCTTGGCTGCTCTGGATACTGTCGGCCTTGCTCCCAACGTGTTTCAAGGATGGAACCATGGCTGACCAGGGACCGGAATCAGCACCTGACATCTGCCCGGACACCGGGCTCGCATGTCTGGTCATGCTCGCGCGCTTTCACAATGTTGCTGCTTCTGTGGAGCAACTTGCCCACGAGTTCGCGGAGGATGGGCGCCATTTCGGCCGCGCCGAGCTCCTGCTCTCGGCCAGGAAGCTGGGCCTCAAGGCCAAGTCCGTCCGCAGTGCCCTGAGCCGTCTGGACACCACCCCATTGCCTGCGATTGCCGCCGATCACGACGGCCGCTATTTCATCATCGCCCGCATCGACGACGGCAAGGCGCTGATCCACGACCCCCGGGCGCAGCGCCCCGAGATACTCGATTTCGAGCATCTGGAGCAACGCTGGACCGGCGAGCTGGTACTGGTCCGGTCCGAGGCCTCGCTAGCCACCGAACTCTCCAGGTTCGACTTCACCTGGTTCATTCCGGCAGTGGTCAAGTACCGCAAGCTGCTTGGCGAAGTGCTGCTGGTGTCCTTCGTGCTGCAGATATTCGCACTGCTGACGCCACTGTTCTTCCAGGTGGTGATGGACAAGGTGCTGGTGCACCGTGGCCTGTCGACCCTGGATGTGATCGCCATCGGCCTGCTCGGCATCATGATCTTCGAGACCCTGCTCAGCGGCCTGCGCAGCTACGTGTTCGCCCATACCGCCAGCCGCATCGACGTGGAGTTGGGCTCGCGATTGTTCCGCCACCTGGTGACCCTGCCGCTGGCCTACTTCCAGGCGCGCCGGGTGGGCGACTCGGTGGCGCGGGTGCGCGAGCTGGAGAACATCCGCAGCTTCCTCACCGGCAACGCCATCACCCTGATCCTCGACGTGCTCTTCTCGGTGGTGTTCATCGCCGTGATGTTCTTCTACAGCGGCTGGCTGACGCTGGTGGTGATCATGTCGCTGCCGCTGTACTTCATCATCTCGATGTTCATCACGCCGCTGCTGCGAGCCCGGTTGCAGGAAAGCTTCAACCGGGGGGCCGAGAACCAGGCCTTCCTGGTGGAAACGGTCAACGGCATCGACACCCTGAAGTCCATGGCGGTGGAACCGCAGATCGGGCGCAAGTGGGACAACCAGCTCGCCGGGTACGTGGCGGCCAGCTTCAAGACGCAGAACCTGTCCACCATCGCCAACGAAAGCGTGGGCTTCGTCGGCAAGCTGGTCACGGTCGCCACACTCTGGCTGGGCGCGCGCCTGGTGATCGAGGGCGACCTGACGGTCGGCCAGCTGATCGCCTTCAACATGCTCGCCGGCCGGGTCTCGCAGCCGATCATGCGCCTGGCCCAGCTGTGGACCAACTTCCAGCAGGCCGGCGTATCGGTGCAGCGCCTGGGTGACATCCTCAATACCCGTACCGAACTGTCCCAGGCCACCCGCAGCAGCCTGCCGCCGTTGCGCGGGCGGGTCGAGTTCGACCAGGTGCACTTCCGTTATCGCCCGGACGGTTCGGAAATCCTGCGCGGCATCAGTCTGCAGATCGAGGCCGGCGAGGTGATCGGTGTGGTGGGGCGCTCCGGCTCCGGCAAGAGCACCCTGGCCCGCTTGCTGCAGCGCCTCTACACACCGGAACGGGGGCGGGTGCTGGTGGACGGCATGGACCTGGCCCTGGCCGACGTCTCCTCGCTACGCCGGCAGATCGGCGTGGTGCTGCAGGACAACATGCTGTTCGCCCGCAGCATCCGCGAAAACATCGCCCTGACCGACCCCGGAGCGCCGTTGGAGGCCGTGATCGAGGCGGCCAAGCTGGCCGGAGCCCACGAGTTCATCCTCGAGCTGCCGGAAGGCTACGACACCGTGGTCGGAGAGCATGGCGCCTCGCTCTCCGGGGGCCAGCGCCAGCGCATCGCCATCGCCCGCGCGCTGATGGGCAACCCGCGCATCCTGATCTTCGACGAGGCCACCAGCGCCCTGGACTACGAGTCCGAGCGGGTGATCCAGCAGAACATGCAGGCCATCTGCAAAGGCCGCACGGTGATCATCATCGCCCACCGTCTTTCCGCCGTGCGCGATGCCAACCGCATCATCGTCATGGACCGCGGCCAACTCGTCGAGCAGGGCACCCATGCGGAACTCCTCTCCCACCAGGCCGGCCACTACTCGCGCCTGCACCGACTGCAGCAGGGCTGAGCCATGGGCGCCAAACGTGAATTGCTGAACCGCTACCGCAGTGCCTGGCGTCATTCCTGGCGCCAGCGCAAGGCCATGGACGCGCCTGCGCGCATGACTCACGAAGTGCAGTTCCTGCCCGCCGCCCTGGCCTTGCAGGATGCACCCGTCCATCCCGCGCCCCGGATCATCCAGTGGACCATCATGGCGTTCGCCGTCCTGACGTTGCTCTGGGCCTGCATCGGCGAGATCGACGTGGTGGCCACCGCCAGCGGCAAGATAGTCCCCAGTGGCAAGAGCAAGATCATCCAGCCCAGCGAAGTGGCGGTGGTCAAGGCCATCCATGTGTACGACGGCCAGCAGGTCAAGGCCGGTGAACTGCTGGTTGAACTGGACGCCCGGATCACCGGTGCCGACGTGCAGCGTCTGAAGAACGACCTGCTTGCCGCGCAGGTCGACAGCGCCCGTGCCGACGCGCTGCTGGAATCGATCCAGCATGACCGGCCACCGGCTTCGCTGGCCGAACGCATTCCCCAGGCCTTGCCGCAGCAGCAGGCTTCGGCGCAGGCCTGGCTGCAGGGCCAGTACCTGGAACTCAAGGCCGCGCTGGAGCAGGGCGATGCCGAGATCGCCCAGCGCACGGCCGAAATCCAGGCTGCGAAGGCCTGGGTGGCGAAACTGCAGGAATCCCTGCCCATCACCCGCCAACTGGCCGACGACTACAAGCGCCTGCTGGACAAGGCCATCATCGGCAAGCACGCCTTCCTGGAAAGAGAGCAGCGGCGGATGGACCAGGAGCGCGAACTGGCCATCCAGCAGGCCCGCGTGATCGAACTCAACGCCGCCAGGCTGGAAGCCGAACGCCGCCGCCAGGGCGTCATCGCCCAGACCCGCCGCGCCATGCTCGACCTGCAGCACGAGGCGGAACAGCGCGCCGCCGCCTTGGTGCAGGAGCTGGCCAAGGCCGAACAACGCGACCGCCTGATGCGTCTCACCGCCCCTGTGGAGGGCACCGTGCAGCAACTGGCGATCCACACTCCGGGTGGCGTGGTCACCGAGGCCCAACCACTGATGGTGATCGTGCCGAAGGATCAGCCGGTGGAAGTGGAAGCGATGCTGGAGAACAAGGACATCGGCTTCGTGCGGGCGGGCCAGGAAGTGGAAATCAAGGTTGAGACCTTCACCTTCACCAAGTACGGAGTGGTGCATGGCACCGTGCTGAACATCTCCAATGACGCTATCGAAGACGAGCGACTGGGGCTGGTGTACAGCACGCGGATTCAGTTGAAAGAGAACAGCATCCGGGTGGGCGAGCAGCAGATCCAACTCTCGCCGGGCATGGCGGTGCGGGCGGAGGTGAAGACGGACAAGAGGAAGGTGATCGATTACTTCCTCAGCCCGTTGCAGCAGTACGTGGACGAGAGTATGGCCGAGCGCTGACCACCCAAAAGGGAACCAAGGAGGGCTGCACATGAACGTGCTTTTCATCCATCAGAACTTTCCTGGACAGTTCCGTCATATCGCTGTGCACATGGCAAAAATGCCAGGCGTTCAGGTATTAGCCATTGGTCGCCAGCAAGCGCCTGGGCTGCCAGGTATACGGCTCTTGCGTTATACGCCCCATCGCAGGGCTAGCGCTCATACACATCCCTATGTCCGTACTTTCGAGGACGGTGTGCTGCATGGCCAACAGGTCCTGCGCCTGCTCCTTGATCTGAAAGCCAAGGGTTATCGACCGGATGTAGTAGTCGCTCACCCTGGCTGGGGGGAGGCGCTGTATGTCAAAGACGCATTCCCCAATGTGAAGCTGATCCACTTCTGCGAGTACTACTACCAGCCTCAAGGGGCTGACGCTGGCTTCGACCCGGAATTCCCGCTAGCAGTTAACGGCGCGGCTAACATTCGCAGCCGCAACGCCCTGCATTTACTCAACTTGGAAAACTGCGACCTAGGTATAACCCCGACCCGCTGGCAGCACAGCCTGCATCCAGCCGCCTATCGCGACAAGATTCAGGTGATTCATGAAGGAATTGACACCGCGAATCTGGGTCCAGACTCCGAGGCGACTTTGCAACTGCCCAATGGCCGGGTGCTTAAGGCTGGTGAACCGATCATCACGTACGTAGCGCGTAATCTGGAACCGTACCGGGGCTTTCACAGCTTTATGCGCGCGCTGCCCGAAATCCTCAAAGAACATCCAACCTGCCAAGTAGTGATCGTCGGTGGCGATGGGGTGAGCTACGGCAGCAAGCCCAAGAACGCGCCCAACTGGCGCAGCAAATTACTGGCGGAAAATCCGCTCGATCTTAATCGCGTGCACTTTCTTGGCAAGGTGCCTTACGCCACTTATAAGAAAGTGCTGCAAGTTTCTGCTGTGCATCTCTATCTGACGTACCCCTTTGTGCTGTCTTGGTCGTTATTGGAGGCTATGGCTAGCGGATGCTTAGTTGTCGGCTCCGACACTGCGCCAGTGCGTGAGGTTATTCGTGATAAAGAAAACGGCCTGTTGGTGGATTTTTTTAAGTCAGATGAAATTTCCATGCGAGTTATGCAGGGCCTTGTCAGGCAAGAGATATTTAGCGAGTTGCGAGAGGCGGCCTTTATAGCAGCGCAAAGTTATTCCATTGAGCATGGGAATAACTATTACTTTCGGGCAGTTCTAGAGAACTCCGGTGAGGTGGTGTTGGGTAAGGAGGGCTGTGGGGCTGTTTGCCAAGCCAAGCAGGTCGCTAGGTCGGTGTGTGAAAGTTAATATGAGATGCACTGCAGTATTTCTGTACTGAAGGATTTATATGGTTCACTTGATTCTACAAGTGTTTAGTCATTTATTTATTAGGTGTTTTGAGTATTTATCTATTTGATTGATCGGTTGTGGGGGCTATGGAATGATAGGGCTAATTTTTTTGGTGGGAGTTGTTTTGTATTTGGCGCTTTCCGTTGGTGTAGTCGTTCTGGTTGGGAAATGGGCGAAGAAGCGTGGGCGGCGAAGGTGGCCTTGGTTTACTGCAGCAGGGTTTTTCATGTATCTGCTGGTCGCTTGGGAACAGATTCCTACATATGTGGTTGGTAGATATTATTGTGCGACTCAGGCAGGTATTACAGTCTACAAAACGCCGGGTCAATGGTTGGCTGAAAATTATGGGTTAGAGAATACGCTGGTGTTGCAGAAAGTTCCTTCGCGTACGTACATTAGCGATGGAGAGTCAGATGTGTTTCTGAATAAAAGATTGGTGTACTCAGTTCGTAGATATCTTATGAGTGCTTTGCCTGTAAATATCACGACTCGAGAAATACATGATTCTTATGATAAGAGTATTTTGGTCAGGGATGTCGCTGTAAGCGCCGGATATGATAAACGTGGCGGAATGGGGGGGCTGGCATTTAAAGTGTGGACTGGTAATTTTTTATGCAGCCCTGGGTATTCTGATTTTCTAAGTGTAATGAAGGACTATGCCGAAATTGGCAGGGAGGCTGATTGATGAACATTTTTGATAAGGCTCAGCTGGCTGAGGCTTCATATGTGCTGTTTGATTATCTCCAGAATGACTATTCAGATGGGGGCGTTGTAGATATTCTTCAAACCGCAGAGCAGGGTGGGGTTTTTACTCCTACCCAGGCCGAAAATTTCGTCAATGTCTGGAGAGTCATAAGTCATACCAAGAACACCAACAATGGCTACTCAGCCACACTCTTTCAATTCAAGACGACGGGCGAATATGTATACGCCATTCGCGGAACTGAGCCCAGCGATCCAATAAATGATATTTCCGAAACGGATATCGGCGATATCGTGATAGATGGTCTGGCGCTAGATCAGATCGTTGACATGTACAACGACTGGCAACGTTTGATCACTCCAGAAGGGCAGACCTTCCAAGCCGCCCGTCTAACTGATCTGGAGGCGGAGACTTATGTATTGCGGCTGACGCCACCAGGGCCAGCGAGGATATTGCATGAGCAGATGCTCCTGGCTCAGGGCGATATTGTTATTGATGGCACTGGTGTTTTCGCGACAGTTCGGCGTATCGAATTCGATGACTCGATGGAAATCATGCCGGGTAGCCAGGCCTATGGATTGGGCAAATTGCCTGTTGATCAAACTGTAACGGCGGTGGGGCATAGCTTGGGTGGTCATCTGGCGGCGGGATTTACCCGATTGTTCGGTGACAGCAATGCCGCCGAGGCCGTGACCATCAATGGCGCAGGCTATGCGACTTTTGGAGTAGGGCTGAATGCAGTCAGCAATATCGCCAACCTGTTTGGCATGCTCGGCGGCGCCTCGAACTTCGAGGCTTCGCGTATCCAGAACCTCTACGGCTTGGCAGGTCCCGAGATCGTGACCATGGACTCCTACCTGGGCTTGAAACAGCAGGGTGGACATACGGGAGTCTTTATCGAGTCGTGGGACGATGACACTACCTGGGGGCATGGCAAAGAACAGATGACTGATGCTCTAGCCATCATGGATCTGTTCGTGCGGCTCGATGCGTCGTTGGCGACCAGTGACTTTGCCTTGGTGAGTGCACGCCTCAACCCTATTTTCGAGGCCGCTTCCACCAACAATCTGGCGAGTTTTGAGGCCGTGCTCGATGCGTGGGGAGCCCTGGTTCTACCGGGCTACAGCCCCTTGAATGGCAAGGCGGAGAGCCGCGAGTCGCTGTATTCGCGCATCTATGCTATCCGCGATGCGTTGGATGGGCAGCGAGCCAGTGTGGTCAGCCTAGTGGGTCTTAGTGCCCAGGCTATCGCTGATTTGGCTGCTATGCCGGGTGGCGAGGCATACCGAGTTGCCTTGTTGGCCTTGAGCCCTTTTGCATTGAGTGGGTTGGATTACACAACCCGAGACGGAGTGAGCCTGTACGACCCGGCAACGGACCAGGGTGAGCTAACCACCGAATGGTTGCGTGACCGGGCCGAACTGTTGCACTGGAAGCTGGAGCTGGCCCTGATCGATGGGGTTACCGATGCACAGATTCCTCTGGCCGATGGTGACCGGGGGCTGCTGCTTGAGGACCGGGCCTCGGGACTGCTAATGCATATCCATGAGGTCGGCGACGTTCCCCGCATCATATTTGGTGGAGCGGACGCCGATCTTATCTCAGCTCCCCAGACCTCATTAGCCGGTCACCGTTTCTACGGTGGCGCTGGTGCCGACAGCCTCAACGGAGGGGCCAGCAGTGACTACTTCGAGGGTGGCAGCGGCAACGACCATTTTGACGGTGGCGAGGGCAACGACACTCTGATCGGCGGTGGCGACAATGACCGCTATGAGTTCGCAACCGGAGATGGCTCTGACATTCTCATCGACAGCGATGGCCTTGGCAGTCTGTGGATCGATGAGACGCACTACCGCAAGGGCAAGAAGATTGCGCAGGGCGCTGATACCTGGATCAGTGAGGACAACAACGTTCGCTTCCTGCGCTCCGGCTCCGATCTTCTGGTGCTGTACGGCCAGGGCGACAGCATCCTGATCCGCAACTATGTCGAGGGTGCGCTGGGGCTGACGCTTGAGGGCTATGCTCCGCCTGAACCGGTGTCGGCCACGTCTGTGATTACTGGCACCGCAGACCCCGATAGCTTGGATGGCACCACAGGGGATGATCGCATCCTGGGGCTCGATGGTAATGATCGAATCCACTACTACGTCGGCGATGTCGCTGAGGGCCACGATACGCTTATTGGCGGTGCGGGCAGCGATGTGATTTTTGGCGGACCCGGTAATGATGCCATCTATGCATTTACCGAGCTTTCACAAGGGCCGGCCAATCCCTTGCCGGAGCGGGGCGGCATTACCGGCGATTGGCTGGATTGTGGAAGCGGTGCTGACTTGATCGTCGGCTCGGGTGGTATGGACGGGATTTTCGGTGGTCCTGGCGCGGACACCATTTCCGCCGGCGACGGCGACGATTTCATTTACAGCGATGACGTCAGTTATGCGCTGGATCCCTACATGCAAGTCTCGTTTGGCGCAGGCGCGGTGGGGCCTGACATCCACCGCTACGTAGTAACGTGGTCAGGTACGAGCACTCCGCTGACTGATGAAAATGCCGACGACGTGATCATGGCCGGTGAAGGAAATGATCTCGTATACAGCAATAGGGGTAATGACTACGTCGAAGGTAACGCCGGCGATGATTACCTGATGGGTGATACGGGTAACGATTCCCTGATAGGTGGTGAGGACAATGACACCTTGGTAGGGGACGGCTATGACATCTCGGGGGAAATATACGAGCTGAAAAAAGTGCCGGGGGCCGAGCATGGCAATGACCTGCTGATTGGCGGTCAGGGCAACGACCTGTTGTATGGCAATGGCGGTCATGACCGACTCTTGGGGGGCGAGGGGCAGGACACCCTGTTTGGCGATGATCGCTCGACACCACGGGAGTATCACGGTAACGACGATCTCGATGGTGGCGCGCAAGACGACCTGTTGTACGGCCTGGGTGGGAGCGACACGCTGCAGGGCGGTGGGGGTAACGACAAGCTTTACGGCGACAGCGATGGCAGCGCGGCAGTGCCGACGACGCACGGTGCCGATTACCTTGATGGCGGCGAGGGCGACGACAGCTTGCAAGGTGATGGCGGCGATGACGTGCTGTTGGGCGGCGATGGTAACGACCGCCTCGATGGTGATGACAACGTGGGGTCGGATGGCATATCGCAAGTGACCGGCAATGACACCTTGCTGGGTGGCGCGGGTGATGACCAGTTGTTGGGTGGCAACGGCAATGACTACCTGGATGGCGGTGCTGGTGCGGACTCTCTCTGGGGCGGGCTTGATAACGACACCTTGCTGGGCGGTGACGGGGATGATCATCTTGAGGGGCGAGAGGGCGATGATTTCCTCAACGGCGGCTTGGGAGATGATGTGCTGCTCGGGGGCGCGGGTGCGGACACCTTGCAAGGTGGCGGTGGTCGCGATGTGCTGCTCGGTGGTGCTGGCGATGACCTTTACCTGCTGAAGCTGAGCGATATGGAGGTGTCGGAGGGGCTGATGGGCCGCATCGACGACTCCGACGGCCACTCGCGTGTACACCTGTTCGATATCTCGCGGGCAAACCTGAGCCTGCGGGATGGCGGCGGCGGTCATCTTGTCTTGCAGGTCGATGATGAACACCAAATGCAGGTGGATAGGGGGTTGAGTGGCGCCTCACTGGAGTTTCAATTCAGTGATGCTCGAGTGAGCCTGGATCGTCTGCTAGGTGAGGCGCTGCTGTCGCGCGTGGCGCGCACAGATACCACGGGTACCGGCGCCGTGTACGGTGGCGCAGCGGACGATGCCTTGACTGTCACGGGGGCTGGCGGTGGCGCGACGATCTCTGGCGGACGGGGCAATGACAGCCTGACTTTGCTGGCGGTTGGAGGCGGAACCCTGCTGTTTTCCGCGGGTGATGGGCGCGATACGTTGATAGGTGAAAGTGCTACCGGTCCGCGCCGCACTGGCGAGAATACCCTGCGACTGGGCGAGGGTATTGCCTTTGACGATCTGCGGTTGACCAAAACCGGCACCGTTTCCTATGTCTTGTCGATTGGCTCCGAGGGCGATGCCATCCTTTTCAACGCCCTGGGGGCCTCTAAGCTGCCTCGTCCCTTTGATCGGGTGGTATTCAACGACGGCACGGAGGTGAGTTGGCAGCAGGTATTGGATAGCGGTATTCATTTTGACGTGAACACCGGGCACATAACTGGGACGGAGACCCATGATCTGATTACCGGCAGTGAGGTAGCCCGTACAATCGAGGCTTTGGAGGGCAATGATCGGATCGAGTCGGGCGTCGGGAGTGAAATCCTGTTGGGCGGTCGAGGTAACGATACTTACATACTCAACGCCGGTTTTGGTCACGACGAAATTTCTAATAAAGGCGCCTTGGCTGATGAGGCGGATCGCATCATTTTTGGTGAGGGGTTGTCCCATGCCGATGCGCGCTTTATCCGGCACGGAAATGATCTGCTGGTGTGGTTCGGCGAGATGGATCGTCTGAGGGTCACCGGTTTCTTCAGCAACGAAGGAATAGAAACCCTTGAGTTTGCCGACGGGCAGGTGTTTGACCGTCTGCATCTGCCGCCTTATGAGGGTGTGCAGGCGTTGGCCACTGAAGAGACTGACACCTTTGGTCTCGGCCCTGGCGACGATTACTTCGATGCGCTGGGTGGCGACGACTTTATTGCTGGTGAAGACGGTAATGATCGACTGATAGGTGGTGCTGGCAACGATTACCTGGAAGGAAATGCTGGTGACGACTGGTTGGTCGGCGGTCACGGTCAGGACCATCTAAATGGCGGAGCAGGGGTCGACACTTACGAGATATCTCTTACGAGTTTGGGCTACTCACACACCCGGATTGTTGACCTCGACAGTGGCAACCAACTGATTATGGGTGGTGGCCTGCGGGCGCAGGATGTGCGTGTTATTCGAGACCAGCAAACCTCAACACTTCAACTGTGGTTCCTGCATGGCGTCAATGGCGAGTACAGCGTGGTGCGCTTGCAGGACCAACTGCGGGGGCAGGGGGTGTCTGGGCCCATTGCCCAGGTACGGTTCGAGGCCGAACCAGATGTGATTTGGTCAGCGGCGGATCTATTGCGTATGGCCCTCACCGGTGGGCCAGACGATGAGGGGATTTTCGGCTTGGCCGATGTTGCGAATACGTTGCTCGGTGGAGGCGGCAATGATCGCCTAATAGGTGGGGCGCTGGATGATCATCTGGATGGCGAGGCTGGAAATGACTGGTTATTGGGTGGTGCAGGCAACGACCGCTACACCTATGGTCTGGGTGCCGGTAATGATCGCGTGACAGATCTGGAGGGGCTGAACCGGGTGGAACTGGCTCAGGGGCTCACCCCGGACGATATCGAACTGGTTCGAACCGCTGCTCCAATGAACGGCGTCACGGTGGAGCACGATTCCCTGGTTCTGGTGCTGCGAGACTCGGGTGAGTCTCTGGTGCTGGAGCACTTTTTCAAGCCGGGTGATGCACAGACTGCCGTTCATTTTTATGACGGTACGGTTTGGAGCCATGCCGAACTGGGTTTGCGTGCAGGCAACAGTGTGACCGGGCCGGCCGATACGCAAACCGGTGGTGCTGGAGATGACGAGTTCCAGGTCGACAATCCTCTCGACCAAGTGGTCGAGCTGGAAAATGGCGGCACTGACAATATCATCAGTTCCGTCAGCTACCAGTTACCGGCCAATGTAGAAAATCTGCAGCTCACCGGTATTCTGTCAATCGACGCTACCGGCAATAACGCTAACAACGTGCTGCGTGGCAACGCGGGGGATAACCGCCTTGATGGTAGGCAAGGAAGTGATACCTATATAGGCGGTGCTGGCAACGATACCTACATCATTCGCGATATCGGTCAGTACCCGAGCTTGCCAATATACAGCCTGATGGCTGGCCTTTCCTTCTCAATAGAGGAGCGGGTCGGCGAGGGTGTCGACAGCATCGAAACCAATGCCTTTGTCATGCACATGCCCGATCAGGTTGAGAACTTACGGGTAACCTCGCTGATTGACGTGCAGCGTATCGAATACCGCGGTTTCGCGGACGACGCTCGCTTTCGGTACACCGGCAATGCCTCGAACAATCGCATCGACCTGTCGAGCCCGGATTTTCAATTGTTCAGCATCCTTCGTTCAGTCAGGATCGATGGCGGCGCCGGTGCCGACACCATGCTTGGCAGCAACATCGAGGATACCTACGTCGTAGACGATGCGGGCGATGTCATTATTGAGCAAGGTAACTCCATCGACACGGTTGAATCCCGGGTGTCTTGGCAGTTGGGTGAGAAGCTGGAAAACCTGCTGCTTACCGGTGATAGCGCCACCGAAGGTCTGGGAAATGAACTGGACAATGTCCTGAACGGCGCCGAAAACGGCGCGGCCAATCGGTTGAGCGGTTTTACCGGCGACGACACGTATCTCATTGGCTTGAACGACACGGTGATTGAAGCGGCTGGTGAGGGCACGGATACGCTGCATCTGAACGAACGAGCGGGCAATACCTCAACTGTTTTTCACGCTCAGCAGTGGGCGAATATTGAAGTCATCAAGGTCGGCGACAAGCTCGGCTCGGTTGATCTGATTGGCGACGACCGCGATAACAGCTTGTACGGCAACTACTTGAGCAATCTGCTCGATGGCGGTGCGGGCAATGACATCCTTTATGGCGCCAGCCTGCGGTACAACAGCCTGTACAAACAGTTCGATTACCCGACTACTGCATTAGATCGGTTCTCCGGCGGAGATGGGGACGACCGTATCTACGCCTTTGGCGGCTATGCTGAGATTGAAGGCGGGGCCGGGGCGGATCTGATTGAGCTGGATGGTGTGATATCCGCGCAGGTTGAGAGCGGTACGGGTAATGACCTGATCCGCTTAACCGGACGACCTTCGTCTGTGGCCCTTGGCTTTGGTATAGGCAGTGGCCAGGACACCGTGGTGTCCGATCACATCCGGACAGCCGCAGCCTGGGAGCAGGACAAGAACATCCTGTCCAGCGTTGTGGTCGCTGCCGACACCCAGGCGAGCCGTTTGCGTTTCACTCGCGAGGGGGCCGATATGCTGGTCAGCCTGCAGGGCAGTACGGACAGCTTGAGAATTACCGCGTTTTATGAAAGTGGGAGCAGCGCGTTGATCCAATCGCCGATCGACTCGATCAGACTGGCGAGCGGTACGCTACTGAATCGTGATGCGTTAGCGGCAGGTTTGGGGCGGGTCGAGTTTAGCGCCGCGACGGCAGCAGATGATTTGCTGATTGCGGATGAGGCAGGTGCTGTGCTCTACGCAGGGGATGGCAATGACTACCTGTTCGGCCAGGCGGGCGAAGACCATTTGTACGGGGAAGCGGGTAACGACCAGCTATCCGGCGGCGGCGGAGCGGATCTGCTCAGTGGCGGAGCTGGTGATGATCTTCTGATGGGCGGTGCGGGCGCTGACCTTTATACCCTGTCCGCGGGTTGGGGCCAGGATGTGATCGACGACAGTCAGTTCCGCGCGGGCCCAACGTTCTTTAGCGACGACGGTGCCGTTGACAGGATTCTGTTTGACGCTTCGGTAAACGCCGATGCGCTACAGCTCGAGATCGATGGAGATGACCTCGTGCTGCGTCACCAGTCGGACAGCCTGCGGGTGGTCAATTACTTCAGTGGTGGTGAGCACAACGGGCAAGTTGAGGAAATCTGCTTTGCGGATGGAACGCTCTGGACGCGTGAGCAGGTGGTGCGGATGGCAAACTCCATCATAGGCACCGCCGGCAACGATGTGCTCACGGGGCTGGGTAGTGAGAGCCTGGTGTTTGGCCTGGCCGGGGACGACACCCTGGAAGGGTTTGGGACCCTCGACGGCGGCAACGGTAATGACCGTATCGACGGAAGCGGTGTGTTGCACGGCGGAGACGGTCAGGACCATCTGACTGGTCAAGGCGCAGATCGCCTCGAGGGCGGCGCGGGTGATGACTTGCTCATCGCCTACGACCACGTCTGGGAGCCCCGCTCCAGCACTCTCGAAGGTGGCCAGGGCAACGATACCCTGTATGGCTCGTTCGGTGAGGACAGCTATGTCTTCAACCTGGGCGATGGTCGCGATCTGCTGATCGAGCGACGCCCGGATCAGGCCTACAGCAATGTCGAGGCGAGTATCGACTATCTGTATTTCGGTGACGGTATTGTCGCCAGTGATCTGGTGTTCAGTCGTCAGGGGCAGGACCTGCTGATAGAGCATGCGAATGGCGAGGATGCCATTACGGTACAGAACTGGTTCCGCGGGCCGACTGCGCACTTCAAGTTGGACGTGTTCAGCTTTGCCGATGGCAGTGAGCTGGGCCTGGACGAGATCGATGCTCGTGTTGTCTACAAAGGGACTTCTGCGGCAGACAGTCTGGTGGGCACCGATGAAAACGACACCTTTTTCGGTGGTGCGGGCAACGACCAGATTTGGGGGCGTGCTGGTGACGACCTGATTCACGGCGAAGCCGGCAACGATTACCTCGAAGGTGAGTTCGGCAGCGACGAGATATACGGTGGGCTGGGCAATGACCAGCTCAGGGGAGGGGCGGGTACCGACTTGCTGGCCGGTGGGGCGGGTGATGACACATACGTCTACGGGCTGGGTGACGGTGCAGATGAGATTCAAGTCGGTGGCGGTCAGGACGGCTTGTTTTTTAACGGTGGTATCACCGTAGAGCGTTTGAGTTTCTCTCGTGAGCAGGATGACCTGCTGATCCGAGTTGACCAAGATGATGCCCAGTCTGTGCGAGTCGTGGGGCATTTCCTCGGTGGCGACAATGCCCTCAGCTTCGTACAGCCCGAGGGCGGGTCGATGCTCACCGCAGCACGTATCGCCCAGATCATCAGCGGTGAAGTACCTCCAGGAGGTGGCGGCAATACCGTGACTGGGACGGCATCCCACGACCAACTCTCGGGTACTGCTGGCACAGATGTGCTGCGCGGCCTAGCTGGCAACGACACCCTGTTCGGCATGGGGGGGGACGACCAGATCGAAGGTGGTGATGGCGACGACTACCTGTCAGGCGGCAATGGCCAGCTCGGCGGTTCAGGCAACGATCTGCTCAACGGTGGTGCCGGCAACGATATTCTGGCCGGTGAGGATGGCAATGACACTCTGATCGGTGGCGCTGGCGACGATGACTACTACTACCGAGCGAATGGTGGTGTGGATGTGATCGACAACAGCGGCGGTGGCTTCGATGGCGTGTTTTTCCTCGATGTGCCGCGGAGCCGCCTGAGCTTCCATCGAGATGGTGATGACTTGGTAGTCCTGGTCGACGGTGACCTTGGTCAGCAAGTACGTATCACCAATCACTTCCTGGGTGGAGACCGCTCGATCGACTACGTGCAGCCGGATGGAGGCAATTACCTGACCACCGCACAGATTGTTGCCCAACTCACGGCACTGCCCGAGGGTGGTGGCGGGGAGGAGCCGGGCGAGCCTGGGGAGCCAGGCAATCCGGGTGGGCCGGGAGAGCCGCCTGTCGCGGGCGTGGGTGGCGATGATCAGCTGGTCGGTACTGCCGGTAACGACATCCTGCTCGGTGGTGCCGGCGATGACACCTTGAGCGGTGTGGCAGGCAACGACACCCTGCTTGGTGGGGGCGGCGACGATACCTACATCTACACCGCCGGCCAGGACGTGATCGAGGAAGTCGGTGGTGCCGACAGTCTCGTGTTCGCGGGTGGCATCACCTTCAACCAAGTGGCTTCGGGCCTGATGAAGTCCGGCAACGACTTGGTGCTGCGGGTCAACGGCAGTACGGCCAATCAGATCACGCTGAAGACCTTCTTCCTCGGTGGCGACAACCTGGTGGAAACCATCGCTTTCGAAACTGGCGGTCAGCTCACTGCAGCGCAGATCTTCGGGGCTTTTGGCCTGCCTGTGCCAACCCCGGCCGCTGCCTTCGATGACATCACCCAGGGTTCGATTGGCGATGATGGACTCGATGGCACCACCGGAAACGACCTGCTACAGGGAGGCAACGGTGATGACGAGCTGTTTGGCGATGCCGGAGCGGATCGCCTGGAGGGCGGTAACGGCAACGACGTCCTGGCGGGTGGTGCGGGCAACGATACGCTCTTGGGTGGCCGTGGCGACGATACCTATGTCTTCGCCGCCGGTGGCGGCCAGGATGTGATCGATAACAGCGGTGGTGGAGCCGATACCCTTCGTTTCGAAGGTATCAGCTTCAACCAGGTTGCCAGCGGTCTGATGAAAAGCGGCAACGACCTGGTGCTCAACGTCAGCGGCGGCAGCGACAAGGTGACGATCCGCAATTGGTTCCTGGGTGGCGATTATGTGGTGGATACCATCGCTTTCGCCTCGGGCGGGCAGATCACGGCCGATCAGTTGTTCGGTGCCTTTGGGCTGAGTAACCCCGATCCGCTCGGTTCGCCGACCTATCGGCACCTGCCCGATGAGCGTTCCTTCGGAACTGTGCTTGCTGGTCAGGCGGGCAACCAGATCATCCTCGGCTCGTCTGATGATGACCTGATCGACGGTGGCGTCGGCAACGACACCCTGCGAGGCAATACCGGCAACGACTACCTGATTGGTGGGGCCGGGAGCGACACCTATGTGTTCGCTGCAGGTGATGGCCAGGATGTGCTCAACAATCTGTCCAACACACCGGATGTCGATAGCGATGTGCTGAGCATTGCTGGTATCGGACGCGAAAACCTGTGGTTGTCGCGCCAGGGAGACGACCTGGTGATCGATGTGACGGGGTCGGAGGACCGTATCACCATCCAGGATTGGTATGCCGACCCGGCTCAGCAGCTGGATGTGATCCAGGCCGGTAGCGCTTCGCTGTATGCCAATCAGGTCGACAATCTGGTCAATGCCATGGCCGCCTTCGGCGCGCCAGCGGGTGGTGAGATCAATCTGACCTCGGTTCAGAGAGACCAGGTGAACACGGTGATCGCGGCTAACTGGCAGTAGCCGTGAGAATTTGCTCTTGGCCTGGACAAGGCCAAGGGCAAACTCCCGATGGTGTTAGTGACTGTGCTTCTCCTCAGTAGAAACCATAGATATCCATGCCCAGCGCGCCGAGGGTGAAGCCGCTGTGCTCGACGCGGAATTCGCCGCCGGTTCCCTGCGCGAAATACAGCGGCAGCAGGTGCTCGTCGCTGGGGTGGCTGCGCACCGCATGGGGCGCTTGGTGGCGGTAGTCGAGCAGGGCGGTGCGGTCGCCGGCGCGCAGTTTGTCCACTATCCAGTTGCGGAATTCCAGCGCCCAGGGCTCGACTGTTTCCGGGCCTGCGCGCCAGTCCAGTTCGCGCAGGTTGTGGGTGATGCTGCCAGAGCCGATCAGCAGCACGTCGTGTTCACGCAGGCTGGCGAGCGCCTGGCCGATGCGCATCTGTAGCGCCGGGCCGGCGCGGCTCGGCAGCGACAGTTGCAGCACGGGGATATCGGCCTGCGGATACATCAGCGACAGCGGCACCCAGGCTCCGTGGTCGAGTGGGCGCCCAGGGGTCAGGCGGCTGGGAATGTCGGCGGCGGCCAGCAGATGCTGCACTTCCAGCGCCACCTCGGGGGCGCCCGGGGCCGGGTACTGTACGGCGTACAGCGCCGGGGGAAAGCCACCGAAGTCGTGCCAGGTGGCGGGGTTGGGCGAGCTGCCGATCAGCAGTTCGGTGCTTTCCCAGTGGGCAGAGACCACCAGGATCGCCCGTGGCCTGCCTATCCCGGCGGCCAGGCGGGCCAGGGCGGTGCCGCTGGTGCCCGGCTCCAGGGCGAGCATGGGCGATCCGTGGGAGATGAAGAGGGCGGGCAGCATCGGAATTCCTCCACGAAGGTGATGCTGCCATGGTGGCGAGTCGATCTATCGATATCCAATATAACTTTCAGCTGATATCGATCGATTCTTTCGTCAGGTCTGCTCGGTTTCCAGGTTGGCCTTCGGCGCGATCTCGTCGAACACCTCGGGCGTCAGCGCCGCCTCGCCGGCGCCGTCGAGCACCTCCCGCGGGTGTTCGCTGCCGGGGATGCTGCTGTCGAGCATGCTCAGCAGCTGGGCACCGCGCGGGGTGAGGACGAAGTTCTCGCCGTTGCCGCCTTCTTCCTCGGGGCGCGGGGCGATGAACTGGTTCTCGACCAGCAGCGATTCGTAGCGGGCGGCCTCGGCGCGGAAATGGTCGAGGTCGTCGACCGTCTCGCCGGCGTTCTCCATTTCCGCGGCCAGTTCTTCCGCGTAGCGACGCGGGGCAAAGGATTGGCCGGCCGAGTTCTGTGCCTCGTGCAGCAGTCTTTCGATCAGGTCCCAGTGATAAACCATGGCGATTCTCCGCAGTCGGGGGGCTTATCAGTTCCGACTGGCGACGGCGGGCCAAGGTTCGAGCTTTTTCACAAGCAGGAGACAGGGCAGGGGGCGTAGGAGCGAGCTTGCTCGCAAATGGTCATGCACAAGAGCTTCGCGAGCAAGCTCGCTCCCACGGGAACATGGGCATGAAAAAGGCTATGTCCCCCCCGTTAGATGTTGTAGTGCCCTGAACCCTTCTGGGTCCCCGCCTGCGCGGGGATGACGAGGTGGGAGCGGAGTTTCTTCCGGAACCGTCATTCCCGCGCAGGCGGGAATCCAGGGGCAGGCAGCTGCGGTGTTCAGGTAGAGGGGCTTGGCCGCGCAACGCGTAGGGTGGGGTAGCCGCTTGCCGGCGTAACCCAGCGGTACTGCGGTCGATCGCACTGATGGGTTATGGCCTGTGCCCCACAACCACCCTACCGGCTCCCAGGCAGGCCGCTTCCGCAGGGCAGCTGTAGCGTCTGCAACACGTAACGGGTACATAGCCATGAAAAAAGGCGATCCGTGGATCGCCTTTATTTCGCCAGTCGCCGGTTCAGCCGCGGCGGCGCAGGGCCTCGATGCGGTCTTCCAGCGGCGGGTGGGTCATCAGCAGGCCGGCCAGGCCGTTCTTCAGGCCGCCGTTGATGCCGAAGGCGGTCAGGCTGTCGGGCATGTGCACCGGTACGCCCTGTTCGGCGCGCAGGCGCTCCAGCGCGGCGATCATCGCGCCGGTGCCGGCCAGGCGGGCGCCGGCGTCGTCGGCCTTGAATTCGCGGCGGCGGGAGAACCACATGACGATGATGCTGGCCAGGATGCCCAGCACCAACTCGGCGAAGATGGTCGCGACGATGTAGCCGATGCCATGGCCTTCACCCTCATTCTTCAGCACCACGCGGTCGACGAAGTTGCCGAAGATGCGTGCGAAGAACATCACGAAGGTGTTCACCACGCCCTGGATCATCGCCAGGGTGACCATGTCGCCATTGGCTACGTGGCCGATCTCGTGGGCCAGCACGGCGCGCACCTCGTCGGGCGAGAAGCGCTCCAGCAGGCCCTGGCTGACGGCCACCAGGGCGTCGTTGCGGTTCCAGCCGGTGGCGAAGGCGTTGGATTCGTAGGCGGGGAAGATGCCGACCTCCGGCATCTTGATGCCGGCCTCGCGGGACAGCTCCTCGACGGTCTGCAGCAGCCACTGTTCATGGCGGGTGCGGGGCTGGGTGATGATTTCGGTGCCGGTGCTCATCTTCGCCATCCACTTGGACAGGAACAGCGAGATGAAGGAGCCGACGAAGCCGAAGACGGCACAGAAGGCCAGCAGGCTGCCGTAGTTCTGGCCGGTGAAGCGATCCACCCCGAGCAGTTTCAGGGTGACGCTGGCGATCAGCAGGACCGCCAGGTTGGTGGCCAGGAACAACACGATGCGCATCATGGTGGGAAGCTTCTCCTCAGGCGAGAGACGTTCTAAGTATGCGAGCTATATAAGGTTGGCCCGGTGTGCCTTCAACCGAGGCACTATTTCAAACTATGTCGCTTGCCGGATTCAGAGCGCTTTCGAACAACAGGCGGGTGAGCCGCGCGACCTTCTCGCTGCTGTGCTGGGCGAGCGCCTCGCGCAGCTGCCAGGCGAGGGTGGCGTGGACGCGGCGCACGCCCGGTGGCAGCGCGTCGCCCTGGGGCAGAGCATGGGGAATGGCGCGAGACAGGCGCAGGAAGCCCTTCTCGGTGAGCACCGCCTGGTCCAGCGCGTCGTAGGCGATGGTGCTCTCGAAGCGCAGGAAGCCCTCCTCGGCCAGCCACAGCAGGGCGCCGAGGCAAGCCTGATGGCGCTTGCTGGGCAGGCCGAACTCGTCGGGCTCCTCGCGGCCGATCAGGTCCTCCACGTAGAGCGCGACCTTGCGCGGAAAGGCCTGGTAGAGCAGCAGCAAGCCGCTGGCGGCATCCTTGTAGAACTCGTCGATTTGCAGGTCCAATAAAAATACCTTAAAAAACAATTGGATATGTACTATTTGTTGATCAAGTTCTACGCATAAATTCTATGCAAAGCTCTGTGCATTCAAGCCGAGATGCTGGAAATTACGCTGTAGTTAGTGCAAGGGAGTATGAGCGATCCGCCTCTCAAAACTGACTTAGAACCAGACGCGTGAGGCATATCCTGAGCGCGGTAAGCGCTAGGGGAAGAGGAGCGCTCAGACCAGCCGTACACGCAATGGGCTTTTGGTTAAGCTCCAAAGCCTGTACTTCGCAGGGTAACCAAGCCCGAGTTCTATCTATACAGCAGTGCTGCTAGTACTAGAAATATTTTGTTACAGGCATTTTGTCGGTTATTTGACTGATTTGTGCGAGGGGTTGCGGCGTGCTGGAATTCAGGCACCGCTTGGGTTTTCCGTCAATCTGAGAAATTGCCCACAATACACCCACAAGTTATCCACAGACATTGTAGGTCTTTGTGTCTTGCATAACCGAATTGACCACACTATCTTGGGGTTGTGAGTCGGTACGCTACAACATATAGGGGTGCCGGCTACCTCTGTCCTTTAGGGTAAGGTAGAAAAGATTACGGGCGGGGGCGCTTCCGTCGACCAAAACATGGCGCCTCCACCCGTACCACCTGAAGCCAAACGGCAGTGAAGTCGCCGGCCCCATCGGGGACGCAATTAAGCTCGTGATTGGCGTAGTCGTCAATCGTTGTCAGCTGGATGGCGTCGCTCTGAGGTCGGCATGTGAATTGGTCCCTTGAGGAGCTGAAATCATGTCCAACTCCAAGCAATCTTCCGAATCAGTTGCATCGCTCGCGTCTGAAGTGCTTCGCGACCCTAGCGCTTCTGCCACCCAAAAAAGCCTAGCCGCGTCCGTTCTCTCTCAATCCTCTTCTGCTAAGGAAACCGGAAAAGCGATGGAGACGAAAGCGTCTCAGGTGCTTCAGTCTGATAAGTACAGCGAGACCACTAAGACTCTCGCTGGCTCGGTTCTGTCTCAATCTAATAAGAAACGTTGAGGTGGACCATGGCCATTTACCTCATTACCTACGACCTTAATAACCCTGGACAAAAACATAACCAGGTTCTGACGGCTATTAAGGAGTTTCCCGCTTGGGCGCGGCTCTCAGAGTCTTCTTATGCTGTGGATTCAACATCTACTTCCAAGCAGATATTCGACTATCTCGCGGTTCATATAGACAAGAATGACACCTTGCTGGTCATCACCCTGTCTCTCCCTTATTACGGCCAAGCCTCTAAAGAGGTCATTGATTGGCTGTCTAACGGCCTTAAATAGGGGGTGACCTATGGCTATCAGTCAGGCTGCGTTGCAGCGTCGTATGCGTGAGGCGCAGCGTAAGATACAGCAAGAGCTCAAGCGCGAGGTAAATCGAGTAAATCGTGAGAACAAGCAGCGAGTTGTATCTCTCAATCGTCAAATCGATATGGACAATCGCAAGGTTCAATCTCAGCTCGATGCCTATAACCGTAGGATAGATGCTTACAATCGAAGAGTTGAGTCCGAAGTTAGCTCACACAATCGCCGAGTTGCTCAGCACAATGCCAAGGTCATTGCCGAACTCAATCGCAGTCTGCGGTCGTCTACTAGCGCGTTACAGTACTCCGACTCGGAGCGACGGTTGGCGGATCGGGTACACCAAGCCGTTGCATTCTCCGACCTCAGGGATTACGACTCCTTTTTGAGCTATGCTCGGATTGATGGTTCCTCTGTTGCAGGAGAGCTGAGAGATTGCTTGGAAGCACTTGGTGTTGCTGTATGGTTTGATGAAGTGGCGATTGTTCCCGGGCGTAGCCAGTCCCTCCAGATGGATTCTGGCTTGAGAAAAGCGAGGACTGGTATCGCCTTGCTCACGCCTACGTATCTGACTGGACGATTCTGGACAGAGCGAGAGTTGGGGGCTTTGTTCAGCAAGCCGACTTTGATTCCTGTGTTGCATGGCGTCACGTTTGAGGATGTCAAAAAATACAGTGGGATACTTCCCGATCTTGCAGGGTTTACAACGGAGCACGATTCGGTACCTCAAATTGCTGAGAAAATCGCTGCAGCTGTATTGCCTAGAGGGGAGTAAACCAAGCGGGAGATGTATGCGATATTGGAGCCTGGCTATGCTGGGCTTTTCGTTCGACATGGTAAATGTTCTGGCGGCGCTGAAAGCTGATCTGTACTCAGCGATACAGAATGCAAGCTTCTCTCGACCGAAAAGGATTCGTATGGGCTACCTGAGCCCTAACAGCCCCTGAATTCCTTCGCTACGCCAACGCAATTACCTTGGCACGATTTACGCCTGCCGACGAAACATCCTGAGATGTGACCCTTGCTCGACAATGGCCTAGAGCAGATTTACCGATCAATCTATCCGTTTTCCAGATTTGGGTTTAAGTGGAAGTGGTGAGATCACTCCTGATCTATTTGCATCTGGCCTTTGCCTAGAGCAGACTATTTTTTTGGCGACTATCAACTCGTAAATCAGACAGTGCAAGGCGCGCTATGCTTTGGATATTTGCTCAAAGCCTAAGCGGACAATGCGTAGAGATATGCTCAGTCACGGCTACACAACAATATAAATAAGCTTATCGGCGTGAGAGGCTTACTGAGTTCTTCACTCACGAGTTTGAGGGTGACTATGATCTTTAATAAAATTGTTGATCAGGTGAGGGGTTCTGGGAGAAGCATCTTTCTGGTCTTCAGAGGCTTAGTGATGCAGGAAATTTGAATTCAAGAGGCAGTAGTATTCTATTTCATAGTATGCTGTTGGTTACCAAATTGCCGGTTTTTTGTTGCTGAGCTTATAGGGGCAAATAGTAGATTTAAAGGATTGGCAGTAAAGCGGTATAAAGAAGATTCCATATTTAGATATCTTAGTCAATTTGACTAATCTTCTGTAGGGTCCGTGGTGACCTTGAGTGGATGGAAAGCACTCTCAGAAAACTTTGCCTTGCTCATGAATTTGATTGTCAAACAGTGAGTAAGATTTCCGTATTTGGATCATTACCCAGCGAGGATTGCTACACCTCAGGTAAAAGGAAGCTTACTTTCCTTCGCAGATGAATTTATGGCTTGTGCGATAGAAAGTTGTCTCATTATTTGGAGTGGAAGGGGCATGATTGGGCGTGTAGGGATACAGTTATAAAACCGGATTTATTAATCAGGCGCAGTGATGGTTATTATGATGTTTACGATATTAAAACTGCGGCCTTGGCTACAGGTAAAATTACCAAGGGAGGCAGGAGAAGGCGAAGATTTATGGATTATGTTGGGGGCGTTGCGCAGCTGGCTAACTATGAAGGGTACTTTACCTATCCATTAAATGCATCTCGCGCGAAGGAGAAATATAGTATTAAGGTTGGTTCGCCAAAAATTGGTTTTTAGTAGTTGGCAGCTGGGATAACGCTTTGCTGGATGAGGTGGCACATGCGAGGCGGAGGTGCGAAAGAGTAGAAATAATTGATTATGATACTTTATGTCACTTGTTTATGGGGATAGATTCTGAGGATGACGAGCGGTGGTGTTAAAATTACGGGATGGCTAATCGCATATTAGCGCCAGATTACGGAGGAGACTCTGGTCCGTTTGTGCTATTCAGCCTCTTCAAGTTTCGGCCGTCAATAATTTCTCTACCTCGGCAACGAGTTCGGAGGGGGTGTAGTTGAGTGCTGTTGCCAAACCAAAAACAACACTGATAGTTGGCTGGTACTTCCCTCGTTCCAGAGACGAAATATAATTTCGCTGTACTCCTGCCTTCTCTGCAATGGCCTCTTGGCTATAACCCAATTCCTTTCTTCGTTGTCGCAGTGCCCTTCCAAATACCTCCGCATAATCCACAGCATTCAAATTTTTCAAGCTGCACCCCCGAGTCAAGTGGGGGAACTGTGGAGCGGTGTCTAGCTGGGGTCTGCACCGTATGCTATGCAATTCGTCGTCAGCGTGGCATTATTGTGCTACCTAGGACGACGTGTGGTCGCCTATGGAGGTTGATAAGCAAAGGAAGGATATGAAAGCTGGGTTTCAAAGTATGGTGCTGGCTGGTGCGTTTTTGGTTATCGGTGGGTGCGTAACACCACCAGTAGAGCCGGACATGCTCATCTCACAAGTACATCCAACCCCTATCTGTGCCGGAGAAGATCAGTGTGCGCAGATGTGGGGAAGGGCTGTTAAGAGCATATCGATAGTCACCTCAATGAGGGTGATGGCCGTTACTGAATAATTTATCCAGACTTATCCAACGCGAAAAATCGGCTGCCTAAATGGACAAGTCTACAAAGAGAGTCTTGGCGAGGGGAAATATACAATTCGCGGGAGTTTTGATTGCGGCTCATATAGTTGTGCAACAACATGCTGAATCATTCCTTGCACACATTCAATTTTGTTAGTGCAAGGGCCGCCAACCAATTGATGCGCCATAACCACACACTGCTAATCTTTATTTATCAAAATTCTGATAGTGGATATGCGAATAAAATGACATACCTGCTTTTTAGATAAGGAGGAATACTGGTCAGCTAGAGCTGGACCGGATATGGGTAAATGTCTGTCGTGGCCTATAGACTCGTGCAGATATCTATTTCGTTTGCAGTTAGATGAGAAGCCTTGCCGGCACTTTTACTGCCAGCACATCTCTTACATTTGATTCTGTTTGTTTTTATTACCTTCAAGGAGGCGTTAGGATGCGTCGAATTTTAGCCATTGCTATCTGGGCAACTATACTACCTTTCTCGACCGAATCTTTTGCGGAATGGAAGCGCGCTAAATTAAATGACGAAGTGCGCAACGTAAGTTCAGATCATTACTCAGTGCAGGCCAGCCCTATTAATGGAGTCGGCCCAGCTTTAGCCATTAACATATTCGACGACAAATCCGGTTCACCCAAAGCCACTCTAAAAACATTCAATGCGTCTATCCTGGACTGCAAAGCTGAAGTCGATGTTTCAACTTGCAATATTAGCTATAAGTTGGATGAAGGCAAGGTGATTGATGAAGTGTTTTATCTAGTTTCTGCTGACATGCTAGTCCCTAGTAAGACTGTAGAGTTAGCAGGTGCTATTGCAAAATCCAAGTCCTTATATATTGAGATTCCAACCAAGGCAGGAGGCAAATTGCAATACAAATTCTCCACAAGCGGGCTCACCATCGAGGTGAATAGATATCCAAAAGTCTCGATATCCGGTTACACATTAGGTGAGCGTTACACTGATTTAGGAACTGATTTAGCTCTTACATCTCAAAAGGGCAATTCAACTTGCTACGACATTAAGAACCCCTCTGGAGTTTTGGGGGCAGCTAAAGTATCGTCTGCGACGCTTTGTTTCGTCGATCAAGTTTTCTATATGGCTCTCGTTCAACCTGGGACAAAAAAATCTTATGACTCAATCTCTTCATTTCTGGACAAGGTGTTTGGGAGTCGAGATAAAGATTTGATCTATCCTAGATGGCCCAAGGATGATGCCAGGGTGTCACTAGTTACAAGGAATGCTTCTTACTTTACGTTTGTAAAAAATAGCTACACTGATTTCTTTATGATTTCTGACGAAATTGAGAGTAAGTTTCTATCTGAGTGATACTGAGCTCCGCAATCTAGAAACAGGCATGCACTAGCCCGAGCCACCACCGAGAAGATTTTTCTAAGTCTCAAGTTGCCATGGCCTGTTTCTACTCGGTGATGCCGTTTTTGGTCAAGTGAATGCCGGGGCAAGAGATTCTTTTTGCTCTTCCTGCCTGAGTAGTCGGCTCTATGTGGGTAACTCCTTAATACCCTCTAGGAGGCTAGGACCCCAGAAGCGCCAAAATTGCCAAATATCGCGGGCATGAAGATGCCTCACTACGCTGCTTAGGATGCTGCTGTAATGGATTTAGGCTTGGTCTTCAGATAACAAACTCATGATAGGTGCTGTCCACCTCCGCCTGGGTGATCCCGATGTAGGCCATCGTGATGGCTGGGCTAGAGTGGTTAAGCACACGTGCGATCTTCTCGATGCTTACACCAGAGGTATGCATCAGCCATCCACGAGTTTTACGCATGCTGTGTGTACCAAGCTGGATTCCAAGCTCATCTCCAACAGCCTTGAACGCTACGGCTACAGCTACCCGGCTGACGGGCTTCCCCTTTGCCCTATTGCTCTCCACCTCGAACAGGTAGGTGTGGTCAGGGTGTGCTGTTCGGCGTGTCTTAACGATCTCTACGGCCTTACTGTTGAGATCAATCGAGCGGGTCTTACCTGTCTTGCCTTCCTTAAGTATCAGACGGCCAGTTAGGGCCTGTTCGAAAGTGACTTCGAGCAAGTCAGAGATTCGCAAAGCCACTTGCAGACCAAAGCTCCAGATATCGGCGTACAGGCTGCTTCCCTTGGCGTTCAGCGTGAGCTTCCGGGTGATCTGTTGCACCTCAGCTTGGGTTTTGACAGCCTCGACCAATTCCACCCTTACACCTCCAGATTTACTGAGGTTTCTTATTAACAGAAAAATCCATAGGAAATGATTTTACCTAGCAAACGGCTGGAGTCAATAACCATCTAGCTTAACTAATTTACAAAATAACATTCTGTTAATTAGATGCTGGCAGGTGGTGAGACAAACACGCCGCCGGCCGAGGTCAGAAAATAGAGTTTCACGCTCAGTACACGGAGAATGAGTAGCGAAAGTCTTCCCGGCTTAGCCCCATGTCCCCGCTTATCCCGAAAATAGGCGGCTGTAGCACAGGCTAGGTATACCAATGCTCAGTGGTTGATTACACTGAGGCTAGTTTCTGATAGATACCGCATGGTGCGAAGAAGTGAAGAACCGGGAACGCGGTTATAAGGGCGGGGGAGAAACTCCCCTACTTGCAAGATTCGCCATGTAATTCGCGCTTACCGCAAGCGGCTTACCGCTCGTGGCTTTGCCACTTCACTCACGCGAATACCGTTCACTTCGTTCCCGGTATTACGCGTAACCAGCACCTTTAGATAAGAAAGACGGTGCAAACCCGTCACACCCATCACATACCCTCCTGAGCCCTTGCCACTAGAGGGCTAGGGCCGTGATGGGTTATGTCGCAGCTCTTCACACACTCATCACACCCGTCACGCGGCATATACCCTCACGAGCTCGGCAGTAGCAGAATCAGCAGATAGACCAGACTGTAATCCTGTTGGGGTGATGTACAGAACTCCGTGACGACCATCCCTCTTCCGCAGGCAGCCTTGTTTTAGTAGTTCGGCAGGAACAGTACGGTTCCCAACAACCTCGCCGGTAGCAGTTTGGAACTCAAGCTCAATATCACGTGGCTTCACTACCGAGTGGGAGGCCACGTAGTCGGCGACGAACTCGGCAAGATCTTCCTTCGGACTGAACCCGATCATCTCCCGCTTGCTATCAGTCATAGGTGGATCGCCCCATGGCTGAAATTCGCTGAGGTCTACGGTCTCCAGCAAGTCACGCGTGAGCTGCATCCCTCCTTGCTCCAGAAGCCATGGTTTCAACTGCTGATTGATGAAGCGCATCGTCTCTTCTTTCGATTCCTTGTGCTTGATGAAGGCAGGAACCCAGAAGCGTCGATCTTCTCGCTCTAGTGGCAGGGGGTAATAGTCATTGCTGCTCATGATGAAGTTGAGGTGATTGTTCACGCAGGTATCTGGGATGTGCTTCCGACGCAGAGTAATAGTTTGGTTGCCTTGAATCGCCTTTAAGGCGTTCACCGTGGCATCCGCATTCTTGTACACCTCATCAATGAGGATGCAGGTCTTTCCGACCAAAGCGTCATTGAACGTGCCTACCACGTCGCCTAGGGCGACGGTCCCGACGCTGCTCTTACCAAGCAGCCCAGGTAGGACCGTTTCAGCAAGAAAGCCCTTACCGACTCCGTGCTCAGAACGAAGCAGCACCGTGGCATTGATGCGCCTCGCTGGGTAGCGTACGGTCCAAGCCAGCCAATCTCGGAAATACAGCCGTTCTTCATCAATTGGAAACAGGCGCTTCAGGAACTCAAGGAGGGGTGCTACATCTTCCGCTTTAGGCTTATATCCGCTAGGTTGGATTTCCGGCCCGGTCCACAGATTCAGCAGCGGGTTATCTGCTTCCCCAGTAATTCGCTGATAGTCTCCGGGGGCGAAGGTTTCAGCAAAAACAACCGGGATTTTCTGCATAAGAGCTTCCCCAGTCATATCGCCAGTTCCACCGGCCTGACGGTAAGTCTGAAGCAGCATCATTGGGTTGCCTTGCGGTGCTACGTGCGGATTACGCAGGTCCCGAAATTTTGGGCGGGCATCAGTGGTAGGGACGATGACAAAACGATCTTGAACGGCATGGATTGCTGAAGTATTTGGGTTTTTAGTCTTGCGGTGTAGCGGTACTATCTGGGGCATTCATTTCTCCTTGTGTGAGATTGTGTTCAATAAGCTGGGCGATGTAGGCGGCAGGGCTGATGCCCCGAGCGCTAGCTCGGGATTTCAGTTGGGCGTAAACTTCTGGACGCAGACGTAGGTTCAGCATGTTTTTTTCCTCGGATGGTTCTAAAAGGATTTGGTGTTTCTATTAGTGCGAGCATCTGCTCGTCTAAGGCGCTCTTGTTCAATTAAACGAGCAGTCTTATCTACCGAAGTAGCCAAGAATGACTCGGCGAAGAACTGAACGAATTCTATACCCACATACCATGATGGTGTGCATGGACATGAGGGCGTGGAATTCGTCGCTGCTGAAACGCAGGCTGAAAGTTAGCTTACTCATGCTGCCTCCTTGCCGTGATAGCTTTCTACAAGATCAGCCAATGCAGCTGCCCGAGCTGCTTCATGAGCTTTCTGCAACTTGTCCTGGGCCTTCCTCTCAGCTTCACGTGCGGAACGGTCAAGCGTCAGCTGTAGCTGGCGGGCTGTTTCGGCCTTATTACGTTCGTAGCGAGAGTTCTCATACTGCTCAAGCACCTCTTGGCGGAGAGCTAGAAGCTCGGCATCAATTAACTCTTGAGGTTTGCGCAGGGTCACGTCGAGCGATACTGCATTTGCTACATAGAACTTATCTGCTCTGAGACTGTACCCCTCGCTCAGCAGGTCATGTACTTGCTGCAGACCATCAATCAGATGGCTAGCAACTACGCGGATAGAAGCTGCAGGCTGACTTTGGGTAAGAGACTCGACGAATACGTGGTACTTGTTTTCAGCGGCCTCAACCAGCTTCTGAAGCTCAGCTGAACAATGTGGAAAGAATTCGACCACTCCACTTGTGGCGCCGTAATTGTGATTGTTTGGCATGTTTACTCCTTGTTATCTTGAACAGAATTTCTTGATATCGTTAATAAGGCTCTCTTTTGCGTTTTGAGAGCGATTTCTTTGATTTTGAGGGGGCTGCCAAGTTTTCTCTTTACGTCGCGCAGGCGAGCTTGCAGAGGCCCTGGCGGCCGATTTCGTGACATGAGCACGATAACTCTCTAGATCTGAGAGAGTTACTTTGCGAGAGTCACTTAGCACGTCCAGATACGTCAGCTCCGCACGGGAGCACTCAACCAAGTTATAGGTTGAGCTGGTATAGCTCTCCGTTACAGCAGAGACGATGAGGCCAGTCGCCTTCTCGACTTCGAGATAAAGTACTTCTGTCATCAGGCAACCTCTTGAGAAGCTTGCTGTTGTTCCCAAAGGTCAGCCAAGCGCTTCTGATGGGCTGCCTGTGAAGCTCTCCAGCTAGCCACCTGACAGCGGCCGCTGCAGTACTTTGCTAGTTGTCTTGTTGCGAAGAATGATTTGCTGCAATGAGCGCAGCAGAGTTTGAACACTCTATTGTTCATTGATTGTCCTATTGTGTTGTTTGAAGCATGCGAACGGACAAAAAGAAAGCCATCATACGGATGGCTTCTATTCCCAACGCAAAGGAAAAAACGCTGTTTGAGCAGCTAAACGCCGCCAAGGAGGCGGCATGGATGAACGAACATCCGTATCAGCATTACTGATTTGGGTTTGTCGCTAGCGCGACTGGCACATGTAGTGCCGAGATTTGAGGGCCATTTTTGCCGTGTACGATGGCCAAGCACGCTTTCGCAGCCAATCCGAAGGAGGACCCAATGGCTGTTAGCAGAGGAAACTAGGCAAGTAGCAGAAAGGGGGGTAAAGCGAAGGAGTGCAACTAACGAAGAATCATTAAAAATTTTTACTACTATTTATATAATAACACACATACATGTCATGTCAAGACCCTGGGGCACTATTTCTATCAAATTTGCAAGAATTTCTTATATAAAAATTCATGCCAGTCGATAATTACCCCTGATCAGCGTAGCGATCAATTTGAGTCTGGTTCCAGAGATCAATCAACGAGCTGAAATTGGTAATGAAGTAGGTTAATGGCTTCCTGCTTCCGCTCAAGAGTTGGCCCGCCCGAGTAGGTGTCAAAGGTAATGTGCCTCGTCTCATGGCCCATAAGTGCCACAATGACAAGTGGGTCGGCGCGGGCGTTGTCTAGTTCGGTTGCAAAGCACTTTCTGATCGAATGGAAGACCTGCCGCTCAGTGTGTCCAAGTGATTGCTTGAGCTTGGTAAACCTTTCAGCTAGGGCAGGGGTGCGGCTGCGACCCTTCAGGCGATTTGGGCCGGAAAACAGGAACTGATGTGTGCCTTTGGGATTGCTCATCAGTCGATTCATAACTGGTTTTATCCGATCGCAGATTGGGATGGTTCGATTGCCTGCTTTTGTCTTGGCATCGTCCACTGTTATCGCTATGGGGGCATCATTCTCTATGGTGATGTGGGTTGATCGCAGCCATCCGAGTTCCGAGTTCCGGCATCCTGTGTAGGCTGCAACTGCTATCAAATCGGCGAGTTCTTGGTCGTTCCTGGCCACAGAGGCAGCATGTAACTGCTCAACTTGTCCCTTCGTGTAGATATCCCACTTCTCACCGCCATCTCGCCCTCGGCGAGCATGCTCGTGTCCGGTGAAGGGGTTACTGCCATCTGGGAACAGTTTCGAATAGTAGTCATCATTTCTTAGGAGCCACTTGTGCAGTTTTTTGAGGGCTGAGAGATACCCTTTGCGGGTCACTGCATTGGTGGATGTGGTGTCCAGAAAAATCTCTACGGTTTTAAAGGACAGAGTATGGCCTGTTTGCTCCAGCCATTCTGAAAACGTAGAAATCTGAAGGCGATACTGCAGCGCGGTGGAGTCTTTCACCTGTGTGGGGAGGTAGGTGAAGAAACGCTCCAGCATCGTGGTTGAAAATGGAGATTTCGGTTTGTACGTCTCTGGCCTGCGGACCAAGTTTTGCGCTTCCAGATTCTCTGCCGCATTGAGTGCGTATTGCTGTGACCAGAGGGCAGGTAGGGTGCTGCGCAGAAATGCTCGGAGTTCAAAAAAACGGTCTGTGGGAGAGGGCTCATCGCTGTCGCTGTAACGGCGGAGGAACTGAGTAAGTTGTTCCGGCCCTTCCGCGTGTTCAAGCAGTTTTAGATGGCGATAAATTCTGTGTCTGTCGTCCCCTTGCCACTCTGACGCAATTGCATCCAGGCCGCCTAGCAGCAACTGCTCTATAGGATCGGGGAGGGTGCCTTTAACTACCTTCAGCAGAAGGGAGTCCATCACTTCTTCGAAATTACCTACGCCTCGAACAATGTCGGGCATCCACACTTCCCGTTGGTCTTCTTTCTCTCCTCGGGCGGCACGAATTTCTGCCTTCCACTGGGCGATCACCAGAGGGGCGCGCTCCTTGGCGAGTCGCTTGTCACCAGTTTTCAGGCTCTGAGAAAGAAGGCGGCGATGGCCAAAAAGCGGCCGTACATCGGCAGGGATGTCGAGCCGAACGTGATAGGTGTTGCCGCGTAGATGTAGGTGGTCTTTCTGCTTTGTCATGGACAGGCTCTAAGCAAGTTCTATCCATTACTCTACGCAAAAATTCTACGCAATTTCAAGGGTTGAGCCCTGTATATGCTTGTATTTTGGGGCTGTGAGATGGAAAGTGTAGAACTCGTCGATTTGCAGGTCCAACGCTACATCCTTCTCGATCAGTCTCTCGCCTGGCCGCCTCCAGGGGCGCCGGTCGTCACGGTGGGCAGATGCTGAACGCTGCCCGCGCACGAGGCAAGCGCATTGTGTGCGCCGCTCTACTGCCCTGCGAGGAAGGTCACCAGTTGCCGGGCATGGGACGACAGGGATTCCCAGCCCTTGATGCAGAGGCGCAGTTCTCGCGTGGCCCAGGCGTCGTCCAGGGCGACCGGGCTAACCGGCAGTTCCAGGGCGAAGCGCGCCGCCGCGGCTTCTGGCAGCAGGGCGATGCCCACGCGCTGGGCGACCAGCTGGGCGATGGCGTCGAAGCTGGGCGCGCGCACCCGGATACGCAGCGGCCTGGCCTGGCGGGTGGCCATTTCCTCGACGAAGCGCTGCATGGCGCGTTCCGCCGGCAGACCGACGAAGGGGTGGTCGAGCGCGTCGCGCAGTTCGATCGACGGGCGGCCGGCCAGTGGGTGGTCGCGGGGCACCAGCATGACCAGCTTGTCGTGGCGGAAGGGCAGCGACAGCAGGCCCCCGGTGGGCAGATTGCCGTCGTAGACGCCGATCTCGCATTCCCCGCTCTGCACGGCGCGCAGCACCTCGACGCTCTTCTGTTCCACCAGTTGCAGGTCCACTTCCGGGTAGTCGGCGAGGAACGGACCGAGGGTGGCCGGCAGGAAGGTGCTGTTGGCCACCGTGGTGGCGGAAAGGTTGAGCGAGATGCGGCGCCGACCGGAGAGGTCGCCGAGCATTTCCCTGAGCCGTTCCGCCTCGCCGAGCACGCCGCGGGCGCGTTCTAGGATCAGGCGGCCGGTCGGGGTCGCCGTCATGCCGTCGGCCCGGCGCTCGAACAGGGTCAGGCCGCAGCGCTGCTCGAACTGGCGCAGGCGGGTGCTGGCGGCGGAAACGGCGATGGGGAAGGTCGCGGCGGCCTTGCTCAGGCTGCCGGTTGCCTCGATGGCCGCCAGCAGGCGCAGGTCGGTGAGATCGAAGTGCATCAGGGTTTCTCCTGTGGCGAACGCCCTGTTCGTGAAAATGAGATTCTAGCGTGGCGGCGTTATCGCCAGAATAAGGCTCTGCCTCCCTGCCGTGGATCGTCATGAGTTCCCTGTCCCTGCTTTACCGCCGTTGCCTGGCCGATGGGCGCCTGTTCGCCGTCCTGTCGGCCACGGGCTTCAGCCTCAAGGCCATCTTCGTCAAGCTGGCCTACGCGGCCGGCCCGGTCGATGCCCTCACCCTGCTGGCGCTGCGCATGGGCCTGGCCCTGCCGCTGTTCGCCTGGCTGCTGTGGCTGAGTCGCGGCGAGCGGGGCGAGGCCGTGGGCGCCGCGGACGTGGCGCGCATCCTGCTGCTGGGGCTGCTCGGCTACTACCTGTCGAGCCTGTTCGATTTCTACGGGCTGGAGCACATCAGCGCCGGGCTGGAGCGGCTGATCCTGTTCACCTACCCGACCCTGGTGCTGCTGCTCCAGGCGCTGGTGCTGCGCGAGCGACCGAGCCTGCGCACGCTGCTGGCGATGGGTGTGTGCTACGCGGGGCTGGGTATCGCCTTCGTCCATGACGTGGGCGTGGCCGAGGCCGGTTCGGACGTGATGGTGGGCGCCGCCTGGGTGTTCGCCAGCGCGGTGACCTACGCGCTGTACTACTTCGGCGCCGGGGTGATGCTCAGGCGCCTGGGCTCGATGCGTCTGGCCGGGCTGGCCGGTGGTGCGTCCTCACTGATGGTGCTGGTGCACTACGGGGTGGCCGGCGACACGGCGCAGCTGGCCAGCCTGCCACTCTCGGTCTGGGGCTTCGCGGCGGCGATGGCGCTGTGCTCGACGGTGCTGCCGATCTACTGGATGGCGCTGGCGATCCAGCGCATGGGGCCGACCCAGACCGCAGCGGTGGGCAACCTGGGGCCGGTACTGACCCTGCTGGCGTCATGGGCGGTGCTGAGCGAGTCGGTGTCCCTGTACCAGTTGGCCGGGTTGGGACTGGTGCTGCTGGGCGTCTCGCGCCTGAAGCCGTCGCGTCCGGCGGCGCCCGCGGCGGCAGCCCGCGAACCGGGTGCCCAGCCGCTGCGCTAGCGCGGCGGGCTTCAGCCCATGCGTGCCTTCATGGCCTGGCGGATGAAGGCGCGCTCCTCGGGCGGCAGATGGCAGCAGAAGCGCATCATCAAGCGTGCATCCGGGGTCAGGGGTTCGCGCAGCTGGCGTGGCCGGCTGTCGTCTCTGGTCTTGTTCATCCTCTATGTCCTCTCGCCATCGCCCGGAGCCTGCCGGGCCATCATCAGAAGAAAGCCCGCCGAAGCGGGCTCTCCGCCTGACCTGACAGGTCAGGCGATCTGCACGCGCTCCGCCATCGGCCCTTTCTGGCCGGCGGCGACCAGGAAGGAAACGCGCTGCCCTTCGTTGAGCGTGCGGTAGCCTTCGGCCTCGATCTGGCGGAAGTGCACGAACACGTCTGGGCCTTGGTCCGGCGTGATGAAGCCGAAGCCCTTGTCGGCGTTGAACCATTTGACGATACCGTTTTGGCGATCTGCCATGATGTCTCTCTCCAGGGTAGGTAACGACCGGGCCAGGCCCGGGCACACCGTTGCGCGTGAAGCCGGGCCGAGGAGATGATCGAACATTCGCCGTACCGCTTAACCGAGCAGTCAGTGCTTGCAGTGCTAGAGAGCCCGGCCGCTCGGGGATAGTTCGAAGAACTTTTTCCGGCCGACCCGTTTCATGATCCGGTTCCGAAAACGGGCGATCCGCTGCCGCCGCGCTTCCATGTTGCGGCCGCGAGCGGTACAACGAAACACGCTGGCAATTCCACGGGGAAGACGACAGATGGCGGATTGGCTACAGGGCGGCGAAGAAATGGCCGACCGTATCCGCAACCACGACTGGGCTTCCACGCCGCTGGGGCCTCGCGAGCACTGGCCCGACGTGCTGAAGACGACGGTCGCGCTCTGCCTCGGCTCGCATTTCCCCCAGGCCATCGTCTGGGGACGCGAGCTGATCACCCTGCACAACGACGCCTTCGTGCCGATCCTCGGCGGCAAGCCGCCGGCGCTGGGCCGGCCGTTCAGCGAGGTGTGGAAGGAGGCCTGGAGCGACATCCGCCACATCGCGGAAAAGGCCCTGGCCGGCCAGGCCACCTTCATCGAGAACTTCCCCCTGCTGATCGAGCGTGGCGACAGCCGCGAGCTGGCCTACTTCACCTTCTGCTACAGCCCCATCCGCGACCACACCGGCGAGGTGGTCGGCATCCTCGACACGGTAGTCGAGACCACCGCCACGGTGGTCGCCCACCAGCGCGTGTGCTTCCTCGACGAGCTGAGCCGCGCCGTGGCGGACGCCACCAGCGCCGACATGATCATGGCGACCATCACCCGCATGCTCGGCGAGCACCTGCGAATCTCCAGCTGCGCCTACGCCGACATGGACGCCGACGCGGACGGCTTCACCGTGCGCGGCGACTGGGTGGCGCCGGGCTCGTCGCACCTGGTGGGCCGCTACCGCCTGGTGGACTTCGGCCGCCTGGCGGTGAACAACCTGGGCCTGGGCCGGCCGCTGGTGATCAACAACAACCGCGAGGAACTGGCGGAGGAAGAAGCCGCGACGTTCCAGGCGCTGGGCATCACCGCCACCCTGTGCATTCCCCTGGTCAAGGAGGGCCGTCTGACCGCGCTGATGGCGATCCATGACCGCATACCCCGGCTCTGGTCCGAGTACGAGCTGGCGCTGGTCAGCGAGGTCGCCGAGCGCTGCTGGGCGCACATCGAGCGGGTGCGCGCCGACGCCGAGCTGCGCACGGCGATGGCCGCCCTGGCGACCCTCAACGCCACCCTCGAGGAGCGCGTCGAGGAGCGTACCGCGCAACTGGTCGAGACCGAGGCGGCGCTGCGCCAGTCGCAGAAGCTCGAAGCCATCGGCCAGCTGACCGGCGGCGTGGCCCACGACTTCAACAACCTGCTGACCATCGTCCGTTCCTGCCTGCACTTCCTCCAGCGCGGCAACCTCTCCGAGGAGCGCCGTGGCCACTACCTGAAGACCGTGGCCGACACCGTGGAGCGGGGCGCCAAGCTGACCGCCCAGTTGCTCGCCTTCGCCCGGCGCCAGGCACTCAACCCCGAGGTGTTCGAGGCGGGTCAGCGCCTGCGCGCCATCGGCGACATCCTGGACACCGCCACCGGCGCCTGCGTGCAGGTGGCGCTGGAGCTGCCGGACGAACCCTGCCACGTCCGCGCGGACCTGGGCCAGCTGGAGACGGCCTTCGTCAACCTCGCCATCAACGCCCGCGACGCCATGGACGGCGAGGGCCGGCTGGTGTTGCGCCTGGCCGCCAACCAGGCGCTGCCGCCCATCCGCGGTCACGCCGGGCAGGACGGGCCGTTCGCCGCCATCTCGGTGAGCGACACCGGCTCGGGCATCGACCCGGAGTTGATGGAACGGATATTCGAGCCCTTCTTCACCACCAAGGCCGCCGGCCAGGGCACCGGCCTGGGCCTGTCCCAGGTGTTTGGCTTCGCCAAGCAGTCGGGTGGCGACGTGCAGGTGACCAGCGTGCGGGGCGAGGGCACCACCTTCACCCTGTTCCTGCCGCAGGTGGCACCGGAGCCGGACGAAGAGCAGGCCAGCGATGATTCCCTGCCCGGCGACGGCGGACAGCGGCGGGTCCTGGTGGTCGAGGACAACCCGGAAGTGGGCGCCTTCGCCGCGCAGATCCTCACTGACCTCGGCTACCGCAGCACCTGGGTGACCTCGGCCGAGGAGGCTCTGGAACGGCTGGGGGCGACCGGGCAGGATTTCGATGCGGTGTTTTCCGACCTGATCATGCCCGGCATGGGCGGGATCGCCCTGGCCAGCGAGATCAGGCGCCGCCGCGCCGACCTGCCGGTGATCCTCACCTCGGGCTACAGCCATGCCCTGGCGGACGGCGCGCACCAGGGCTTCGAGTTCCTGCCCAAGCCGTACTCCGCCGAGCAGGTGTCCCGCGCCTTGCACAGCGCATTGGGCGCAGTGGCGAAGGCGGACCGCGCCTCCTGACTCAGCGCCTCCGTGCGAGGCCGTCGATATCGTTCCTGACCTGGCGCACGAAGGCGGCAATCTCCCTTGGCCGGCGGGCCAGGTCGTCTGCGGCTTCGCCCAGATAGGCCGCGCGGGCGGTTGCCAACAGGGGACGATGGGCCTCCGGCAGCCGCTGCAGTGCCCACGTGGCGGCTGCATCCTTCGCCGAGATGCGGCCGGTGCACAGGGTGTACCAGATGCGCGCCAGGGCGAGCACCACGTTGCGCTCGTCGCCCTGCCAGTCCGTCTCGCCGTTCCACTGGGCGACGGTGTCGAGCAGCGCGCGCACCAGGTCGGTCTCGGGCACCGGCGCGAACAGCTCCGTGGCGGGCGGGCCGATCAGGGCGACGCCGTGCTGCTGGACCTTGGTCAGCAGGATAGCCAGGTCGGAGTCCGTGGCGCCGGGCTCGATCTCGCCAGCCTCGATCCCTTCGCGCAGCCATTCGCCGAACTGCAGCTCGCGCCGCGCCGGGTAGCGCCAGGGGACAACCTCGTCGCGGACCACCACCGTCACCTCCAGCGCGCGCAGCGGGCCGGCGGGTACCGGCCAGGCCGACACTGCCAGCAGAGCTTGCATCAGCGCTCGGCGGGTCGCCTCGTTCAGCGGCGCCGGGATGGTCACCAGCAGGTCGATGTCGCTCAGCGGCCTGAGCCCACCGTCGACCGCCGAGCCGAACAGGTGGACGGCCAGCGGTGCCTGGCCGAGGTGACGGGCGAGTACATCGAGTGCCGCTGCGAGTTGCGCGGCGATTTCAGCCGGGTGCGAGGTGTTCATCCGCGAAGCGATCCTGGGCCGGTAGATGGCGCCTCCTAGGGTCTGTACGAAAAGTCGTCGAGCGAAGGTCAGACGAGGGCTAGGCGCCCCCACAAAAACAGGTGAGGAAGCGGACTGGGCTCGCATGCGAGTTTACGAGCTGTAAATGAGCATTCCGAACCCGTTTTTAACGAAGCATCACCGAGCGCAGGCACTTTTCGTACAGAGCCTAGCGCGAGCCTCGCGGCGGATCACTCCAGCATGCCGGGGTCGGTCCGCCCGTCGCCGTGCTCGCCGCCCGGCGCCTGCGGGTCATGGCTATCGCCGTGCTGGCCCTCGGGCACCTGGTCGCCGTCGAGGGTATCCGGCTGTTCCGCTGGGCTGGAGCGTCGATCGTCGCTGCGTGGCTCCTCGTGGTGTTGGTGCTGGCCGGCGCTGGCGTCCGGGTCGGCCGGGTTCTGGTCGGTGTGCTTGTGGGCCTGTGCGGAGAGGGCGATCAGGGTGCCCAGCACGATGGTGGCGTGGTGTAGCGTGTTCATGAAAGGTAGCTCCCGTTGCGGGTTGGCGTCCGGGCCGGAACGGCCCGTCGTGGGCGGCCTCTGCCGATGCCCATATAGAGGTTCGTGGCGTGATGGCGCGCTGGAGTTCCACCCGCGCGATCTGCGTGCTTCGCCAGCCTACCGCTCGTCCGTCATTCGCCAGCGAAGCGTGGAAATAGACGGAACGCCTCGCGACGGCCGCCCCTCCACTGAAACGCATGGGGCAATGTCGCCCCGCCATGCAGGAGATACCGAAATGAGCAACAAGAACCCGGGTAACTTCGCCAATGACCGCCAGAAGGCCTCCGAGGCCGGCCGCAAGGGCGGCCAGAACACTGGCGGTGTCGCCAATGACCGCCAGAAGACAACCGAGTCCGGCCGCAAGGGTGGTGAGAGCCGCGGCGGCCGCCAGTAGGCGAGTTCCGCGCAGGGGAGGCCCGTCACGGGCCTCCTCCGCCCGCCGAGAAAGCGGGAAATCGTGATCGGAGCGGGCCATGAACAGGACTTCTCCAGCATCAGCGCGAACGCGGCGCTGGTGATTCTCACGCTGATCATCACTGACGTTGGCGCCTCGCTGCTCCAGCGTCGCGCGGAACGCTCCGCCTAGCCTCATCGACGGCTCGCTCACCCTCCTCGTCGAGGACAGCGTGCCACTGACCTGGCACCTCCAGCCATCGGTCACACGTCCCGCCACGGCAGCACGTCGCTGCTGCTCGGCTGGGGGCCTGCTGCCTGGCCATGCCTTTCCTCCAGCGGCTCCGGTGGGGTGGGCAACGAAAGAGAGCAGCATGGCCGGTCGGAATGCACGTTCATCTGTCGTAGACTCGCCCCACCCGAGGCCGCCAAGGCCTCTTCTTTTTCCAGTTCGCGAGATGACGGGAGACAACCATGAGCCTGAAAGACCATGCCGACGCGCTGGATTGCACCGTCTACCGCCCCGATGAGAACGACCTGGACGCCGAGGAGCTGGAACTGGGCGACGCCCGCATCCTCATCGAGGGCCCCTTCGAGGCGCCGGCCGAGTGGGATGCCGCCGAACGCGAGGACTACTTCGACGACAGCGATCCGGCCCTGTTCGTCACCGCGCGCATCGAGTGCGAGGCCAAGGCGGACAGCGACGCCTGGTTCGTCGCCGAGCCGGGCGACTACGTGGCGGTGATGCACGGCCTACAGGTGGAGATGTACTACGTCTACGACCTAGCGGACCGCAGCTATGTGCTGATCCGCGACGACCAACTGGACTGAGCGCCTGTTCAGAATCTTCCATGTGCCGAGAAGACGACTGTAGGAGCGGCCTTGGCCGCGAAGCTTTTACCGTGTCATCTCGGTTCGCGGCTGAAGTCGCTTCTACAATTGCACCTATCTTCTCTCGCGAGATTATGAACAGGCTCCGGGAGCCTGCTCACGCTCTGCCGCGCGCCGGCTAAAGCGCTCCGGCGGCGCGCAGCGCGGCGATGGCGGCTTCGTCGTAGCCCAGCTCGCCCAGCACCTGCTCGTTGTGCTCGCCCAGTTGTGGGCCGGTCCACTCCACGGTTCCAGGGGTGTCGGACAGCTTGGGCACGATGCCCGGCATCTTGAACGGCTTACCGTCCGGCAGCCTGGCCGAGAGGAACATCTCGCGGGCGAGGAATTGCGGGTCGCGGAACATGTCCTCGGCGGAGTAGATGCGGCTGGCCGGCACCTCGGCGCGCACCAGCACGGCTTCCACCTCGGCCAGCGGCAGGCTGGCCGCCCAGCGATCGATCACCCCGTACAGCTCGTCGCGGCGGGCGTCGCGGCCGGCGTTGTCGGCCAGGTCCGGCGCATTGGCCAGGTCGTCCCGGCCAATGGCGCGCATGAAGCGCTGGAAGATGGCGTCGCCGTTGGCGCCGATCTGGATGTGCCTACCGTCGGCGCAGGTGTGGATGCAGGAGGGGGTGATGCCGGGCATGATGTTGCCGGTCCTTTCCCGGACGAAGCCGAACACGTCGAATTCCGGCACCATGGACTCCATCATGGCGAACACCGCCTCGTAGAGCGCCACGTCCACCACCTGGCCCAGGCCGCCGTTGATCTCGCGGTGACGCAGCGCCATCAGTGCGCCGATCACACCCCACAGGGCGGCGATGGAGTCGCCGATGCTGATGCCGGTGCGCACCGGTGGGCGGTCCTCGAAGCCGGTGATGTAGCGCAGCCCTCCCATCGACTCGCCCACCGCGCCAAAGCCCGGCTGGTCCTGCATCGGCCCCGTCTGGCCGAAGCCAGACAGGCGCACCATCACCAGCCTGGGGTTGAGGGTGTGCAGCACGTCCCAGCCCAGGCCAAGTTTCTCCAGCACGCCGGGGCGGAAGTTCTCGATCAGGATGTCTGCGTCGGCCAGCAGCTTTTTCAGTACCTCGCGGCCGGCCTCGTGCTTGAGGTTGAGGGTGATCGAGCGCTTGTTGCGTGCCTGCACGAACCACCACAGCGAGGTGCCTTCGTACAGCTTGCGCCACTTGCGCAGCGGGTCGCCGCCGCCCGGGGACTCCACCTTGATCACGTCGGCGCCGAACTCCGCGCAGATGCGCGAGGCGAAGGGGCCGGCGATCAGGGTGCCGAGTTCGACCACCTTCAGGCCGGCGAGGGGTTTGCTGGGGACCATCGTGACTCCTGTTATGCGACCTGGTCGGCGCTCCATGGGCTGTTGCCGGTGGAGTATCTGCGGTTAAATCGATGGGCGAAAGGATGCGCGTTCTTTTCCCTGTTTTCCCTGCCCAGGTTTTTCTCCACAAGCCTTTCCGTCACTGGCCATGCTGCCCGCCCGGGCCGCCTCGTGGTCATGTCATACGCACGTTTGAAAATATTACATGTGAGTAATTGATTCATTACATGTGAGTGCTTAATCTCGCGTTCATGGAAAGCAAATCGTCAGCCCACTACCAGCGTCTCTTCCGTCAGCGCCTGCGCGAGCAGGGCCTGGTCAAGAAAGAGGTCTGGATACTGCCCGAGCACGCCCAGGCGCTCGCGGCGTTCGAGCGGAAACTGCGCCAGGCCCGACCGGGACTGGCCTCTATGGAGAAGGAGGGGGATAGCATGCCTCAGGTTTGGACTGCACAAGGTTTGTTCGATGCGCTGTCCGCGACGGAGCTGTTCAAGGAAGGCCGGGCGGCCATCGAGCTGATCCAGGGCGCCGACGCCAGCCTGCACGTGACCATGCGCGAATACGGCGATCTGCCGTTGTTCATCGCGGTGTTCGGCGAGCAGATCATCGTCGAGGCGCTGCTCTGGCCGGCGGCGGACGTGCGCGACACGGCGGCCTTCAACGAGGAAGTGCTGCGCAGCCACAAGCTGTTCCCGCTGTCCTCCATCGGCCTGGAGACCCTGCCGGACGGCCAGGCCTGCTACACCATGTTCGGCGCGCTGAGCGCATCCTCGGTCCTGTCCAACGTAGTGCAGGAGATCGAGATGCTGGCGGACAACGTGATCAAGGCCACCGAAGCCTACGAAGACTTCCTCTCGGCCGAAGCCTAAGGAGATAGCCATGAACGTATGGAGCAAGCTGCTGACCGCCCTGCGCGGCGGCGCCAACGAAGTGGGTGAGGCCCTGGTGGACAGCCAGGCCCTGCGCATCCTCGACCAGGAAATCCGTGACGCCGACCTGGAGCTGCGCAAGTCCAAGGAAGCCCTGGCCGAGATCATGGCCAAGCAGAAGCTGGCCGCCGACCGTGCCGAGAAGAGCGCGGCGAAGGTCACCGAATACGAGCAGTACGCGCTCAAGGCCCTGGAGGCCGGCAACGAGTCGCTGGCCCAGGAAGTGGCGGTGAAGATCGCCAACCTGGAAGTCGAACTGGCCGTCGAGCGCGAGCAGGCCGACGGTTATGCCGCCAGCGTGGCGCAGCTGCGCAAGGCAGTGGCCCAGGCCGAGGCCAACATCAAGCGCCTCAAGCAGCAGGTGGATACCGTCAAGGCCACCGAGAGCGTACAGAAGGCGCAGATGGCCGTGGCTCAGCGCTACGGCGGCTCTCAGGCCAAGCTGCACACCGCCGTCGAGTCGCTGGAGCGGATCAAGCAGCAGCAGGCCGAGCGTGCGGCGAAGATGGAAGCGACGGCCGAGCTGGCCGAGGCGGCCAACCTCGACGATTCGCTGGAGACCAAGCTGCGCGCGGCCGGCATCAAGGCCGACAACGCCAGCGCCGAGCATGTGCTGGCCCGTCTCAAGGACAAGGCCAAGTCCTGATCGGCTGTCTGGAGAGAGGCCGCGCGAAGCGACCTCTCTCGGTTAATTCGGGGAAAGGAAAGTTATGGAAATCTTCCTGCAGACAGTGTCCTCGTTTCCCACTGCGCTGTTCAGCTTTCTCCTGTGCGTGGCGATCATCTACTGGATGGTCGTGGCACTGGGACTGATCGAGGTCGACGTGCTGAACGTCGAGGTGGACTCCTTGATGGAAGGGACCGGCCAGGCCGAAGGGCTGGCCGGGCTGCTGTACAAGCTCAAGCTCGGCGGGGTGCCGGTCACCCTGGTGCTGACCCTGCTGTTCTTCGCGGCCTGGACGCTCTGCTACTTCCTGGAGCTCCTGCTGCTGCGCCATCTGCCGCTGGGCATCCTGCGCTATCCGCTCGGCCTGGTGGCGGCTGCCGCGGCGCTGGTGCTCGCGGTGCCTTTCTGCGCCGCCATCTGCAGGCCTCTGCGCCCGCTGTTCGAGAAGGTCGAGGCGACCACCAGCAAGTCGGTGCTCGGCCAGGTGGCGGTCGTGCGCAGTGGCCGGGTCACCCTGAACCACGGCGAGGCGGTGCTGGAAGACGGTGGAGCGGGCCTGATCCTGCGTGTGCGCGCGGAAGAGTCGCTCGGCTTTACACGGGGAGACAGGGTGGTGCTGCTGGAGTATCTGCCAGCCGAGCATGCGTACCGTGTCATTACCGAGAATGAGTTTCGGGGCGTTTGATCCCCTAGCTAAGGAGATTGGAAAACAATGGAATACATCATCCCTGGCCTTATGTTGGCCGGGCTCTTCGTCCTCATCGTGCTGGCCCTGCTGGCCCTGTTCAAGGCCTTCTACATCAAGGTCCCGCAGGGCACGGCGCTGATCGTCAACGACATGTCCTCCACGCCCAAGGTGCATTTCACCGGCGCCCTGGTGTACCCGGTGATCTACCTCAAGGAGTTCATGCGCATCTCGCTGATCACCCTGGAAGTAGATCGCCGTGGCAAGGACGGCCTGATCTGCCGCGACAACATGCGCGCCGACATCACCGTGGCCTTCTACCTGCGCGTTAACGAGACCCAGGAAGACGTGCTCAAGGTGGCCAAGGCCATCGGCGTGGACCGTGCCTCCGACCGCGCGGCGGTCAACGAGCTGTTCAACGCCAAGTTCTCCGAGGCGCTGAAGACCGTCGGCAAGCAGTTCGACTTCGTCCAGCTGTTCGAGAACCGCCAGGACTTCCGCGACCGCATCGTCGAGATCATCGGCAACGACCTCAACGGCTACGTGCTGGAAGACGTCGCTATCGACTACCTGGAGCAGACCTCCAAGGCCTCCCTGGACCCGAGCAACATCCTCGACGCCGCCGGCATCCGCAAGATCACCGAGCTGACCGCAGCGCAGAACGTCGTCACCAACGAGCTGGAGCGTAACGAGGAGCTGGCGATCAAGAAGAAGAACGTCGAGACCCGCGAGGCGACCCTGGCCCTGGAGCGCCAGCAGGCCGATGCCGAGGCGCGCCAGAAACGCGAGGTCGAGACCATCCGTGCCCGTGAGGAAGCCGAGACCATCAAGGTCAAGGAAGAGGAACGCCTCAAGGCCGAGCAGGCGCGCATCCAGTCGCAGCAGGAAATCGACGTGCGCGCCGAGAACCACCAGCGTGAGGTCGAGGTCGCTCAGCAGAACCGCCAGCGCGCCGTGGTCATCGAGGTGGAGAAGGTCACCCGCGCCAAGGATCTGGAAGTGGTGGCCCGCGAGCGCGAGGTCGAGCTGCAGCGCATCGAGGCCGAGAAGGCCCTGGAAGAGCAGCGCAAGAACATCGCCAACGTGATCCGTGACCGTGTGGCCGTGGAGAAAACTGTGGCCCAGGAAGAAGAGCGCATCAAGGAAGTGCGCGAGGTGTCCGAGGCCGAGCGCGCCAAGCAGGTGGTGGTGTTGCAGGCCCAGGCCCAGGCCGAGCAGGAGCTGGTGCGCCAGGTCAAGCAGGCCGAGGCCGACGAGACCCGTTCCAAGCACAAGGCGGTGGAAATCAACAACCTGGCCCAGGCCGAGCTGGAGGCCGCGGCCAAGCAGGCCGAGGCCAAGAAACGCATGGCCGAAGGCATCGAGGCCGAGCGTGCCGCGCCCGGCCTGGCCGACGCCCGCGTGCTGGAAGTCACCGCCGCGGCCAAGGAGAAGGACGGTCTGGCCGACGCTCGCGTGCGGGCCGAGCAACTGATCGCCGAAGCCAAGGGCGAGCAGGAGAAGGGCCTGGCCGAGGCGCGCGTACTGGAAGCTCAGGCCGCCGCCAAGGAGAAGGATGGTCTGGCCGAGGCCAAGGTGCTGGAAGAGAAACTGGGCGCCCAGGCGCGTGGCGAGCAGCAGCTCGGCGCGGCCAAGGCCCAGGCGACCAAGGACCTGGGTACGTCGGAAGCCGACGTGCTGCTGCAGCGCCTGAATGCGGAGGCCGAGGGCCTGAGCAAGAAGTTCGGCGCCCTGGACGCCCTCAGCGACAGCGCCCGCCAGCACGAAGAGTTCCGCATGCAGCTGGAGAAGAGCTTCGAGGAGGCCATGGCCGCCATCGCCGCCAACAAGGAAATCGCCAAGGACCAGGCCGAGGTGCTCGCCACCGCGCTGGGTAAGGCGAAGATCGAGATCGTCGGCGGCGAGGGCGACTTCTTCAATTCCTTCGCCAAGTCCCTCTCGGTGGGCAAGGCCATCGAGGGTGTGGTCGGCAAGAGCCCGGTGGTGCAGGACGTGCTCGCCCGCCTGCTGGCCGGCAAGGCGGCTCCCGCCGTGCCGGTGGCTGCGCCGACCCCGGGCTCCGAGCAGGCATGAACCCTGCGTAGGAGCGGCCTTGGCCGCGAACCGGGACAGGCACCGCGCCGCCCCTTCGCGGCCAAGGCCGCTCCCACAGTGGGGCGGCGATGCCGCGCCACCTATCCATTTCGATCAATCAGGAAACAGCCATGTCGGAATCAAGGGACTATCTGGAGATGACCTTCCGCTCGATCCAGTGCTTCAGCGATGACGGGCGCCTGGATGCCCAGGAGCTGAAGGCGCTGCTGGAGATCGCCGAGCGCGACGGGGTGATCGACGACAACGAGGTCCGGGTGCTGCGCAAGATCATCGCGCAGGTCCGGCCGGAGGAAATCGACGCGGCGCTGCGCGACAAGATCGCCAAGGTCGAGAAGAAGATCGGCGGGTAGCGCGTGGGGTGGGCATGCCCACCCGTCGCCTAGGGCCCGAATACGCAGATCCAGGAAAAGCACGATGTCGGACGCACATACACAGGACGTATTGGACAAGGCCGTCGCCGAAGGCGGCGCCTACGAGGTGCTGCACAAGCGTCTGGAGGACCAGGGCCAGCGCCTGCGGCAGACCGCCGAGCAACTCAACCGGCAGCGTCTGGAGGAGTTCGGCAGCAGCCAGATGGAGGTGATCGGCCGGGTCCGCATCCGCACCGAGAACAACTGCATCGCCCGCGACATCGTCCAGGTCGGCGACTGCCTGCTGTTCGGCTACAACGTGTTCCTCGGCCTGAAGAAGGAGACCGGCGTCGCCGACGTGTTCTCCCTCTACCGGCTGGTGGGCGAGGGCGACGCCTACGAGGCCGAGCCGGTGCCGCTGGAAGGCACCTTCCTGGCCGCGCCCGGCTTCGTCAACGACTTCAACGAGCTGTACAGCTACTACAAGAATACCCGCCTGCTGCAGCTCGCCATCCGCGACGGCAAGCTGCTGGCGAGCTTCCAGATCGGCGAGCGGATCACCGACATCCGCGTGTTCCGCTGGTCGATCTCCCTCGACGGCAAGGACGTCCGCTACATCGACAACCGCGGCGAGCGCGACATCGCGCTGCCGGCGCCGTTCGACTTCGAGTGGTCCCGGGCCACCCGCGAGATGGTGGTGGAAGGCCGCCATCCGCACCTGAACATCCTCGACACCCTGTTCGTCGAGACCATCGGCGGCGACCTCACGATCAAGGTGGAGAACAACACCGAGGACGGCCTGGGCATCTACCGCGAAGAGGTGATGGACAAGACCCAGTCGCTGGACGACGCCCAGGTCGAGTTCGCCCGCCTGGGCAGCCTGGTGCTGCTCAAGGTGCTGCCGTACCGCGAGGAGCGCTGGCGCTATCTGGTGTACAACGGCCTCACCGGCAAGGTGGAGCGCATCGACGCCATCGGCCAGGCCTGCGTCCAGCTGCCGGAAGACCACGGCATCATCTTCCCCGGTGGCTACTACCTGCAGAACGGCGAGTACAAGACCTTCGAGCAGTCCATGTCCGGCATGCGCTTCAAGCGCGCCGTGCGCTCGCCCAACGGCGAGGACGTGCAGTACATCTTCTACCACCCGGAAGAAGGCCGCTCGGTACTGCTCACCTACAACATGATCAACCGCCAGCTGCAGAACCCGATCTTCGGCCACGGCTACGCGCGCCTGGAGGACGGGCGCACGGTGATCTTCTCCGCCGAAGGCGAGGAGCCGACCCGCATCCACCCCATGCAGATCTGGCAGACGCCGTTCTGCAGCGACGAATTCGCCGCCCGCCAGCCGGCGCGCAGCGGCTTCCTCGGCAAGATCGGCAACGCCGAGCTGGTGCGCGGCATCTCCGATCTCTACGACCTGTGCCGCGAGATCGACGCGCCCTCGGTGTCGGTGCAGCGCTACAGCCTGCTGTGCCAGAACACCCGCCGCCTGTTCGACACCTACCACTGGCTGGCCAGCGAGCAGCTGGCCGGGCTGGCCCCGCTGCTGCGCGAGATCGCCGCCACCGCCGAGCTGGTGCTGGACGAATACGAGAAGGTCGAGAGCATCCGCAAGCAGTCGGCCCAGGCCATGGTCGACGCCGAGAGCCGCCACAAGACGCTGCTCGACAGCCTGCTGCCGGACAGTTGGGATCAGGCGCAGAGCTTCGTCGACGCCCTCAACGGCATCACCGCTCAGCGCGGCCTGCTGCTGACCATCCGCGAATACCGCTACATCGACCTGGAACGCCTGGACGCCATGGAGGCCGAGCTGCTGGCCGCCCAGGAGCGCATCTCGGCGGCCACCGCCAGCTTCCTCGCCGACGACAGCGCCCTGCAGCCCTTCGTCGTGCGCCTGCAGGGCCTCGACGATCAGGCGCAGAAGGCCGAGACCGTGGCACAGCTGGCCGAGCCGCTGGCCGCCCTGCAGACCATGGCCGCCGACCTGGACATGCTGTCCGGCCTGATGGCCGGGCTGAAGATCGAGGACGCCACCCAGCGCACCCGCATCGTCGAATCCATCTCCGAGATCTACGCCCGCCTGAACCAGGCCAGGGCACGCGCCGAGCAGCGCCGCAAGGGCCTGGGTTCGAGCGAGACGGTGGCGCAGTTCGGCGCCCAGTTCAAACTGTTCAGCCAGGGCATCACCAACGCCCTCGGCCAGGCCCAGGATCCGGAGCGCTGCGACGAGCAGCTGGCCCGCCTGCTGGTGCAGCTGGAGGAACTGGAGAGCCAGTTCGGCGACCAGGAACAGTTCCTCGGCGACATCATGGCCAAGCGCGAGGAACTGCTGGAGACCTTCGAGGCGCACAAGCAGGCGCTGCTCGACGAGCGCCAGCGCAAGGCCCAGGGCGTGCTCGACGCCGCCCGGCGCATCCTCGACAGCCTGGGCCGGCGCACTGCCCGGTTCACCCAGGCCGAGGAACTCAACGCCTTCTTCGCCGCCGACCCGCTGATCCTCAAGCTGCGCGAGATGAGCGAGCGCCTGCGCGAGCTGAAGGACAGCGTCAAGGCCGACGACATCGAGGCGCGCCTCAAGGGTGCCCGCGACCAGGCGGTGCGCGCCCTGCGCGACAAGAGCGAACTGTTCGAGGCGGGCGGCAACGTCATCAAGCTCGGCCCGCGCCACCGCTTCAGCGTCAACACCCAGGAGCTGGACCTGACCCTGCTGCCGCGCGGCGACCAGCTCTACCTGCACCTGACCGGTACCGACTTCCTCGAACCGCTGGAGAACCCCGAACTGGAGGCGCTCAAGCCGTTCTGGCAGGTGGCGCTGGAGTCCGAATCCGAGCAGCTGTACCGCGCCGAGTACCTGGCCGGCGAGGTGCTGGCCGCCGCCGACGAGGGCCGCGAGGGGCTGAGCCTGGAGCGTCTCAAGCCGCTGCTGGCGCAGCCGGACGAGCTGGCTAGGCTGATCCGCGACTTCGCCGCGCCGCGCTACAAGGAAGGCTACGAGAAGGGCATCCACGACCACGACGCCGCTGCCATCCTCGCCCAGTTGCTGCCCCTGCGCGACAGCGCCGGCTTGCTGCGCTACGGCGCCGAGGCGCGCGCGCTGGGCTGCCTGTTCTGGGATTTGCGCCGGGACACCGACGGGGCCGCCCAGTGGCCGGAGCGGGCGCGCACCAGCCGTCATATCCAGCAGCTGTTCGGCGGCCGCGACGGGTTGCAGCAGTTGCAGGAGGAGATCGCCGAAGCGCTGCGCGCCTTCCTCGCCGAACAGCCGCTGGGGCTGGACGAGGCAGTAGTGGGCGAGGCCGCCGAATACCTGGTGCAGGAACTGGCCGCCGAGCGCGTCGAGTTCGTCTTCAGCAAATACGCCAGGCAGCTGCAGGAAGGTCTCAAGCTGCGCCTGCAGGGCGCGCGCATGTGGGACGACTACCAGCAGGCCCTGGAACGCCTGGACGGTCGGCCGGCGGCGCAGTGGGCGCTGGCCGGCAACTGGCTGCGTGGCCTGTGCGCCCAGGACGAGTTCGCGCCGCTGGCCGGCTACGTGGCCGAGGCGGTGGCGCTGTCGCTGCTGGGGGAGGGCTTCCCCGGCCGCGTCACCGAGGTGGACCTGCGCTTCACCGTCACCGACCTGATGGGCGAGCACCCGCGCATCCATGATCGTCAGTTGGTGCTGGCGGTGGACGATCTGTTCGCCCGCCTGCGCGCCCACCGCGAGTCGTTCCTGCCCGGCCTGCAGCGCTACCAGGCGCTGCGCCAGGAAGTGATCGCCCGCGAGCGCGAGGCGCTGCGCCTGTCCGAGTTCAAGGCCAGGCCGCTCAGCTCCTTCGTGCGCAACAAGCTGATCAACGACGTGTACCTGGGCTTCATCGGCGACAACCTGGCCAAGCAGATGGGCACCGCCGGGGAGAACAAGCGTACCGACCTGATGGGCCTGCTGATGCTCATCTCGCCGCCCGGCTACGGCAAGACCACCCTGATGGAGTACGTCGCCCACCGCTTGGGCCTGATCTTCATGAAGATCAACGGTCCGGCCCTGGGCCACGAGGTGCGTTCCATCGATCCGGCCCAGGCGCCGGACGCCACCTCGCGCCAGGAGCTGGAGAAGCTCAACCTGGCGCTGGAGATGGGCAACAACGTGATGCTGTATGTCGACGACATCCAGCACACCCACCCGGAATTTCTGCAGAAGTTCATCTCCCTGTGCGACGGCACCCGGCGCATCGAGGGCGTGTGGAAGGGCCGCACCCGGACCTACGACATGCGCGGCAAGAAGTTCTGCGTGATCATGTCCGGCAACCCGTACACCGAGTCCGGCGATGTCTTCAAGATCCCCGACATGCTCGCCAACCGCGCCGACATCTATAACCTCGGCGACACCCTGGGCGGCATGCAGGAAGCCTTCTCCCTGTCGTACATCGAGAACGGCCTGACCTCCAACCCGGTGCTGGCGCCGCTGGCGACCCGCGACATGGCCGACGTCTACCGCTTCGTCGCCAAGGCCGAGGGCAAGCCGTTCTCCGCCAACGAGCTGAGCCATGGCTACAGCGGTGCGGAGATCAATGAGATCGTCAGCACCCTGCAGCGCCTGATGCAGGTGCGCGACGTGGTGGGCCGGGTCAACCAGCAGTACATCGCCAGCGCCGCCCAGGCCGACCAGTACCGCAGCGAGCCGCCGTTCAAGCTGCAGGGCAGCTACCGCAACATGAACAAGATGGCCGAGAAGATCAGCGCGGTGATGAACGACGCCGAGCTGCTGCAGCTGATCGCCGACCACTACCAGGGCGAGTCGCAGCTGCTCACCACCGGCGCCGAGGAGAACCTGCTCAAGCTGGCCGAGCTGCGCGGCAACATGACGGCCGAACAGGCCGAGCGCTGGGCACAGATCAAGCGCGACTTCCTGCGCAACAAGGCCATGGGCGGCAGCGACAGCGACGTCGGCGCCCGCGTGGTGGCCCAGCTCAACGACCTGGTGGAAGGCATCCGTGCCCTGCAGCGCGAGCCGCAGAAGCAGCAGGAGATTCCCTGGGCCGAGCTGCTGGCCGGCCTGGAGCGGCTCGGGACCCTGCAGCCCCAGGTGGAAGTGGCGGTGCAGGCGCCGCCCCAGCCCGGCGTGCAGGTGCTGCTGGAGCGGGTCGCCGAGACCCTGCAGAACAGCTTCCTGCCGCTGATGAACGCCATGGACAAGAAGATCGAGATCGACCTGCGCACCCATGGCCGCATGGGCGAGATGGCCCAGCGCCTGCGCGAGCTGGGCCAGTTCCTCGGCGCGCCGCAGCCACCGACCGAGCCGGGGCCGGAAAAGGCGTGACGGCCTGGCTGGCGCCCCGCCTGCGACTGCTGATCGGCATCGCCGCGGCGCTGCTGGCGCTGCAACTGGTCAACAGCCTGAGCAGCCAGGCCCTCAACGCCTGGGGCGTGCTGCCACGGCGGGTCGACGGTCTGCCCGGCATCCTCCTGGCGCCCTGGCTGCACGCCGGCTGGTGGCACCTGCTGAACAACCTGCCGGGCCTGATGCTGCTGGGCTGGCTGGCGCTGCTCGGTTCGCTGCGCCAGTTCCTCGCCGCCAGCGCCTTCATCATCGTCGGCAGCGGGGCGCTGGTCTGGCTGTTCGCCCGGCCGGGGCTGCACCTGGGCGCCAGCGGCTGGGTGTTCGGCCTGTGGGGCCTGCTGCTGGCGCGGGCCTGGTTCGAGCGCAGCCTGGCCAGCCTGCTGATCGCCTTGCTGGTGCTGCTCTACTACGGCGGCTGGTGGCTCGGCCTGCTGCCGAGCCGGGACATTTCCTTCGAATACCACCTGTTCGGTGCCCTGTGCGGCGTGCTGTTCGCCGCCCTGACTCGGCGCCGGCGCCCGACCTGAGGATGTGGACATGGACTTCGCCCGTCTCGACCAGCAACTGCGCGACAGCCTGGTCGATCTCAAGCTGAGCAACGAGGAACGCGACGAGCTGCGCCAGCTCGGCACCGACCTGGGTCCGGACCAGGTGCGCTACCTGCGCAACCGCGCCTTCGACCTGGTGCGCGACCTGGCGCTGACCGATCCCGCCAACGTGCTGCCGGCGCTGAAGTGGCTGGAGCAGGTGGTGCGCACCCTCGACCTGGCCGCCACGCCACCGCGCCCGGCGGTCGCCAGCGCCCACTTCAGCCCCGGCGAGGACTGCCTGCGCAAGATCCGCGAGCTGTGCCGCCAGGCGCGCGAGTCGGTGGACATCTGCGTCTACACCATCTCCGACGACCGCCTCAGCGACGAGATCGCCGCCTGCCACCGCCGGGGCGTGGCGGTGCGGGTCATCAGCGACGACGAGAAGCAGCACGACGAAGGCAGCGACGTCCTGCGCCTGATCGCCCAGGGCGTGCCGCTGCGCATCGACCACAGCCCGTTCCACATGCACCACAAGTTCGCCCTGTTCGACCGGCGCATCCTGCTCAACGGCAGCTTCAACTGGACCCGCAGCGCCAGTACCAGCAACGAGGAGAACCTGCTGGTGATCGACCATCCGCAACTGGTGGCCGCCTATGCACGGGTGTTCGAGTCGCTCTGGACGCGCTACGCCCGCTGATGGCCAGTTGACTGCTTCCTCTGGCTTCGCCGAACGGCGCCACGTAAAGTGGCGGGAATTTTGACCGTTCGTGTAGTTATCGCTTCATGCCACTAGTGCCAGAGCGCCGTTCGCGGGTGAGCGGAGGCGCATCATGCAGCTGAACCTCGCCACCCTGGTGATGCTGGACATCTACGTACTCCTGCTGGTCAGCGTGCTGATGCTGCACGCCTGGACCCGTGGGCGCGACCGCACGCTGGGCTACCTGGCGGCGGCGCTGGTGATCGGCGCCCTCGGGGCGCTGGTCGGCACCCTGCGCGGAGTGGGCATCGACTGGGTGCCTATCGTGTTCAGCAACCTGCTGGTGCTGTTCAGCGCGGCCTTGGCCTGGACGGCCCTGCGGGTGTTCACCGGGCGCCCGCCCTGTCGCTGGGGCATGCTGGCCGGCGGCGCGGTGTGGCTGCTGCTGTGCCTGGTGCCGGCCTTCCACCAGGCGCTGTCGCTGCGTATCACGCTCAGTTCCCTGCTGATGGCCGCCTATGCCGTTCTCGGCGCCTGGGAGCTGTGGCGCAGCCGGCTGCAGCTGGAGGTGGACTACCGGCCGACCCTGGCCCTGGTGCTGCTCCACGCCGGCTTCTATATCGTGCGCGCCTTTCTCGACCGGGACATGCCGTTCGACCCCGAGGGGCAGAGCACCACCTTCTTCTCCCTGGTCGTGCTGGAGACGCTGCTGTACGCCATCGGCCTGGCCTTCGTCACCCTGTCGATGGTCAAGGAGCGCGCCGAGCTGCTGTACAAGAGCGCGGCGCTGCGCGATCCGCTGACCGGCATCGGCAACCGCCGTGCCTTCGTCGACGCCGCCGGTCGGCTGCTCGCCGACTGCGCGCATCTGCGCCGGCCGGCGGTGCTGCTGCTCTGCGATCTCGACCACTTCAAGAAGGTCAACGACAGCTTCGGCCACGCAGCCGGCGACCAGGCCCTGGCCGACTTCGGCCAGATCCTGATGGACCGCTCCCGCCAGCACGACATCTGCGCGCGGATCGGCGGCGAGGAATTCGTCTGCCTGCTGGCGGGGGCCGACGCCTCCGCGGCGCTGTCCCTGGCCGAGCGGATTCGCAGCGAGTTCGCTTCTCTGCCGTTCGTCGCCGCGGGCCAGCTGAGCGTCAGCATCGGCATCGCCGAGGCGGCCCAGGCCGGCTACCAGCTCGACCGCCTGCTGTCGCTGGCGGACGAGGCGCTCTACGCCGCCAAGGCGGCCGGGCGCAACCGGGTGGAGCTGTACCGGGCAGAACCCCGGTGAGAGCCTGCCCGGAATCTGTCGCGCCCCGCTGAAATCCCCTGTGGGAGCGGCCTCGGCCGCGAAGCCTGCGCCGTTTCACCCGCTGCGTTGCCGAACGGGGCGGATGTTTCCTCGCCCAAGAGATCGTGAACAGGCTGCGGGGTGAATCGGGTAGACTTGCCGCCTTTTCGAGTCGCCGGAAGCCTGCCCATGGCCCTGCAAGCCACGCCCTACAAAGTCGAACTCAACCTCACCGACCTCGACCGCAACGTCTACGAGAACCTGCGCTTCACCGTCGCCAGGCATCCCTCGGAGACCGAGGAGCGCCTGGCTGTTCGGCTGATCGCCTACGCCCTGTGGTACCACGAGCAACTGGCCTTCGGTCGCGGCCTGTCCGACGTCGACGAGCCGGCGCTGTGGGAGAAGAGCCTGGACGACCGCGTGCTGCACTGGATCGAGGTCGGCCAGCCGGACGCCGAGCGCATCACCTGGTGTTCCCGGCGCACCGAGAAGTTCAGCCTGATGGCCTACGGCAACCTGCGGGTGTGGCAGAGCAAGGTGCTCGACGGCGTGCGCGGCCTGAGGAACATCAACGTGGTCGGCGTGGACCAGGAGGCCCTGGAAAACCTGGCCCGCGACCTGCCACGCTCGCTCAGCTGGAGCGTGATGATCAGCGACGGCCTGCTGTACGTCACTGACGAGCGCGGCCAGCACGAGATTCCCCTGGAGTGGCTGGCCGGCGAGCGCTGAGTCCTCCCCTCTCCCCCTGGGAGAGGGGCCGGGGGTGAGGGGCCACTCGGCAGCTCCGAGCCGCCCGCAATACCCTCACCCCAACCCTCTCCCAAGGGGAGAGGGAGTGGTCCTACGAATCAACAGGCTTCTTCTTTCATGCGCATCGATCTCCGCCCGCTACCCGACACCCTGCCTGACCTGGGCAACCTGCCGCCCCTGCTGACCCGTCTCTACGCGGCCCGCGGCGTGCGCTCCGCCGAGGAACTGGACAAGGGCCTGGCGCGGCTGATCCCGTACCAGCGGCTGAAGGGCATCGACGCGGCGGTGGAGCTGCTGGTGCAGGCTCTGGAGCGGCGCGAGCGCATCCTCTTCGTCGGCGACTTCGACGCCGACGGCGCCACCGCCAGCTCGGTGGGCGTGCTAGGCATGCGCATGCTCGGCGCGGCCCACGTCGACTACCTGGTGCCGAACCGTTTCGAGTACGGCTACGGTCTGACCCCGGAAATCGTCGCCGTGGCCCTGCAGCGCCAACCGGACCTGCTGGTGACGGTGGACAACGGCATCTCCAGTGTCGACGGCGTGGCCGCGGCCAAGGCCGCCGGGCTGCGGGTGCTGGTCACCGACCATCACCTGCCGGGGCCGGAACTGCCGGCGGCCGACGCCATCGTCAACCCCAACCAGCCGGGCTGCGACTTCCCCAGCAAGTCGCTGGCCGGGGTCGGGGTGATCTTCTATGTGCTGCTGGCCCTGCGCGCGCGGCTGCGCGAGGTCGACTGGTTCGCCCGTGCGGGCATCGCCGAGCCCAACCTGGGCGAGCTGCTCGACCTGGTCGCCCTGGGCAGCGTGGCCGATGTGGTGCCGCTGGACGCCAACAACCGCATCCTGGTCCACCAGGGCCTGGCGCGCATCCGCGCCGGCCGGGCCAGGCCGGGGCTGCGGGCGATTCTGGAAGTGGCCGGGCGCCAGCATGGGCGGATCAGCTCCACCGACCTCGGCTTCATCCTCGGCCCGCGCCTGAACGCGGCGGGGCGCCTGGACGACATGAGTCTGGGCATCGAGTGCCTGCTGTGCGAGGACGAGGCCCTGGTACGCGACATGGCCCAGCAGCTGGACGACCTGAACAAGGACCGCAAGGCCATCGAGCAGGGCATGCAGCGCGAGGCCCTGGCTCAGCTCCGCGACCTGCCGGTGGAGAGCCTGCCGTTCGGCCTCTGCCTGTTCGAGCCGGACTGGCACCAGGGGGTGATCGGCATCCTCGCCTCGCGCCTGAAGGAGCGCTACCACCGTCCGGCCATCGCTTTCGCCGACGCCGGCGACGGCCTGCTCAAGGGCTCGGCCCGCTCGGTGCCCGGCCTGCACATCCGCGACGCGCTGGACGCCGTGGCGGCGCGCCACCCCGGGCTGATCAGCAAGTTCGGCGGTCACGCCATGGCCGCCGGCCTGTCGCTGCCCCAGGGCCACTACGGCGCCTTCGCCAGCGCCTTCGATGCGGAAGTGCGCCGCCAGCTGACCGAGGACGACCTCACCGGCCGCCTGCTGTCCGACGGCCAGCTGGGCATCGAGGAATTCCACCTGGAGCTGGCCAAGGCCCTGCGCCATGCCGGCCCCTGGGGCCAGCACTTCCCCGAGCCGCTGTTCCACGGCGTGTTCCAGATCGTCACCCAGCGGGTGGTGGGCGAGAAGCACCTCAAACTGGTGGTGAAGACCGAATGCGGCGGCCAGACCCTGGACGGCATCGCCTTCAACATCGACCGCGAGGTATGGCCCAACCCCAACGTGCGCTGGGTAGAGCTGGCCTACAAGCTGGACGTCAACGAGTACCAGGGACGCGAAAGCGTCCAGCTGATGGTGGCGCACCTGTCTCCACGCTAGATCACTAGATCGGCGGGCGCGCCGGCCTCGGCCAGCGTCCTCGCGTTGACGTCCTGCCAGCGCGACAGCAATTGGGGCGTCTGCTTCGACCTGCGCTGCGGCGCGCTGCCGAGGAAGATGCCGTGGTTGTTGAAGGCGTAGACCGGCAGCAGGTCGCCGCGCTGGCTGGCAGGCAGGATCTGCGCGCGCAGGTTGTCGAGGATCAGCGGCTCGGCGCGCTCGTTGTCGTAGTAGGCCAGCACCATGTGGGCGCGCTGCTGCTCCAGCGACTTGACGAAGGTCAGGCGCAGGCGCTCGCTGGGCACGCCCAGGCGGACCAGGCCGAAGTACTTGGCGATGGCGATGTCCTCGCAGTCGCCACGCCCGCGACCCAGGGTCTCCTGCGGGGTGGCCCAGTAGTCGGCCTGGCCCCAGATGTCCTGGTCCTCCCCGTGCTGCACGCTGCGGTTGACGAAGCGGTTGACCCGCTCCAGCAGGGCGCGCTCGTCGTCGCCACCCTGTTCCAGCAACTGCTGCCAGGCCTGCAGGCGGCCGGCGGCGAGGGCGTCCGCCAGCGCGTCGGCGGCGTCGGCGGGCGTCCCGCACAGGGTGAGCGCGAGCCCTAGCAGGCCGAGCAGCCGGCGACGCGGGGAAGGGCGGGGCGGGAAGTGGGACATGGGCGGCGGCTCCGGCCGCCGGGGTGGCGGGGTCCGGGCGATCCTGAAAGATCGCCGTCGGCGCGGATGTGACCCGTCCCACCGTTTAGGGCGATGGCGGGCCACCGTCGTGCGGATTCCCGAACTGGATCACGCTCCGCCGGAGGCATCCGGCCGGTTGCGCGCGGCAATATCTGGAAGCACTGCGCCGCGAGCCGGGCGGCGATGCCGGCGATTAGAATCGACCGACCTCATGGAACGGCTACCCCTGAAGGAGGGCCCAGATGAACACTCGTGGATTGCTCGACCAATTGCTCAAGTCCGGCCAGGACCTGCTACAGCAGAAATCCGGTTCCTCGTCGTCCGCTGGCCTGGGCGGCCTGCTCGGCAGCGTGACCGGCGCCGGCAAGGCGGGCGGCGGCGACCTCGGCAGCCTGCTCAAGGGCGCCGGTGGCGGCGCGCTGGCGGCGGGCGCCCTGGGCATGCTGCTGGGCAACAAGAGCGCGCGCAAGCTGGGCAGCAAGGCCCTGACCTACGGCGGCCTGGCGGCCCTCGGGGTGATCGCCTACAAGGCCTACGGCAACTGGCAGGCCCAGCAGCAGGGCGGCGCACAGCCGCTCGTCGAGCCGCAGACCGTCGACCGCCTGCCGGCGCCCCAGGCCGAGGTGCACAGCCAGGCCATCCTCAAGGCGCTGGTGGCGGCGGCCAAGGCCGATGGCCACGTGGATGCCCGCGAACGCCAGCTGATCGAGGAGCAGATCGGCGCGCTGGCGGGCGACCCCGAACTGGTCCGCTGGTTGGAAGCGGAACTGAACAAGCCGCTCGATCCGGGCGAGGTGGCGCGCGCCGCCAGCACGCCGGAAATCGCCGCGGAGATGTACATCGCCAGCGTGCTGATGGTGGACGAGGAGCACTTCATGGAGCGCGCCTACCTGGAAGAACTGGCCCGCCAGCTCAAGCTGGAACCCTCGCTCAAGGCCGAACTGGAGGCCCAGGTCCGCCGCGAACTGGTCAGCTGACCTCGCCGCCGGGGTTCCGGGCTTCGGCCTGGAACTCCGCGCGATTGCGCCCGGCCTGCTTGGCCCGGTACAGCGCCTGGTCGGCCAGCTCCAGGGCACCTTCCAGCACCTCGTGGTCCCGTGGCCACAACGCGCCGCCGATGCTGCAGCCGATGCGCACTTCGTGGCCGTCGATCAGCACTGACTGGCGCAGGCCGTGCAGCACCCGTTCCGCCACCTCCCGCGCCTGTTCCAGCGCATCGCCTTCCGCCACCCGCAGCACCATCACGAATTCGTCGCCGCCCAGGCGCGCGACCAGATCGCCCTCGCGCAGGCAGCCGCGCAGGCGCACGGCCACGTGCTTGAGCAACTGGTCGCCGGCGGCGTGGCCGAACTGGTCGTTGACCGGCTTGAAACCGTCCAGGTCGATGTAGAGCAGGGCCAGGCCGCGCTCGTGGCTCCTGGCCTGGCGCAGGAAATTCTCCAGCGCGGCGCGGTTGGCCAGGCCGGTCAGCGGGTCGCTGTAGGCCTTGTTCTCCATCAGGCCCAGGGCGTTCTGCTGGCGGCTCAGGCTTTCCACCAGCTGGCGGATCGATTGGCTGAGCATGGCGATCTCGCGCGGGCTGTCGAGGTCGGGAATCACGGCGATCCGTCCGGCGCTGAGTCGGTCGGCGGCCCTGGCGATCTGTCGCAGCGGGCGGGTGAAGTAGCCGGCCGTCAGCCAGCCGATGGCGGCGAACAGCAGCGCCAGGGCAACGCCCCACAGCACGATGCGCTGGCCGATCTCGTGCGCCGGGGCGTAGGCCTCGTCCAGCGCCTGGCGCGCCACCACGATCCAGCCCAGGCCCGCGTAGTCCTGGTAGCCCTGGCTGGCGGCGAAGCCGGTCAGGTAGTCCTCGCCGTCCGGCCAGCGCTGCACGGCCCACTGGCCGGACGGGTCGAGCGGGCGGCGCAGTTCGGCCAGGTCCAGCTTCTGGCCGATCATCGGCTTGGGCCCGAGCAGCACGGTGTGGTCGCTGCCGAGGATCAGGAACTCGACGTTGCGCCGCCGCTGGATCGGCTCCAGCAGCGACTGGCGCACCTCGTCGGCCCAGGCCCATGACAGGTGCGAGGCCAGCACGCCGGCCAGCCGGTCGTCCGGGCCGTACACCGGCAGGCTGATGTCGACGAACTTCATCGCCTCGCCGCTCGGGTTGGGCAGCAGCTTGGCCAGCAGCACCGCCTCGTGCACGTCGCCGATGAACAGCTCCTTGTAGCCGCGGATGTAGACGGGGCGCTGGGCCAGGCTGACGCCTTCGAGGATGCCGTTGCTGGAGGCCAGGACCACGCCCATCGGGTCGGTGAAGCCGATCCAGGCGATGCTGGGGATTTCCTTCTGCAGGCGGTCGAGCAGCGCGCGGATCTGCCCCGGGTCGTCCGGCTGGCGCAGCACCTGCAGGCTGCCCAGCACCTGCAGGTAGGCGGCGCGGCTGGCCATGTCGCGATCCAGGCGGTCGATCATCTGCAGCGAGACTTCCGTCAGGTCGCGTCCCACGTCCTCGCGGATGCGGCTGCCCGAGTCGTTGCCGATCAGGCTGCCGAACAGCCAGCTGAGCAGAGTGACCAGCAGGGCGATGAGCAGGGCGAAATGGCTGCGCAGACTGAAGGCTGGGCGCATGAACGGCGACTCCGGATGCTGTCCGCCCAGGCGCGGGCCGATGACGGGGTGGTGAAGGCCTCGCGGCCGCGTCGCTGCATTCCACACAAAGTCCACGCAATCTTCAAACTTTTCCCACGCCGCGTCCGCAGCATCCCGCCATCGACAAACGTTCGTGGGAGATGGATATGTTGCGCACATTCTGCAGCCGGGCAGTGCTGGGGCTGCTCCTGCTGGCCTGTTCGACCCTGGTGGCGGCCCGGCAGGAGCACAGCCAGAGCCCCTATTTCGCGGTGGAGGGTGGCGACCCCGGCGTCGACAGCCTGCCGCTCAAGGCCACCGAGGTGCAGGTGCGCATCCTCGGCGTGATGGCCGACGTGCGGGTGGTGCAGCGCTACCGCAATGAGGGCCAGCGGGCGCTGGAGGCGCGCTACGTGTTCCCTGGCTCGACCCGCGCGGCGGTGTACGGCATGACCGTGCGCCTGGGCGAGCGCGAGTTGCGCGCGCAGATCCGCGAGAAGCAGAAGGCGCGGGCGGAGTACCAGCAGGCCAGGAGCGCCGGCAAGACCGCGGCGCTGCTGGAGCAGCAGCGTGAGAACGTGTACCAGATGCAGGTCGCCAACATTCTGCCGGGCGACGAGGTGGACGTGGAGCTGCGCTACACCGAGCTGCTGCTGCCGGAGGAGGGCGTCTACCGCTTCGTCTTCCCGACCGTGGTAGGGCCGCGCTACAACGGCCGGCCGGGGTGCGAGAGCCACAAGGCCGAGCCGTGGGTCGCCACGCCCTACCTGGCCGATGGCCAGGTGCCGGCCAGTGTTTTCCGGCTCGACGTCGACCTGGCGGCGCCTACCCCGCTGGAGGACGTCGCATCGCCCAGCCACCCGCTGCGCAGCGAGCGCCTGGGGCCGAACCGTCTGCGCCTGGGCCTGGGCGACGATGGCCGGTCGGCCAATGATCGCGACTTCGTGCTCGACTACCGGCTGTCCGGCGCGGGCTTCCAGAGCGGCGTGCTGCTCGCCGAGGGCGAGGAGGAGAACTTTTTCCTGGCCCTGGTCGCGCCGCCCCGGCGCGCACCCGCCAGCCTGATCGTGCCGCGCGAGTACATCTTCGTGGTGGACATCTCCGGGTCGATGCACGGCTTTCCGCTGGACACCGCCAAGCAGCTGCTGCGCAACCTGATCGGCGGCCTGCGCCCGGTGGACAGCTTCAACGTCCTGCTGTTCTCCGGCAGCAGCCGCATGCTGGCGCCGCAGTCGCAGCCGGCCACGGCGGAGAACGTCGAGACGGCGCTGGCGCTGCTCGACACGCAGATGGGCAGCGGCGGTACCGAGCTGCTGCCGGCGCTGCGCCAGGCCCTGGCGATCCCGGTGGACGCCGAGCGCTCGCGCAGCTTCGTGGTAGTCACCGACGGCTATGTCACGGTGGAGCGCGAATCCTTCCGGCTGGTGCGCGAGAACCTGGACAAGGCCAACCTGTTCGCCTTCGGCATCGGCAGCTCGGTCAACCGCCAGCTGATCGAGGGGCTGGCCCGCGCGGGCCAGGGCGAGCCGTTCGTGGTGCTCGACGCCGCTTCGGCGGCGCAGGAGGCCGAACGCCTGCGGCGGATGATCGAGGCACCGTTGCTGGCCAGCCCGAAGCTGAGCTTCGACGGCCTGGAGGTATACGACGTGGAACCGGCGGTGCTGCCCGACCTGTTCGCCGAGCGTCCGCTGGCGGTGTTCGGCAAGTGGCGCGGCCCGGCCCGGGGCAGCCTGCGGGTGGAAGGCCACGGCAGCGGCGAGCCGTTCCACGCCGAGGTGCCCATCGTGGCGGCGCAGGTGCAGCAGGGCGGCCAGGCACTGGCGCACCTGTGGGCGCGGCGCAGGGTCGCCAGCCTGGTCGACCAGGAGACCCTGGAGGGCGGCTACGTCCATAGCCAGGCGATCCTCGACCTCGGCCTCAGGTACGGCCTGCTGACGCCCTACACCTCGTTCGTCGCCGTGGACGAGCAGGTGCGCAACCCGCAGCCGGGCGAGGCGGCCAAGGTCGCCCAGCCATTGCCGCTGCCCCAGGGCGTGAGCAACCAGGCGATCGGCGCGCCGGTGCCGAGCACGCCGGAGCCGGAGGCCTGGGCCATGCTGCTGGTCGCCGCGCTGGGCATGGGCTGGATGGCGAGGCGCCGCGCCCGTGGCTGATGAGCGGGCACGGCGCGGCCTGCCGGGCTGGAGCTGGCTGCTGCTGGCGACCCTGGCGCTGTGGCCGCTGTGGGCGTGGAGCGCGCGGCGCCTGGGCGATGGCTCGGACGACCCCTACGGCATCGTCGCGCTGGGCGCGCTGCTGCTGGTGCTGTGGCGCGAGCGGCGTGGCTTTCTCGTGGCGCCACGTACCGGCTGGCTGCTGGCGGGGGCCGCGCTGGCCGCCCTCGCGGCGCTGAGCCAGGGCTTCTGGCCGCCGTTGCCCCGCGCCGCCCTGGGCGTGCTGGCGGTGCTGGGCGTGGCCATGGCGTTGCGCGGCAGCGGGCAACCGCGCCTGGCCTGGTTCGGCCTCGGCCTGCTGGCGCTGCCGCTGTTGTCCTCGCTGCAGTTCTACCTCGGCTATCCGCTGCGTCTGCTCACCGCCGAGGCCAGCGCTTGGCTGCTGCGCGGCGGCGGCCTGGTCGTTTCCCGTCAGGGCAGCGCGCTGGAGGTCGGCGGGCAGCTGGTGATGGTCGATGCCCCCTGTTCCGGCATCCAGATGGCCTGGGTCGTCTACTTCACCGCCTTCGCCAGCGCCGCCTGGCTGCGCCTGCCGGACCGCCTGCTGTTGCGGCGCATCCCCTTGCTCGGCGCACTGGTGCTGGTCGGCAACATCCTGCGCAACAGCCTGCTGGTGTTGCAGGAAACCGGCCGCCTGGGCTGGCCGGGGTGGATGCACGAGGGCATCGGCCTGCTGGTGTTCGTCGTGGTCTGCGCCCTGGTGATGCGCATCGTCACCGCCGGCAATTGGATTCCCGTATCGCCGTCGGCACGGCTGACCATCGAGACCGTGCCGGGCCGCTGGCAGGCGGGGCTGGCGCTGGTGTTCGTCGGCCTGGGCGGCTGGCCGCTGCTGCAGGCCGAGGCGGAACCGCCGCGCGCCCTGGCCAGCGCCATCGAGTGGCCGCAGCGCCTGGCAGGCCGCGAGTTGCGCCCGCTGGCGTTGTCGCCGGTCGAGCTGCGCTTCGCCGCGCAATTCCCCGGCGCCATCGGCCGCTTCAGCGACGGCGAGCGCGTGGTCAGCCTGCGCCACGTCACTCGGCCGACTCGCAAGCTGCATCCGGCGGCGGACTGCTTTCGTGGGCTCGGCTACCGCATCGGCGCCCAGGCGCTGCAACGCCGTGTCGATCCCGTCGGCAGGGCAACGCCCGGGCTGCAACGCTGCTTCGTCGCCGAAGGACCCGGTGGCCCGCTGCGAGTCTGCGAGTACATCGAGGACGCCGCCGGGGTCAGCTTCAGCGATCACTCGGCCTGGTACTGGAGCGCGCTGGCCGGCCGCTCGCCCGGCCCCTGGCTGGCGGTGACCACGGCCGAGGCGATCCCCTGATAGACTCCCGCCAGTTCATCGGGAGGCGGACATGGCACGTCGGGCGACTCTGGGCGCACTGGTTCTGACACTCACCGGCCAGGGCGCGCTGGCCGGCGAGTTGCTGCTCGACCAGCGCGCCCTGTTGCTGGACGACAGCCGCCTGCCGCGCGAGGCGGCGCTGGACCGTCTGCAGCAGGTGCGCTTCGCCTTCCGCGAGAGGCAGGCGCAGGAAGGCGAGTGGCCTCTCTGGTCGCGGGCCTACGGTATCCGCGGTTCCTGGGACGGCGGCCTGCGCCGCGATGGCGAGGGGCTGGTGCTGGGCCTGGATCGTCCGCTGGGCGGGCAGTGGATGGGCGGGGCGCTGGCCTCGGTGGCCCGCGCCCGGCTGGAGGTCGACGACGACCACTCGGACAGCGACAGCGCGTACCTGGGCCTGTACGCCGCCACTCGGGTCTACAACCAGCTCGGCTTCAAGCTCGGCGCGCTGCACGGCTGGCACGAGCTGGAGCGGGGCGAGCGGGCACGCAGCTGGCAGCTGTTCGGCGAGAGCAGCTTCGCCCTGGACTTCCGCGACTTTACCCTGGAGCCCTTCGCCGGCCTGGCCTACGTCCGGCTCGACGCCCCCGCGCAGCAGGCCCGCGGACTGCGCCTGCCTGGCGCCGACGAGGAGAGCGGCCATCTCACTCTAGGTTGGCGCCTGGCCGCGCCCTGGTACGCGCAGGGCGGCAAGTGGGTCGGCCGCGCCAGCCTGGCGCTGCGTCAGGACCTGGGCGGCGACCGGCTCGCCAGCCGCGCCTGGAGCGAGGAGGGCGAGGCGCTGCGCGTGCGGGGACGCGAGTTCGAGCGCGCCAGCCTGCGCCTGGACCTGAGCCTGGACCGCGAACTGGGCGAGAACGCCTACCTGGGCCTGACCTACGCCGGTCACTACGCCGAAGATGCCCGCGACAACGCCCTGGCGGCGCGGCTGAGCCTGAAGTTCTGAGCGCTGCCCGACATCCAGTGGAATCACGGTCTTGCGCTGGCGTTTCAGCGCCCTGCCAGCATGCTTCCGGCCACTTCAATGGCCATCTGCCGGTTTGCCACCACACGCATGGGGAAGCGATAGAGGGTTTTGGATACCGTCTGCAGGCGCTCTTTCAGCAGCGTTTGCAGGGCGCTGTCGTCGGTGATGTACACGTAGCCCTGGCAGAGCTGGTTGAGCGGCACCTTGTGCTTTTTGATCCACAGGATCGCGGCCTTTTCATCGGCGTGGGGTTCGTCGTCATGGTCGTGGCTGGGCAGGCTCCAGATCGCCACGAAGGGCTGTTGCCGGGCCAGCAGCCCATCCAGCCCGGCGAGCAGGCGGGCGACCCGCTCGGGTTCATGCAGCTCGGGAAAGCGGATGAAGGCCATGGGCCAGGCCGTGAGGTCGAAAAAGTCCGGGTCGGGTTGCGCGGGCATGTTCAGTGCTCCAGGTAAAGAGGTTGCAGCGCCACGGCGACCAGCAGCAAGGCGGCGGCACCGGCGAGGTAGAAGGGCGTCCAGCCGATATGGCCGATCAGGTTGGCGGCCGCGATCGTCGCCAGGGTGCTGGCGAAGCGGCCGATGCCGTAATAGGCGGCGTAGTCGGTGGCCGGCTGGCTGCCGGATGACCAGCCGAGAATCATGCTGGCGAGGGTGACGTAGATGCCGCCAACTCCCGCGCCGAGCAACAGCGTGCCGAGCATGGCCGCTGCCGGCTGGTGCAGGGTCAGCCCCGTGCCGATGGCGCACAGGGCCAGCAGCGCCAGGCCGACGAACAGGCGCATGCTGATTAACAGGCCGCAGCGCTTCATCAGCGCGATGGCGAGCAGCGACGCCAGCAGCATGCTGAGCGGGCCAAGGGTGCCGATGATCCAGCCGATGCGCTCGATGCTGACGCCCAGGTCGAGCAGCATCAGTCGGCCGAGGCCGGCCAGGGGAAAGATGACGCAGCAGGTCAGGCTCAGCAGGGCGATGCGCCGGCGCGCCGCTGGCTGGCGGAACAGCGCGGGCAGGCTGGCCGGGCGCGCTTGTGCGGCGTGTGCCTGGGGGGCGCGTGGCAGCAGGCAGATCGGCAGGAGCAGGGCGGCCAGCACGACCGCCAGCAGGACGAACGCAGTCTGCCAGCCGACCCGCTCGAACAGGGCGACGAATACGCCGCCACCGAGCATGGCCCCGAAGGACAGGGCCGCCAGCTTGCTGCCGGAGGCCGCTGGCCGCCAGGCGGCATCGACCCGCTGCACCGCCAGCGCATCCAGGGCCAGGTCCATGGTCGCGATCGCCAACGAGGCGAGCATGCCCAGGCAGAACAACTGCCACTGCGGCCGCTCGGCTGCGCCGGCCACCAGCAGCAGGGTGGCGACGGCGAGCAACTGCATCGTCACGATCAGGCTCATATCACCGCTGCGTCGGCGCAAACGGTCGATCAGCGGTGCCCACAGGAAGGTCAGGCCGAACGGCAGAAACAGCAGGTACAGCCAGCCGGCCGAAGCCAGGCTCAGCCCCTGGCTGCGCATGATGGTCGGCATGCCGCCGTTGACCACGCCCATGATCATGCCGAAGCCCACATACAGCGCATTGAGTGCCAGCAGGATGTGCAATTGCCCCTTGGCGGCCGGGCTCAGGCTCACCATTGGTAGTTCAGCGAGGCGTAGACCGTCCTGCCGTTGCCATAATTGCAGAAGTTGTTGCTCAGGCAGGTGACGTAGGTCTTGTCGGCGAGGTTGTTGGCATTGAGCTGGACGCTGATGCCGTCGAGCCGGCCATCCAGGACGCCGAAGTCGTACCTGGCCATGGCGTCGAGCAGGGTATAGCCAGGCACATCCAGGCGGCGTGCGCCGGGGGTGAACGCCGTTGGGCTGTAACCGCCGACGGCCTCGCCGATGTAGCGCACGCCAGCGCCGATTGTCAGGCCGTCGAGTGCGGGGTGGGCGAGGCGATGATCCAGCCACAGCGAAGCGCTGCGATCGGGAATGCCGATAGGCGAGTCGCCTTTGTCCACGCCCACGCTCTGGCTGACCTTGGCATCGGTATAGCTCAGGGCGGCGATGAGCTGGGTGCGCTGGTCGAGGCTGGCCTTGCCTTCCAGTTCGATGCCCTTGGAGCGTATCTCGCCGGTCTGGTAGCGCATGAGCGGGTTGACGGTGGCGACCACGTCCTGCTGGGTGATGTCAAAATAGGCGAGGGTGAACAGCCCGTCGAAGCTGGCCGGCTGGAATTTCAGGCCCACTTCGTACTGCTTGGAGGTGGTCGGCGTCAGGGCCTTGCCCAGGTGATCGGTACCGCTGACCGGCAGGAAGGAGGTGGCATAGCTGCCATAGGCCACCAGTTGTTCGGTGAAGTTGTACAGCAGGCCCAGCTTGCCGCTGAAGGCGCTGTCCCGCTGACGCTGGCTGACCGCAGTGCGGTTGTCGTCGGTGTCGGTGTGTACGCGATCGTAGCGACCGCCCAGCAGCAGGCCCCAGTTGCCCAGTTGCAGTTGGTCCTGCACGTAGACTGCGTTCTGTTCGATGGCCTGGTCCTGGTCGATGAACGGGCCGAGGTTCAGCGCCGTGGCAATGCCGTAGCGCGGATTGAGGTAGTCGATGGACGGTGCGCTGCCGTAAAGCCGCTTTTGCGCGGAGTCGATGTTCTGATGCTCCCAGCCCATCAGCAGCGTGTGTTGCAGAGTGCCGGTGGTGAATAGCGATTGCAGTTGCAGGTCCGAGACGATGCCGGCTATCGACTCGTCCGTCGCCAGCGCATAGCGGCGGATGGTGTGGTTGTCCGCCTCCAGGGCTGCGGTGGCAACGTCCTTGCTGATCGCGTCGGCCCTGAGGTAGCGCAGGTGATGGCGCAGGCTCCAGGTGTCGTCGAGGTCGTACTCGAATTCATAACCCAGTGCGTACTGTTCGCGGTCGTACTCGGAAAATGCCGGGTCGCCGTCGTTGAAATCCCGAGGGATTTTCCCGGCCGGGCTTTTCCACAGGCTGCCCACGGTCGGCAGGATGCCGTAGTAGCCGCCTTCCGGGTCTTTCTGGTAGCTGCTGAGCAGGGTCAGGCGGGTGCGCTCGTTGGGCTTGAGCGTCAGCGACGGGGCGATGTAGTAGCGCTCTTCCTCGCTGTTGACCACCTGGGTGTCGGCCACCTTGCCGAGCGTTACCAGGCGATAGAGCAGCGTGCCCTCTTCATTGGCTGGGCCGGACAGGTCCAGTGCCGCCTGGTAATGGTCGTGGCTGCCAAGCTGCAGTTGCGCTTCGCCGCGCGCGTAGTCGGTGGGGCGCTTGGATACGGCGTTGACCAGCCCGCCGGGCATGGCGGTGCCGTACAGGGTCGAAGACGGCCCCCGGAGCAGCTCGATGCGTTCGCTGCCCCAGGCTTCTACCTGGGGAATGGCATAACCGGGGCCGCGCAGCAGGCGCAGGCCATCCTGGAAGATGATCGGATCGCTGGGGGAGCCGAAACCCCGGATGTAGGGGATGTCGTAGCGGGTCGAGGAACCGCGCACTTCCGGCGACAGCCCGGCGGCATAGCGTAGCGACTGGGTGAGGCTGTGCGCGCCCTGCGCCTGGGCCTGCTGCGCGCTGATCACGGTCACCGCCTGTGGGGTGCGCAGCAGGCTGGTGTCGGTCTTGGTGGCGCTGGCGCTGCGTTGGGCGATATAGCCGGCGACCGGCCCCTGGGGCGTTTCATTGATTTGGCTGGCGGCGATGTAGGTGTCCGGCAGCGTGGTCAGCTCATCCGCAATCAGGCTCAGCCGATACTGCGCTGGCCCGGTTTGCTCGGTGGTCAGCCCGGTGTCGGCAAGAATCGTCGCCAACCCGCTGTGGATGCTATGGGTTCCTTGCAGCCCTTGGCTGACCCGGTCGCGGGTCAGGTTGCCATCCACCGCCAGGAGGATGCCGGTGGCGGCGGCGAACTGGTTGAGTACCTGGTCCAGACGGCCGGCGGGAATGGCGAACTGCATCTGTTGCAGGCTCTGCGTGGCTGGCTGGGCCTGTGCGTAGCTGCCGGTGATGGCGGTAGCCAGGCAACCGAGTAGTAGCAGCGCTGGCGCGTGAGGTTGCGTTGTGCGGGTTGGCATGATGTGTCCTTGTGAGGGGCTACAGAAGGGCAGAAGTAATCGGGCTTCTGTGGCTAATCCCGCACGAGAACGAAAAAGTGCTACGGCCTGCTGGAAAGTTTTTCGGCACTCAGCGCGCGGCGACGCTGATCCAGTAGCGGGTCATGTGGCTGACGCGGATGGGCAGCGCCTGCTCCAGCGCGTGCAGGATGACGTCGGTATCCGCCAGGGGATAAACCCCGGATACCGGCAGCTCGGCGATTTCCGGCGCGTAGCGCAGCACGCCGGGGCGGTAGCGGCTCAATTCGTCCAGGAAATCCCCCAGGCGCTGTTGCTCGGCGACCAGCAGGCCCCTGGCCCAGGCCGCACTGCTGGGCTGGGCCGGCAGCGGGCGGGTGGTGCGCAGTCGGTCGAAGCGCGCCTGCTGGCCCGCCTCCAGACGGCTGCTGACGCCGGCCTGCGGGCTGATCTCGACGGCCCCGGCGAATACCTGTACCTGCACGCTGCCTTGCTCGTCTTCCAGGCGGCGTACCGAAAACTGCGTGCCGATCGGACGGATGTCGCCAGCGGGCGTGCTGACCCGGAACGGGCGGGGTGTGGCGGCCGGGTCGGCGGCGGTGCTGATCAGCACTTCGCCCTGGAGCAGTTGGAGCGTGCGGGTGCTGGCGGAGAAGTGCAGATCGACCGCACTGTCGGTATTCAGCGTCAGCAGGGTGCCGTCAGGCAGGCTGACGCGCCGGGTTTCGCCACGCCGGGTGCGATAGTCGGCGCGGGCGGTCTGCCATTGCGGCGTCTGCTGGATCAGCCGGGCGCTCGCCAGGCTGGCGCACAGCAGGCCCAGGCCCAGCAGCACCTTGCGCCGCTGCTGATTGGCTGGCGCACTGCGCAGGGCCTGGCTGGCGATGGCCGCCGGCACCTGGCTCAGCGGCCGGCAGGCGCGCTGGAGTGCCTGCCAGGCGTGCTGGTGTGCGCTATCGGCGTGCAGCCAGGCATGAAACGCCTGCTGTTCCTGCTCCGTCACCTCGCCGGACCAGAGGATGACCTGCCAGTGCATGGCTGTTTCTTGTGCCTGTCTATGCAGCTCGGCGTGCGGCATGACGAGGCTCATTCCGCCGTCGCCGCCACGCAGGCGTGCATGGCGACCAGCATGTACTTGCGCACGGTCGCCACGGCGATGCCCAGGCGTTTGGCGATCTCGGAGTAGGTCAGCCCCTCGAAGCGCGACAGCAGGAAGGTTTCCCGCACCAGCGGCTTCAGGCTGGCGAGCATGCTGTCGATCTGCATCAGCGCCTCGATGATCAGCACGCGCTCTTCGGCTGACGGGGCCAGGGTTTCCCGCTGCATGCTCAGCGCCTGCTGGTAGGCCAGCTCGATGGTTTGGCGGCGGTAGCGGTCGATCACCAGGCCCCTGGCGATCTGCATCAGGTGCGGGCGGGCCTGCTCGGCTGATGGAGCCTTACGGCTGCTGAGAATGCGCAGGTAAGTGTCGTGGGCCAGATCCGCCGCATGGTGCGAGCAGCCCAGGCGACGACGCAGCCAGCGATAGAGCCAGGCATGGTGGTCGCTGTAAAGCTGGTGGAATTCGTGGGGCTCGCTGGAACTGGTCGCAGACACGGCAGATCTCGGATTCCGAAACGATTACTGAATGATAATTATTCTATGTAGCTACTCATTTCAAAAGCAATGGCTTGCTGGCGGGCCAGGGGGCGATGCATCGCTCGTCTGCATGGCCGGTTTTGGCGACTGCCAGTAATGTCCGAGTCAGGTATACTCCGCAGCTTTTCCGAAGTTTTACCTGCGAGTGCCGCCAGCCATGGAAATCAATCCGATCCTCAACAGCATCAAGGACCTGTCCGAGCGGACCCAGACGATTCGGGGGTATCTTTGACTACGATCACAAGCATGATCGTCTCGTCGAAGTAAACCGCGAACTCGAAGACCCGAACGTCTGGAACAACCCGGAGTACGCCCAGAACCTGGGCCGCGAGCGCGCCACCCTGGCGCAGATCGTCGAGACCCTGGACGACCTCAGCAATGGCCTGGCCGACTCCCGCGACCTGCTCGACATGGCCGTCGAGGAGAACGACCAGGGCGCGGTGAACGACGTCGCCGCCGAAGTCGAGCGCCTGCGCGAGATCCTCGAGAAGCTGGAGTTCCGCCGCATGTTCAGCGGCGAGATGGACACCAACAACTGCTACCTGGACATCCAGGCCGGTTCCGGCGGCACCGAGGCCCAGGACTGGGCCAACATCCTGCTGCGCATGTACCTGCGCTGGGCCGACAAGCGCGGCTTCAGTGCCGAGATCGTCGAGCTGTCCGAGGGCGAGGTCGCCGGGATCAAGGGCGCCACCGTGCACATCAAGGGCGAGTACGCCTTCGGCTGGCTGCGTACCGAGATCGGCGTGCACCGCCTGGTGCGCAAGAGCCCGTTCGACTCCGGCGCCCGTCGCCACACCTCGTTCTCGGCGGTGTTCGTGTCGCCCGAGATCGACGACAAGGTCGAGATCGAGATCAACCCGTCCGACCTGCGCATCGACACCTACCGCTCCTCCGGCGCCGGTGGTCAGCACGTCAACACCACCGACTCGGCGGTGCGGATCACCCACGTGCCGACCAACACCGTGGTGGCCTGCCAGAACGAACGCTCCCAGCACGCCAACAAGGACACCGCCATGAAGATGCTGCGGGCCAAGTTGTATGAGCTGGAGATGCAGAAGCGCAACGCCGCCTCGCAGGCACTGGAAGACAGCAAGTCGGACATCGGCTGGGGCCACCAGATCCGCTCCTACGTGCTCGATGATTCGCGCATCAAGGACCTGCGTACCGGCGTCGAGCGCAGCGACTGCCAGAAGGTGCTCGATGGCGACCTCGACGGCTACCTCGAAGCCAGCCTGAAACAAGGTCTCTGAGACCACTCGATATGACTCCCTCTCCCCCTGGGAGAGGGCGGGGGTGAGGGGCCGCTGCCCATCCCCTCACCCTAACCCTCTCCCGGCGGGAGAGGGGACGAACCCTAGATGGAACCGATGACCATGAGCGACCAACAACTCGACCAGCACGAACTGCAGCAGGAAGAAAACAAGCTGATTGCCCAGCGCAAGGAAAAGCTTGCCGCCATCCGCGAGCAGGGCAACGCCTTCCCCAACGACTTCCGCCGCGACAACCTGTGCGCCGACCTGCAGAAGCAGTACGCGGACAAGACCAAGGAAGAGCTGGAAGCCGCCGCCATCCCGGTCAAGGTCGCCGGTCGCATCATGCTCAACCGCGGCGCCTTCATCGTCCTCCAGGACACCTCCGGCCGCCTGCAGGTCTACGTCAACCGCAAGACCCTCTCCGAGCAGCAGCTGGAAGCGGTCAAGCACTTCGACCTGGGCGACATCATCGCCGCCGAGGGCACCCTGGCCCGTTCCGGCAAGGGCGACCTGTACGTCGACATGCAGAACGTGCGCCTGCTGACCAAGTCGCTGCGCCCGCTGCCGGACAAGCACCACGGCCTGACCGACACCGAGCAGCGCTATCGCCAGCGCTACGTCGACCTGATCGTCAACGACGAGGTGCGCGACACCTTCCGCGTGCGCTCCCAGGTGATCGCCCACATCCGCCGCTTCCTCAACGAGCGCGGTTTCCTCGAAGTGGAAACCCCGATGCTGCAGACCATCCCCGGCGGCGCCGCGGCCAAGCCGTTCGAGACCCACCACAACGCGCTGGACATGCAGATGTTCCTGCGCATCGCGCCGGAGCTGTACCTCAAGCGCCTGGTGGTCGGCGGCTTCGAGAAGGTCTTCGAGATCAACCGCAACTTCCGCAACGAAGGCGTCTCGACCCGGCACAACCCCGAGTTCACCATGCTCGAGTTCTATCAGGCCTACGCCGACTACGAAGACAACATGGACCTGACCGAGGAACTGTTCCGCGAGCTGGCCCAGACCGTCCTCGGCACCACCGACGTGCCCTACGGCGACAAGGTGTTCCACTTCGGCGAGCCGTTCGTGCGCCTGTCGGTGTTCGACTCCATCCTCAAGTACAACCCGGACATCACCGCGGCCGATCTCAACGACGTGGAGAAGGCCCGCGCCATCGCCAAGAAGGCCGGCGCCAAGGTGCTCGGCCACGAGGGCCTGGGCAAGCTGCAGGTGATGATTTTCGAGGAGCTGGTCGAGCACAAGCTGGAGCAGCCGCACTTCATCACCCGCTATCCCTTCGAGGTCTCCCCGCTGGCCCGCCGCAGCGACGACGATCCGAGCGTGACCGACCGCTTCGAGCTGTTCATCGGCGGCCGCGAGATCGCCAACGCCTACTCCGAACTGAACGACGCCGAGGACCAGGCCGAGCGCTTCCACCAGCAGGTGGCCGAGAAGGACGCCGGCGACGACGAAGCCATGCACTACGACGCCGACTTCGTCCGCGCCCTGGAATACGGCATGCCGCCGACCGCCGGCGAAGGCATCGGCATCGACCGCCTGGTGATGCTGCTGACCGACTCGCCGTCGATCCGCGACGTGATCCTGTTCCCGCACATGCGCCCGCAGGCCTGACGCGGAGCGCCGAGGTACAAAGAGGGGCCTGTCGTGATGACAGGCCCCTTTTTTCATGGCTATGTCCCCGTTGCGTGTTGCGCGGTCAAGCCCCTCTATCTGGACGCTGCTGGTGCCTACCTCTGGATTCCCGCCGCGGGAATGACGCCCCTGCCTCGTCATCCCCGCGCAGGCGGGGATCCAGAAGGGGTCCAGAGCAATACAACATCTAACGGGGATATAGCCTTTTTCATACCCGGATGGATCGTCGCCCACAGTGCGATGTCTGTGTTGGTGGCTGGCCGGCGGCTCTGGGACGGGGAGAGGGTGTTGACTACGCTTGTCGGGGGGATGGAATATCATGCCCGTTGTCGAAGGGCCGGAAGACTTCGACCTGGAGCCCCCGGCGCGCCCTGCCGCGATGCTCCCGGACCTGGTCGCGGAGCCCCGATTTCCGGTCCCGCCCTGGCGGGGCTTTTCGTTTGTGGCGGTCGATCGAATCTCACAAGGAGTGCGTTGATGAAAGCCTGGCGCGTCGCGATAGCCGCCCTGAGTTGCCTGCTGTTGAGCGGTTGCCTGGTGACCTTCAAGGACCCCATCCCGGCCAACGAGGCGGCGCCGATCCCGCTGCTTGGCGACTGGGAACGCAAGGACGAGTGGGGCGAGCGGCAGTACCTGAGCGTTGCCCGCGCCGGTTCCAACGTGTACCGCGCCAGGGTCTGGAGCGAGGACACGGCGGATGCGGTGGCCGAGGAATACGGCTTCACCGTGGCCCATCACGGCCGCCGCTGGTACGTCTCCGCCGGCCTGCCCAAGCGCCTGGGGGCCAACTTCGCCATCGCCGGCTTCGAGCTGACCACCGACAACGAACTGGTGATCTACAACCTGGACGTCGACCGCATCCTCCAGGAAATGGCGGAGGGCACGCTGGAAGGCCGCCCGGTCGATACGCCCAAGGGCGAGGCGGTGCTGGTGACCAGCCCGCTGGACAAGGTCTTCGCCTACCTGGACAACCAGGCCAACGCCGACGTCTTCGTCGAAGTGGCGCGCTACCAGCGCAGCGCCGAGTAGCGCCTCGATGACCCGGCGCACGTCCCAGCACGAATACCACGAAATCATCCGCGCCCTGTCCGGGCGCCTGGTCGAGGCGCAGACGCCGATCCGCGTGCTCGACGCCATCAAGTGGGACGACAGCGTCCGCAAGGGCTTCCTCGAAGCCGGCGGGCGCAAGCTGCCGGCGGTGGACCGCGCCTACTACGAGAGCCGGCCGCTGGCCTTCGACCCGGTGGCAAAGAAGCTGGAATTCCAGAACATCGAGCGCGACATCACCCGCCAGCTCGGCCAGTTCAACCCGGTCGGGCAGATCATGCGGCGCATGTGCAAGGAATACCGCATGGTGATCCGCATGCTGGAGGCGCGCGGCACGGCTGACTTCGGCCTGATCTCCCAGGAGCTGTACGGCGCCGCCTCGGATGCCTTCCATGCCGGCGACCCGACCCTGGCGGACCTGGGCCTGATGCTGTCCGGCTACCTGAACAACATCGCCGCCCGCGGCGATCTGGAGGACGAGGCCAAGACGCTGACCGCCGAGAACGCCGTGGCGATCCTGCAGGAACGCCTGGCCAGGGTCTTCGGCGACGACACCATCCGTGTCTTCGAGTCCGACGGCATCGTCGCCGACGCCGCGGCCGGCGCCGACTACATCAAGGTGCGCGCCGACGCCATGTTCAACGAGCGCGACGTGCGCGCGCTGGAAGTGCACGAGGGCATGGTGCATGTCGGCACCACCCTCAACGGCCTCAACCAGCCCATCTGCACCTTCCTCGCCAAGGGCCCACCCTCGTCGACCGTGACCCAGGAGGGGCTGGCGATCCTGATGGAAGTGATCGCCTTCGCCTCCTATCCGTATCGCCTGCGCAAGCTGACCAACCGCACCCGCGCCATCCACATGGCGGAGGAGGGCGCCGACTTCCTGCAGGTGTTCGAGTTCTACCAGGAACAGGGCTACGGCCTGGAGGAAAGCTACGGCAACGCCAGCCGGGTTTTCCGCGGCTCCACGCCGGACGGCCTGCCGTTCACCAAGGACCTGTCCTACCTCAAGGGCTTCATCCTGATCTACAACTACATCCAGCTCGCCGTGCGCAAGGGCAAGCTGGAGCAGATCCCTCTGCTGTTCTGCGGCAAGACCACCCTGGAGGACATGCGCACCCTGCGCCAACTGGTGGACGAGGGCCTGGTGGCGCCGCCCAAGTACCTGCCGCCGCAGTTCCGCGACCTCAACGCGCTGGCGGCCTGGATGTGCTTCTCCAACTTCCTGAACCACCTGAGCCTGGATCGCATCGAAGCGGACTACGCCAACATCCTGTAGCCCGGATGCAATCCGGGACGGTGCCAGCCCGGATTGCATCCGGGCTACCGACCAAGGAACCCTGACCATGCCCAGCCACAAGCTCGACTACGACATCCTCGGCGCCTCGGCCCAGACCGTGGAGATCATCCTCGACCCCGGCGAGACGGTGATCGCCGAGGCCGGTGCGATGAACTACATGACCGAGGGCATCCGCTTCGAGACGCGCATGGGTGACGGCTCGGCCAGCGGCGTGCTGGGCAAGCTGTGGGGCGCCGGCAAGCGCCTGATCACTGGCGAGTCGCTGTTCATGACCCACTTCAGCAACCAGGGCAAGGGCCAGCACCGGGTCGGCTTCGCCGCGCCCTATCCGGGCACCGTGGTGCCCATCGAGCTGAGCCAGGTGGGCGGGCGGCTGATCTGCCAGAAGGACGCCTTCCTCTGCGCCGCCTACGGCACCCAGATCGGCATCAGTTTCAACAAGCGCCTCGGGGCCGGCTTCTTCGGCGGCGAGGGCTTCATCCTGCAGAAGCTGGAAGGCGACGGCCTGGCCTTCGTGCATGCCGGCGGCACGGTGATCCGCAAGGAGCTGAACAACGAGACCCTGCGCCTGGACACCGGCTGCCTGGTGGCCTTCACCAGCGGCATCGACTACGACATCGCCCTGGCCGGCGGGCTCAGGAGCATGCTGTTCGGCGGGGAGGGCATCCTCCTGGCGACCCTGCGCGGCAGCGGCACGGTCTGGATTCAGAGCCTGCCGTTCTCCCGCCTGGCCGAGCGCATCTACGACGCCACCTTCAAGGCCCGCGAGGAAACCCGCGCCGGCGGCAAGTAGCGGCTGCGACATCCCGGTCGCGCAGGGCGGCCGGGCTGCGGTTAAACTGTGCGCCCCCTCGGACAACGAGCCTCAGCCATGAGCGAAGAACGCAACGTCATCCCCCTGATCCTCACCGGCATCGCCAGCATCATCGGCACGGTGGGTGTGCTCTGGTACTACGGGTACCTGCATTTCGCCAAGGAGCAGGACGCCCTCCTGCTGGCCGAATTCACCATGCTCAAGACCATCCCCGGCGAGGACTACAAGATCTCGCTGAAACCCGCCACCCAATCCGCCCAGTGCATCGACGGCGTGCTGGTGCTGTTCGACACCCAGCAGAAGGGCCTGACCGGCGTGCTGGTGGACGACAAGAAACAGGCCGTGCGCTGCCTCGGCCAGGAAACCCCGCAGGCGCCACAGCAGTAATCACTGATACCTACTGCGTAGAAGCACCGGCTTTGCTGCTGGGCCGTCCCGCCTGGAAATCCATCGCAGTGGCACCTTGACCGGCGGCTGAGACCTGTTTCTCAGCCGCAAGGGAGACGGGTTTGCAGCGGCCTGGCTTCTCTTTAGTCTGCGTTCGGTATCTCAAGAGCAGACAGGGAGTTGGCGATGAATATCGATCTGGAATTCGATGGGCAGGAAGTGAGGTGGGGCGGGGTCGGCCGGTTCAAGGCCAGCACGGCCCTGCCGGGCTTCCAGAGACCGGAGTTTCAGTGTGTGCCGGACAAGGGGCCGGTGCCCGAGGGACTGTACAAGGTCTTTATCCGCGACATGGGCGATGCGCGGGACGACGGCAAGAATCGGTGCAATCTGTCTCCTGCATGGGGTATGCAGCGAATCCCGCGAGGCGGTGCGGCGGGGGATTGCGAGCCCTTCTGGGCGAACTGGGGAAACAACCGGGCCAGGATGGAGCCAGCGGATCCTCAGACCCGCCAGGCATGTGCCATCAGGCGCGGTGGCTTCTATATGCATGACTCGACCAAGGGCTACAGCCACGGCTGCATCGAAGTCGATCCTGGGTTTTTCACGGTGTTGAAGTCGAGCAGCCTTGCCAGAACACGTGGGCACCTGATCATCAAGGTCAAATACGTGGCAGGTCGCGAGACTAATGGAGGTACCTATGTTGCGAACTAGGCTGCTGGTTTGTCTGTGCCTGCTGAGCCCGCTGGCCTGCTCGGCTGAAGATATACGCCTGGATAATGAACTGGCCGACTGCGCGGCGGTGAGGCTTGCACCCCTGGCCGTCCAGGGCAATTTGGCCACGGTCGAGGGCGATGTCGAGCTGAGCAAGCCGATAGGCGACTGCGCCTGCTTCTCGGCGCTCGCTCGCTACACCAGCAGCGTGGAGGTCGAGGGTGTCGAACAGGTCCTGCAGCAAGGCCTCGTCAACCTGAAAACCGGGGGGAAGAAGACCCTGGTGCTCGCCAGCGATCCGGCGCTGATCCAGGGGGAAACCACCATCCTGACTCTTTCCTGCGCACCGCCGCTGTAGGCGCGGGTTCTCCAGAAACGAAAAATCCGATGCCGGCAGCCCGGCATCGGATTTTTTACGGCTCCGCGTCTTACAGACGGGCGCGCGGCGCCACCGGACCCTGGCCGTGGGCGATGGTGACTTCCACCCGGCGATTCAGCGTGCGCGAGTCGGGGGTGTCGTTGCTCGCCACCGGATAGTCCTGGCCGAAGCCGTGGGTGGTGATGCGGCGCGGGTCGACGCCCATGGCCACCAGGGCGCTGCGCACCGAGTCGGCACGGGCCTGGGACAGGCGCAGGTTGTGGTCGCGGGTGCCGGTGCTGTCGGTGAAGCCTTCCACCATCACCTGGCGGTCCGGGTTCTGCAGCAGGTAGTTGCCCAGTTCCTGCACGTTGCGCATGCCGGCGCTGGTGAGCTGCGCACGGTCGATCTCGAACAGCACGTCGCCCAGGGTCACCACCGAGCCGCGCTCGGTCTGCTTGGCCTGCAGGTGCTTGAGCAGGATATCGACCTGCTGGTTGCGGGCATCCAGTTGGGCCTGGGTGCGCTGGGCCGGCGCGGACTTGAGCGCTTCCTCGGCGTTCTTCTGCAGGATGGTTTCCTTGGCCACGTCGACACGGCGGCTGGCCTGGTAGGCCAGGTGGTCCACCTGCACGGTCTTCTGGCCGGCATCGTAGGCCTGGTTGGCGCGGTTGAGCATTTCCTGGGCCTCGCGCGTTTCCACGCCGGCCAGGCTCAGCGCCTGCGGATTGGCCTGCAGCTCGGCGTATTCGGCGCGGGCCTTTTCCAGGTTGGGGTTCGGGTCGTGGGCACAGCCTGCCAGGAACAGGGCCAGCGCGGAGAGGGTCAGCAGATTGGTCGTACGGTTCATGAGTGTCGGTCCTCCATGGTCACTGCACGATGATCGGGGTGCGCGAGCCTTCCTCGCGGATCTGCCGAACACCCTGCTGGGCGTCCTCCAGGCTCCGCTGGGCCTTGCTGGCCAGGGCGCGACGCTCGGCGACGCGGGCGTCCGCCTCGGCCTGCTCGATCAGTCGGCGAGCCTGCTCGTACTCCTGATCCTGGATCAGCAGCTGGGCCTGGCTCATCTTGTCCTGCGCGGCCTTCATGTCGGCGGGCGCGTATTCGGGGCCACCGGCCACCTCGGCGCTGCGGATGACCGCGTTGGCGGAGGCGAGCTGCTCGGTGGGTGGGTTGCCGGCACAGCCGGCCAGAACCAGCCCGCTACCGAGGGTCAGTGTGAGAAGAAGCGTTCTCGGGCTCTTTTTCATGGTTCAAGCTCCATGCAGTCCATTGAAGTTGCCTACCGGATGCGGCTTGATCGGCGAAGAAGCCTGCCAATCGCCCGGTCTAGTGGTGTGACTTCCTTCTCAAAACGAATGTTCAAGGTTTTTTCCCGGCTATGTCCCCGTTGGTTGTTGCACACCTTGTGGGAGCGGCTTCAGCCGCGAATTTCGCGGCCAATCGGAATGCCGCCCAGCCGCCCCTACAAGGCAGGATTGCTCCACCAACACGTATTTTTCCCGGTCACGAGAGATGCTCGGTGCAGAACGCCGGATACGGAGGCAGGAGGGACGAAGAGGGGAAGGTTGCGGTGTCGCACGGCCCGCAAGGCCCGCGACACCTGCGCTCAGTGCTGGGTGTTGTCGTTGCGTTCAGTCATCTGCTGCAGGTACTTGCGGGCCAGGGCGAGGAAGCGTGGCGTAGGGCCGATGTCCTCGTACAACGGGTCGCCTTGCTCGTCGGTGGAGACCACCTTGTTGCCCTTCACGTAGGGCAGGCTGGCTTCCAGTTCCTCCAGGGCCGCGCCGATCAGTTCGGCGAGCAGCTCCTCGGCGCTGCGCTTGGGATACATCTCGGCCAGCGCCGCCAGGCGCGCCGCGGATTCCAGGTCGAGGTGGATGTGGTACTGGCTCTGGGTCAGGCGACCCTTGGCGTTCTGCTCCCAATGGCGGGTGAGTTCACGGATCTTCATAAGCACCTCTGATGGGCGGATTGCGTCCGCAGGCCGCATGCGGCTCGGACACGGGCGCTCCCGACGCCCGTAGGGTTCAGACTAGCTCGCCAGCGTTCCGGTAGCGGCCGTTCGTCGTGTGCTTGTAAGAATGGGTCGCTCTGTGCAAGCTGGACGCCTCTATCCCGAGGCGGAGAGAAGGTCCATGGCGGAGATCGATGCGCGTCTGCGCGAAGAGGTTCACCTGCTCGGCGAGCTGCTCGGCGACACCATCCGCAACCAGTTGGGCGAGGCGTTCCTCGACAAGGTCGAGCTGATCCGCCAGGGCTCCAAGGCCGGGCGCAAAGGCTCGTTGGCCGGCGAGCAGCAGTTGCGCGAGACCCTGGACGGGCTCAGTGACGACGAGTTGCTGCCGGTGGCGCGGGCCTTCAACCAGTTCCTCAACCTGGCCAACATCGCCGAGCAGTATCACCGCATCCGCCGCCATCACGCCGATGAGGTGCAACCGTTCGACGACCGGGCGCTGGCGGAGCTGCTGCAGCGCCTAGTGGCCGCCGGGCACAAGCCCGACGCGCTGGCCCGCCAGCTGGGCCGCCTGGACATCGAGCTGGTGCTCACCGCGCATCCCACCGAGGTGGCGCGGCGCACCCTGATCCAGAAGTACGACGCCATCGCGGCGCAACTCGCCGCCCTCGATCACGTGGACCTGCTGCCGGCCGAGCGCGACCAGGCGCAACTCCAGCTGCGCCGGCTGATCGCCGAGGCCTGGCACACCGAGGAAATCCGCCGCAGCCGGCCGAGCCCGGTGGACGAGGCCAAGTGGGGCTTCGCGGTGATCGAACATTCCCTGTGGCAGGCCCTGCCCAGCTTCCTGCGCAAGGCCGACCAGGCCCTGCGGGACGCCTGTGGCCTGCGCCTGCCGCTGGGCGCCGCGCCGGTGCGCTTCGCTTCCTGGATGGGCGGCGACCGCGACGGCAACCCCAACGTCACCGCCGAGGTCAGCCGCAAGGTGCTGCTGCTGGCGCGCTGGATGGCGGCCGATCTCTACCTGCGCGATATCGACCGGCTGGCCGCCGAGCTGTCCATGCAGCAGGCCAGCGACGAGCTGCGCCTGCGCGTCGGTGTGCATCCCGAGCCCTATCGCGCCGTGCTCAAGCAACTGCGCGAGCGCCTGCGCGCCACCCGCGCCTGGGCCGAGGCGGCGCTGGACGAGGAGGTCGCGCCCGGCCCCGAGGTGCTCCAGGACAACCGCGAGCTGCTGGAGCCGCTCGAACTCTGCTACCACTCGCTGCATGCCTGCGGCATGGGCGTGATCGCCGAAGGTGAACTGCTCGATTGCCTGCGCCGTGCCGCCTGCTTCGGCCTGTTCCTGGTGCGCCTGGACATCCGCCAGGACGCCGCTCGCCACGCCGCGGCCATGGCCGAGATCACCGATTACCTGGGGCTGGGCAACTACGCCGAGTGGGACGAGGACCAGCGCCTCGAATTCCTCCTGCGTGAGCTGGACAGCCGCCGCCCGCTGCTGCCTCCGCAGCACCAGCCTTCGGCCGAGACCGCCGAGGTCCTGGCCACCTGCCGGGTCATCGCCGCCGCGCCGGCGGCTTCGCTGGGCACCTACGTCATCTCCATGGCCGGCGCGCCGTCGGACGTGCTGGCGGTGCAGCTGCTGCTCAAGGAGGCTGGGCTGCGGCGGCCGATGCGGGTGGCGCCGCTGTTCGAGACCCTGGCCGACCTGGACAACGCCGGCCCGGCCATCGATCGCCTGCTCGGCCTGCATGGCTACCGTGCCCGCCTGCACGCGCCGCGGGAAGTGATGATCGGCTACTCCGACTCGGCCAAGGACGCTGGCACCACGGCCGCCGCCTGGGCCCAGTACCGGGCGCAGGAGTCGCTGGTCGAGATCTGCCGCCGGCACCAGGTGGAACTGCTGCTGTTCCACGGCCGGGGCGGCACGGTGGGCCGTGGTGGTGGCCCGGCCCACGCGGCCATCCTGTCGCAGCCGCCAGGCTCGGTGAGCGGGCGCTTCCGCACCACCGAGCAGGGCGAGATGATCCGCTTCAAGTTCGGCCTACCGCGACTGGCGGAGCAGAACCTCAACCTCTACCTGGCCGCCGTGCTGGAGGCGACCCTGTTGCCGCCGCCCGCGCCGGAGCCGGCCTGGCGCTCGGCCATGGACCGCCTGGCCGCCGACGGCGTCGCCGCCTACCGCGCCGTGGTGCGCGAGCATCCGCAGTTCGTCGAGTATTTCCGCCAGGCCACGCCGGAACAGGAGCTAGGCCGCCTGCCGCTCGGCAGCCGCCCGGCCAAGCGCCGCGCCGGCGGGGTGGAGAGCCTGCGCGCCATTCCGTGGATCTTCGCCTGGACTCAGACGCGGCTGATGCTGCCGGCCTGGCTGGGTTGGGAAACCGCGCTGGCCAAGGCTCTCGAAGGCGGCGGCAAGGGGCTGCTGGAGGACATGCGCGAGCGCTGGCCGTTCTTCCGCACCCGCATCGACATGCTGGAGATGGTGCTGGCCAAGACCGACCCGGCGATCGCGTCGTTGTATGACGAACGCCTGGTCGAATCCGGATTGCGACCGCTGGGTGCGCATTTGCGCGACCTATTGTCGCAGTGCCGTTCCATGGTGCTGGGCCTGACCCATCAGTCGGAGCTGCTCACCCACAGTCCGGAGACCCGCGAGGCGATCACCGTGCGCAACATCTACCTGGACCCGCTTCACCTGCTGCAGGCGGAGCTCCTGGCCCGCTGCAGGCAGCGCGAAAGCCCTCTGGACAGCCCTCTGGAGCAGGCGTTGCTGGTCAGCGTGGCGGGGATCGCGGCGGGGCTGCGCAACACCGGCTGAGGCCCCGTCGACTCCGACTTTCGGTGGCTTGTGCGCCACCGAAGCGCTGTGTATTGTGGCCCTCCTTTTGGCCGCTCAGTGACGCCGAAACCCAATATTGAGATTGGCCCCACGAGGCGAATCCGACGACTTTCCTGTCTTTTCTTGAGGAGCACTTCGATGCGCGTGATTCTGCTGGGGGCGCCCGGTGCCGGCAAAGGTACCCAGGCTGGTTTCATCACCAAGAAGTTCGGTATTCCGCAGATCTCCACCGGCGACATGCTGCGTGCCGCGGTCAAGGCTGGCACCGAGCTGGGTCTGCAGGCCAAGAGCGTGATGGATGCCGGCGGTCTGGTCTCCGACGACCTGATCATCAACCTGGTCAAGGAGCGCATCGCCCAGCCGGACTGCGCCAACGGCTTCCTGTTCGACGGCTTCCCGCGCACCATTCCCCAGGCCGAGGCCATGAAGGACGCGGGCGTGACCATCGACAACGTCATCGAGATCGCCGTCGACGACGAAGAGATCGTCCAGCGCATTGCCGGTCGCCGCGTGCACGAGGCCAGCGGCCGCGTGTATCACGTGGTCTACAACCCGCCGAAGGTCGAGGGCAAGGACGACGAGACCGGCGACGAGCTGGTCCAGCGCAAGGACGACACCGAGGAGACCGTGCGTCATCGCCTGTCCGTCTACCATTCCCAGACCAAGCCGCTGGTGGACTTCTACCAGAAGCTGGCCGCCGCCGAAGGCACCCCGAAGTACAGCGCCATCGCCGGCGTCGGCTCGGTGGAAGAAATCACCGCCAAGGTGTTTTCGGCCCTCAGCTGATCGGCTGACCGCTCCGTCCAACGGCCCGCCCATGCGGGCCGTTGTGCTTTCTACCGGGTGCATGTGGGAGCGGCCTTGGCCGCGAAGCCCTTGTGCCAAGATCACCGCGGCCAATCGGAACCCCGCCCAGCCTCGGGTATAATCGCCGCCTTTTTCTGCCCGACCGGATGCCCCGATGACCACCCTGCTGGCCCTGGATACCGCCACCGAAGCCTGCTCCGTCGCCCTGCTGCACGATGGCAAGACGCTCAGCCACTACGAGGTGATCCCGCGCCTGCACGCCCAGCGCCTGCTGCCCATGGTGCAGGACCTGCTGGACGAGGCGGGGGTGGCGCTGTCCGCGGTGGATGCCATCGCCTTCGGCCGCGGGCCCGGCGCCTTCACCGGGGTGCGCATCGCCATCGGCGTGGTACAGGGCCTGGCCTTTGCCCTGGACCGGCCGGTGCTGCCGGTCTCCAACCTGGCCGTGCTGGCCCAGCGCGCCCTGCGCGAGCACGATGCCCGGCAGGTGGCTGCGGCCATCGACGCGCGCATGGACGAGGTGTACTGGGGCTGCTACGTCGCCGAGCAGGGCGAGATGCGCCTGCAGGGCGTCGAAGCCGTGCTGGCGCCGGAGATGGCGGAGCTACCCCGTGGCGCCACCGGCGACTGGTTCGCCGCCGGCACCGGCTGGGGCACTTACGGCGCGCGCATCGGGCTGACGCCCAGCGGCCGCGACGACGCCATGCTGCCCCATGCCCTGGACCTGCTGACCCTGGCGACCTTCGCCTGGGCGCGTGGCGAGGCGCTGCCGGCCGATGAGGCGCAGCCGGTCTACCTGCGAGACAATGTGGCCACGCCCAAGGCGCCCAAGCCCTAGACTTCGCCTTCCGTCCGCTGACGGGCCGGGCAAATTGCCATTTTTTTCTGGCGCCGCTAAATTGCCATCCACGTATCCCGAGCAGTAATCATGCGTATCGACGGCTTCTCATCCTCCTATCCGCTGGATCGCAGCGCCCGCCCGGGCAGCTCGGTCACGCCTTTGCGCGAGGCACAGCGCGAGGTCGAGCAGCGCCAGGAACAGCCGGTTTCGCCATCCTCTACCCAGGGTTACGAACAGCTCGCCCAGCCGCGGCGCGTGCAGGCCAGCAACGCCAGCAGCGACAGCCTGCCAGCGCGGTTCCAGGAAAGCCTCTCCCAGCAGCGCGGTTTCAGCGCCAAGGCCAACCAGGCCTTGGCTGCCTACGGCAACACCGCCGGCTACACCGAAGAGCGCGACGCCAGCGAAGTCCTCGGCCTCGACCTGTACGCCTGAGCCTCAGGCGGCGGTCGGATATGCACTCCCTGGATAGCCGATGACCCTCCGAGATTCCTCGTCCGACGCCTCCGGCGCGGCCTCCATGCCGTACTTCCTCGGCTGTCCTTCCTGGAACGAGCCGGCCTGGCGCGGCAGTTTCTATCCCGCCGGCCTGCGCCCTGCCGACACCCTGAGCCACTACGCCGCCACCTTCAACACGGTGGAGGGCAACACGACCTTCTATGCCCGCCCCGCGCCGGCGACCGTGCAGCGCTGGGCCGAGCAGATGCCCGCCGGCTTCCGCTTCTGCGCCAAGCTGCCGCGCGATATCAGCCACGAGGGTGACTTGCGCGACCACTTTGGCGCCACGCTCGACTTCCTCCGTTTGCTGCAGCCGCTTGGCGAGCGGGTGGCGCCGCTGTGGCTGCAGCTGCCGGCCAGCTTCGGGCCGACCCGGCTGGGCGAGCTGCTGGCCTGGCTCGACGAGTTCTCCAGCCGTGCCATCGCCGTCGAGGTGCGCCATCCGGCCTTCTTCGCCAAGGGCGACGAGGAGCGCCTGCTCAACCGCTGCCTGCAGGAGCGGGGCGTGGAGCGCATCTGCCTGGATTCGCGGGCCCTGTTCGCCTGCACCTCGCGCGATCCGGCGGTACTCCACGCCCAGTCAAGGAAACCGCGCCTGCCGCTGCGCCCCGCGGCTTTCAGCGGTAGCCCGCAGGTGCGCTTCATCGGCGGTCCGGATCTGGACGCCAACCAGCTATTTCTCGAACCCTGGCTGGACAAGGTCGCGGCCTGGATCGAGCAGGGCCTGGCGCCCCATGTCTTCCTGCACACGCCGGACAACCACCTGGCCGCCGCCCAGGCGCTACGCTTCCACGACTGCCTGGCACAGCGCCTGCCGGGGTTGCCGGCGCTGGCCCCGGCGCAGGTTGAACCGGAGGTCGAGCAGCTCGGTCTGCTCTGACAGGGGCCGCTCTTCCGGGCGGCCGGTCCATTTCCTTCACTCGGCGCAAGGAGCAGCAACATGAGTACGCAGCGAGAGCGTGGCGAAGCCTTCCGTGACCTGCACCTGGGCGAGGGGCTGCTGGTCCTGCCCAATCCGTGGGATGCCGGCTCGGCGAAGATGCTCGCCCGGCTCGGTTTCCAGGCGCTGGCCACCACCAGCGCAGGGCTGGCGTTCTCCCTGGGACGGCGCGATGCCGAGGGTGCGGTGAGCCGCGACGAGTGCCTGGCCAACGCGTGCGCGATCGTCGAGGCCACGCCGCTGCCGGTGGCGGCCGATTTGGAGAACGGCTACGGCGACGCGCCGGAGGACTGCGCCGCGACCATCCGCCTGGCCGCCGAGGCGGGGCTGGTGGGCGGCTCCATCGAGGACGCCAGTGGCCGCGCCGACATGCCCATCTATCCCCTGGAGCTGGCCGTGGAGCGCATCCACGCCGCGGTGGAGGCGGCCCGGTCGCTGGACTTCCCCTTCACCCTGGCGGCCCGCGCGGAGAACTTCCTGCATGGCCGCGCCGACTTGGACGACACTATTCGCCGCCTGGTGGCCTATGCTGAAGCCGGCGCCGACGTGCTCTACGCGCCCGGGCTGCGCAGCCGCGACGAGATCAAGGCGGTGGTCCAGGCGGTGGCGCCCCGGCCGGTCAACGTGCTGGTCGGCTCGCCGAACCTGCGCCTGTCCCTGGCCGAACTGGCGGACCTGGGCGTGAAGCGGGTCAGCGTGGGTTCGAACCTGGCGCGGGTGGCCTACGGCGAGTTCTTCCTCGCCGCCGGCGAGCTGGCCCGTGGCAGCCTGGCGGCGATGGGCGAGGCCATGCCGTTCGACGAGATCAACGGCCTGTTTGGCTGACGGCGGCATGTGGCGCGCCTTCTGGCTGCTCCTGCTGTCGGCCCTGATCGGCGTACCGCTTGCCGTGTACCAGGGCTGGCTGCAGGTGCCGCCGGATTGGAATCCCTGGGCGCCGCTGGATGTCCGGCGGCCGCCCAACCTGTTTACTGGCTACAAGCTGATGCGACTGCAGCAGGCGCCCGAGCTGTGCCGGCTGGCGCTGGACAGCAGCGTGCTGCGCTATACGGCCGTGGCGGACAGCGAGCCCGCCGCCGGCTGCGCCGTGGAAAACGCCGTGCGCGTGCAGGGCGCCGGGGTGCAGTTCAGCTCCGGCTTCCTGGCCAGCTGCAAATTGGCGGTGGCCTACGCGCTGTTCGAGGAACATGGCCTGCAGCCGGCGGCGCGCGAGGTGTTTGGCCAGCCGGTGGCGCGGGTCGAGCACCTGGGCAGCTTCGCCTGCCGCAACATCGGCACCAGCCAGCGGCGCAGCCAGCACGCCACGGCCAATGCGCTGGACATCGCCGGGTTCCGCCTGAAGGACGGCAGGCGCATCAGCGTGGTGCGGGACTGGGGCGGCGAGGGCAAGGAGGCGCTGTTCCTGCGCCGGGTTCGCGACGCCGCCTGCGACAGCTTCAACGTCACGCTGGGACCGGACTACAACGCCGCCCACCGTGATCACTTCCATCTGGACATGGGGCTGTTCCGCATGTGTCGCTAGCGGTTCGCCGGAAGCAGTTCCTGGCCGGTCGTTACGAGCAGGGCGATGCCGCCATAGGCGCCGAGGGCGTGGCGGGTGTCCCGAGGTGCCGCCGTGGCGACGATCTGGCTGCGGCTGCCGGCGTTTTCCAGCCGGGACAGGCGCCACTGGCGAATCAGGTCGTCCTCGTCCGCCGTGCTGTCGTTAGGTGAGACGGACGTTGTGGCGAAGGTATCGCCGGCCAGCCCCAGCGTCAGTGGGTCGAGCATGGGGCCGCGGCGATATTCACTGACGCCGAGCTGCCATTCGCGCTGCTGCAGCGTCTGGCGGAAGCCTGCGAGCCAGGCATCGATGGCCGCGTGGTCGGACCCCAGCCGTTCGGTGGCGATGACTTCGGGGGTGTCCTCCGCTGGCGTGGTGTCTTTCGGCAGCAGGGAATCGAGCAGGCGCTGGTAGTCGAAGGCTTCGCGCAGGCCGGCTTCCCACTGGCGTTCCAGCAGGAAGTGGCGTTGGGCGGGCAGGGCGACGAGCTTCGAGGACATCGGTGCGGTCTGGCAGAATAGGCGGCTATTCCCCTTATCGGCCGCGCGCCGGTTCCTTTGAGCGATTTTCCATGAGCGACCAACCCGCCGTCACCCGCATCCGTGTCGAGGCTCTGCAGCCCGCGTTCGCCGAAGCTGCCAGCCGCTGGGCCGAGCGCCTCGGCCTGCCGCTGGAGGGCGAGGCGGAGTTCGCCGTGCAGCTGGGTGAGGAGGGGCTGCAACTGGTCGAGCTGGGGCCGCAGGCGCCGGGGCCGGTGCGGGTGGATTTCGTCGAGGGGGCGGTGGCCCACCGGCGCCTGTTCGGCGGTGGCAGCGGGCAGATGATCGCCAAGGCGGTGGGTGTGCAGCCTGGCGTGCGTCCTCATGTGCTGGACGCCACCGCCGGGCTTGGGCGCGACGCCTTCGTGCTGGCCAGCCTGGGTTGCGAGATGGACCTGATCGAACGCCAGCCGATCATCGCCGCGCTGCTTGAAGACGGCCTGGGGCGCGCCCGGGACGATGCCGAGGTGGCTCCCATCGCCGCGCGCATGCGCCTGCACCGGGGCAACGCCATCGAGCTGCTGCGCGGCTGGCAGGGCGAGCCGCCCCAGGTCGTCTATCTCGACCCGATGTTCCCGCACCGGGACAAGAGCGCGCTGGTGAAGAAGGAAATGCGCCTGTTCCGCCCGCTGGTGGGCGACGATCTGGACGCGCCGGTGCTGCTGGAGGCCGCCCTGGCCCTGGCCAGCCACCGGGTGGTGGTCAAACGCCCGCGCAAGGCGCCGATCATCGAAGGGGCCAAGCCGAGCTATGCGCTGGAAGGCAAGTCCAGCCGCTACGACATCTACCCGAAGAAGGCGCTCAAGCCCTAACCGTAATCAGCGGCGATAGGCGCGCAGGAAGATCTCGACCACTTCCCGCACGTGGGCCTCGGTCTGCGTGTCGTCCGGCGCCTGGCCGACACCCATCAGCACGCGGAAGTGGATGCCGCCCTTGATCATGCAGAAGAAGTGCTCGGCGGCGTGGACGGGGTTGTCCACCTGCAGCTGGCCGCTGGCGTCGGCCTGCTCGAGCAGGTGGCGCATGGCGTCGATCACCCGCTGCGGGCCCACATCGAAGAACAGCTGCGACAGCTGCGGGTTCTGCGTGGCGAGCGAGATCATCAGGCGGTGCAGGGCCAGCGACTCGTCGCTGTTGATCAGCTTGCTGAAGCCCCGGCCGATGGCGCGCAGGGCGTCCTCGACGGAGCCACCCGGGCGCAGCTCGAAGATCAGCGGCGGCAGCTGTTCCTCGCACTTCGACTCCACCGCGCAGGCGAACAGGTTCTCCTTGTCGGTGAAGTGGCTGTACACGGTGAGCTTGGACACGCCGGCCCTGGCGGCGATGGCATCCATGCTGCTGCCGTCGTAGCCGTTCTCGATGAACAGGTGCTTGGCGGCCTCCAGGATGGCCTGGCGCTTGGCGGGGTCCTTGGGGCGTCCGGGCCCGCTGGAAGGCTGCAATGATTTGTCGGACATCAGGCTCTTTTAATACTGGACTGGTGAGTTCGCTATTTTTACTATACCGGCCAGTATAAGTATTCCAAGCTACTTTTGCGAAAGGTCGCCCGCCATGCTTCGCCATGCCCTGTCTCTCGCTGTACCGCTTTCCCTGATCTCCCTGCTCGCCGCCTGCGGCAATGGCGAAACCGTCGAGGCGCCAGTGCGTCCGGCGATGGTGGAGCATCCGTTGCCGGCGGCCAGCGCGGTGGATACCTATCCCGGCGAGGTGCGGGCGCGCTTCGAGCCCGAGCTGGCGTTCCGCATCGGCGGCAAGATCGCCAAGCGCCTGGTGGACGCCGGCGACCGGGTACGCAAGGACCAGCCACTGGCCGAGCTCGACCCGCAGGACGTCCGGCTGCAGCTGGAGGCCGCGCGGGCCCAGGTCAGCGCCGCCGAGGCCAACCTCAAACTGGTCCGTTCCGAGCGCGATCGCTACAAGAAGTTGCTCGCCCGCCAACTGATCAGCCAATCGCAGTACGACAACGTCGAGAACCAGTACCGGGCCGGTGAGGCCCGTCTGAAGCAGATTCGCGCCGAGTTCGACGTGGCCAGCAACCAGGCCGGCTACTCCGTGCTGCGTGCCTCCCAGAGCGGCCTGATCGCCCGTCGGCTGGGCGAGGTGGGGCAAGTGGTGGCCGCCGGGCAGACTGTCTTCACCCTGGCTGCCGACGGTGAGCGCGAGGTGCTGATCAGCGTGCCCGAGCATGCCCTGGAGCGCTTCCGCATCGGCCAAGACGTCAGCATCGAGTTGTGGTCGCAGCCGGGCAAGCAGTTCCCTGGCCGCATCCGCGAGCTGTCCCAGGCCGCCGACGCGCAATCGCGCACCTTCGCCGCCCGCGTGGCGTTCAACGATGCGGCGGTCAAGGCCGAGGTGGGGCAGAGCGCCCGCGTGGAGATCAGGGCCGACGGCGACGTGCCGCTGTCCGTGCCGATGTCCGCCCTCAGCGCCGAGAAGGACCAGCCGTTCGTCTGGGTGGTCGACCCCAACGAATCCAAGGTGGTGCGCACGCCGGTCCGGGTGGGTTCCTACGGGCAGGAGCGCGTGTCGATCCTGGAAGGCCTGAAGCCCGGCGACTGGGTGGTCTCGGCCGGCGTGCACGTGCTGCTCGACGGCCAGAAGGTACGGCCGGTGGACCGCGACAACCGTATGGTCGCACTGGCGGGCAAGGAGTAAGCCATGTCCTTCAACCTGTCCGAATGGGCGCTGCGCAACCGCAGCGTCGTGCGTTACTTTATGCTGGTGCTGGCGGTGATCGGCGCGCTGTCCTACACCAAGCTGGGCCAGAGCGAGGACCCGCCCTTCACCTTCAAGGCCATGGTGATCCGGGTCGACTGGCCGGGCGCCACCGCCGAGGAGGTTTCCCGGCAGATCACCGAGCGCATCGAGAAGAAGGTGATGGAGACCGGTGAGTACGAGTTCGTGAACTCCTATTCGCGGCCCGGCGAGTCGGTGGTCACCTTCATGGCCCGCGACTCCATGCATTCCAAGGATATTCCCGAGCTCTGGTACCAGATCCGCAAGAAGGTCAGCGACATTCGCCACACCCTGCCGCCGGGCATCCGCGGCCCGTTCTTCAACGACGAGTTCGGCACCACCTTCGGCAATATCTACGCGCTGACCGGAGAGGGCTTCGACTATGCCGTGATGAAGGACTACGCCGACCGCCTGCAGCTGCAGTTGCAGCGGGTCAAGGACGTGGGCAAGGTCGAGCTGATCGGCCTGCAGGACGAGAAGATCTGGATCGAGCTGTCCAACGTCAAGCTGGCCACCCTGGGCCTGCCGCTGGCCGCCGTACAGCAGGCGCTGGACGAGCAGAACGCGATCAGTTACTCCGGTTTCTTCGAGGCACCGACCGACCGCGTGCCGCTGCGTGTGTCCGGCCGCTTCGAGACCGTGGAGCAGATCCGCGACTTCCCCATTCGCGTCGGCGACAGGACCTTCCGCATCGGTGACGTGGCCGAGGTGCATCGCGGCTTCAACGATCCGCCCGCGCCGCGCATGCGCTTCATGGGTCGCGACGCCATCGGCATCGCCGTGTCGATGAAGCAGGGCGGCGACATCCTCGCCCTGGGCGAGACCCTGCAGCGCGAGTTCGCCCGCATGCAGGAGACGCTGCCCGTGGGCATGGAGCTGCACAAGGTGTCCGACCAGCCTGCGGCGGTGAAGACCGGCGTGGGCGAGTTCGTGCGCGTGCTGGCCGAGGCGCTGATCATCGTGCTGCTGGTCAGCTTCTTCTCCCTCGGCATCCGCACCGGCCTGGTGGTGGCGCTGTCCATCCCGCTGGTGCTGGCCATGACCTTCGCGGCGATGTACTACCTGAACATCGGCCTGCACAAGATTTCCCTGGGCGCGCTGGTGCTGGCGCTGGGCCTGCTGGTGGATGACGCGATCATCGCGGTGGAGATGATGGCGATCAAGATGGAGCAGGGCTACGACCGGATCAGGGCGGCCAGCTTCGCCTGGACCAGCACGGCCTTCCCGATGCTCACCGGCACCCTGATCACCGCGGCCGGCTTCCTGCCCATCGCCACCGCCCAGTCCGGCACCGGCGAGTACACCCGCTCGATCTTCCAGGTGGTGACCATCGCGCTGGTGGTGTCGTGGATCGCGGCCGTGGTCTTCGTGCCCTACCTGGGCGACCGGCTGCTGCCGGACCTGGCCAAGCTGCACGCGAAGAAGCATGGCGGCAATCCGGATGGCCACGATCCGTACTCCACCACCTTCTACCAGACCGTGCGCGAAGTGGTGGAGTGGTGCGTGCGCCGGCGCAAGACGGTGATCCTGGTGACCGTGGCGCTGTTCGTTGCCTCCATCGTGCTGTTCCGTTTCGTGCCGCAGCAGTTCTTCCCGGCCTCGGGCCGCCTGGAGTTGATGGTCGACATCAAGCTCACCGAGGGCTCGTCGCTCAAGGCCACCGAGGAACAGGTCAAGCGCCTGGAGGCCAGGCTCAAGGACCACCCCGGCATCGACAACTACGTGGCCTACGTTGGCACCGGTTCGCCGCGTTTCTACCTGCCGCTGGACCAGCAGCTGCCGGCCACGCGCTTCGCCCAGTTCGTGATCCTGGCCAAGAGCATCGAGGACCGCGAGAAGGTGCGCGGCTGGCTGATCGACGTGATGAACGAGGACTTCCCCTTCGCTCGTACCCGCGTCTCGCGCCTGGAGAACGGCCCGCCGGTCGGCTTCCCGATCCAGCTGCGGGTCAGCGGCGAGCACATCGAGGAAGTACGCGACATCGCCCGCCAGGTGGCGGCCAAGGTACGGGAGAACCCCAAGGTCTCGAACGTGCACCTGAACTGGGAGGAGCCGAGCAAGGTGATCTACCTGGACATCGATCAGGATCGCGCCCGCGCCCTGGGCGTGACCAGCGCCGACCTGTCCCGTTTCCTGGAGAGTTCGCTGACCGGCTCCAGCGTCAGCCTGTTCCGCGAGGACAACGAGCTGATCGAGATCCTCCTGCGCGGCACCGTGCGCGAGCGCCAGTCGCTGGAGCAGCTGCCGAGCCTGGCCGTGCCGACCAGCAACGGCAAGAGCGTGGCGCTGTCGCAGATCGCCACCCTGGAGTATGGCTTCGAGGAGGGCGTGATCTGGCGTCGCGGCCGCCTGCCGACCGTCACCGTTTATGGCGACATCTATGGCCACGAGCAGCCGGCCAGCCTGACCAAGGAAATCCTGCCGACCCTCGAATCCATCCGCGCCGAACTGCCCAGCGGCTACCTGCTGGAAGTGGGCGGCACGGTCGAGGACTCCTCGCGTGGACAGAAGTCGGTGAACGCCGGCATCCCCCTGTTCATCCTGGTGGTGCTGACCCTGCTGATGCTGCAGCTCAAGAGCATGTCGCGGGCGGCCATGGTGTTCCTCACCGCGCCGCTGGGCCTGATCGGGGTGACCCTGTTCCTGCTGGTGTTCCAGCAGCCGTTCGGCTTTGTCGCCATGCTCGGCACCATCGCCCTGTCCGGGATGATCATGCGCAACTCGGTGATCCTGGTGGACCAGATCGAGCAGGACATCGCTGCCGGGCACGACCGCTGGCACGCCATCATCGAGGCCACGGTGCGGCGCTTCCGGCCCATCGTGCTGACTGCCCTGGCGGCGGTGCTGGCGATGATCCCGCTGTCGCGCAGCGTGTTCTTCGGACCGATGGCTGTGGCCATCATGGGTGGCCTGATCGTCGCCACGGCATTGACCCTGCTGTTCCTGCCGGCGCTGTACGCGGCCTGGTTCAGGGTCAAGGAGGTGCAGCGCTAGGCGCTGCGAATGGAAGAAGCCCGGCTTGGGCTGTGATGCTGTTCACTGAAGGCTATGGTCCTTGAGGCCGTTGCGTGCCGCTTCTGTGGGAGCGGCCTTGGCCGCGAAGCTTTGTTGTCGGTCCTGTTCGCGGACAAGTCCGCTCCCACGGGGCTGAGCTCACAACAGCTGATCGCGTCCGACCATGTGGACAGCATCACGGCCCGCGCCGGGCTTTTTCGTTGCACCACGGTCATCGGTTCGGGAGGCAGGTCGGCGAGGTGGGGCTAAGGTTGTCTGTAGCGCAGTGCAAGCGTCAGGTTGCACTGGTTGTGCCTCTCGCTATAGACGAAGGTTGCACCAGGTTGCACCTTTGTCCTCTGGAGGTTTAATCTTCGGCGCACGCGCGTCAACGCGCCCCACTCAGACAGGAAAACCGATGGCCACCACCACCCTCGGCGTGAAACTCGACGACGCCACTCGCGAACGCCTCAAGCAGGCCGCCCAGCAACTCGACCGCACTCCGCACTGGCTGATCAAGCAGGCGATCTTCAACTACCTAGAGCAGGTCGAGGGTGGCCTGACGCCCGCCGAGCATTCCGGCCTGGCGGCGGCCGCGGGCGAAGAAGCGGTGGAGTCGCTGACCGAGCAGGGCCTGCAGGTGTTCCTCGATTTCGCCGAGAGCATCCTGCCCCAGTCGGTGCTGCGCGCCGCCATCACCGGCGCCTACCGCCGGCCGGAAACCGACGCGCTGCCGGTGCTGCTGGAGCAGGCGCGCCTGCCCAGGGAGCAGGCCGAGGCCACCCAGAAGATGGCGCTGGGCATCGCCGAGAAGCTGCGCAACCAGAAGAACACCGGTGGCCGCCAGGGCCTGGTGCAGGGCCTGCTGCAGGAGTTCTCCCTGTCCTCCCAGGAAGGCGTGGCGCTGATGTGCCTGGCCGAGGCGCTGCTGCGCATCCCGGACAAGGCCACCCGCGACGCCCTGATCCGCGACAAGATCGCCAACGGCAACTGGAGCCAGCACCTGGGCCAGAGCCCGTCGATGTTCGTCAACGCCGCTTCCTGGGGTCTGCTGATCACCGGCAAGCTGGTGTCCACCCACAACGAGGCCGGCCTGTCGTCCTCGCTCAATCGCCTGATCGGCAAGAGCGGCGAGCCGGTGATCCGCAAGGGCGTGGACATGGCCATGCGCCTGATGGGCGAGCAGTTCGTTACCGGCGAAACCATCGGCGAGGCCCTGGCCAACGCCGCCACCATGGAGAGCAAGGGCTTCCGCTATTCCTACGACATGCTCGGCGAGGCCGCGCTGACCGAGGAGGATGCCAAGCGCTACCTGGCTTCCTACGAGCAGGCCATCCACGCCATCGGCAAGGCCTCCCACGGCCGCGGCATCTACGAGGGGCCTGGCATCTCGATCAAGCTGTCCGCCCTGCACCCGCGCTACAGCCGCGCCCAGTACGATCGGGTGATGGACGAGCTGTACCCGATCCTGCTGGACCTGACCAAACTGGCCAAGCAGTACGACATCGGCCTCAACATCGACGCCGAGGAAGCCGACCGCCTGGAAATCTCCCTCGACCTGCTCGAACGCCTGTGCTTCGCGCCAGAACTGGCCGGCTGGAACGGCATCGGCTTCGTCATCCAGGCCTACCAGAAGCGCTGCCCGTACGTGATCGACTACGTCATCGACCTGGCCAAGCGCAGCCGCCACCGCCTGATGATCCGCCTGGTCAAGGGCGCCTACTGGGACAGCGAGATCAAGCGCGCCCAGGTCGACGGCCTGGAAGGCTACCCGGTGTACACCCGCAAGCCGTACACTGACATCTCCTACATCGCCTGCGCGCGCAAGCTGCTGGCGGTGCCGGAGGCCATCTACCCGCAGTTCGCCACCCACAACGCCCACTCGCTGTCGGCCATCTACCAGATCGCCGGGCAGAACTACTACCCGGGCCAGTACGAGTTCCAGTGCCTGCACGGCATGGGCGAGCCGCTGTACGAACAGGTGGTGGGCAAGGTCGCCGACGGCAAGTTCAACCGTCCGTGCCGCATCTACGCGCCTGTCGGCAGCCACGAGACGCTGCTGGCCTACCTGGTCCGCCGCCTGCTGGAGAACGGCGCCAACACCAGCTTCGTCAACCGCATCGCCGACCAGAGCATTTCCCTGAAGGAGCTGGTGCTGGACCCGGTCGAGCAGGTCGAGCGCATGGCCTCCCAGGAAGGCGCCCTGGGCCTGCCGCACCCGCGCATCCCGCTGCCGCGTGACCTGTACGGCGAGGCGCGCCTGAACTCCGAAGGCATCGACCTGGCCAACGAGCACCGCCTGGGCTCGCTGTCCTCGGCGCTGCTGTCGTCCACCAACACCGCCTACGTCGCCGCGCCGATCCTCGGTTGCGACACGCCGAACCCCGGCCCGGCCGAGCCGGTACGCAACCCGGCCGATCACCGTGACCTGGTCGGCCACGTGCACGAAGCCAGCGAGGCCGACGTGAAGAGCGCGATCCTCTGTGCCCAGGCCAGCGGCCAGATCTGGCAGTCGACCCTGCCCGCCGAGCGCGCCGCCGTGCTGGAGCGCGCCGCCGATCGCATGGAAGGTGAGATCCAGCAGCTCATGGGGCTGCTGGTGCGCGAATCCGGCAAGACCTTCGCCAACGCCATCGCCGAAGTGCGTGAGGCGGTGGACTTCCTCCGCTACTACGCCGCCCAGGCGCGCGGCTTCGGCAACGACAGCCACCGTCCGCTGGGCCCGGTGGTGTGCATCAGCCCGTGGAACTTCCCGCTGGCGATCTTCAGCGGTCAGGTGGCCGCGGCGCTGGCCGCCGGCAACACCGTGCTGGCCAAGCCGGCCGAGCAGACCCCGCTGATCGCCGCCCAAGCCGTGCGCATCCTGCTGGAGGCCGGCGTGCCCGGCGGTGCCGTGCAGCTGCTGCCGGGTCGCGGCGAGACGGTCGGTGCCCGTCTGGTGGGCGACGAGCGCGTGCGCGGCGTGATGTTCACCGGCTCCACTGAGGTGGCCGGCATCCTCGCGCGCAACATCGCCGGCCGCCTGGACGCCCAGGGCCGCACCATCCCCCTGATCGCCGAGACCGGTGGCCTCAACGCCATGATCGTCGACTCCTCGGCGTTGGCCGAGCAGGTAGTGATCGATGTGGTCAGTTCCGCCTTCGACAGCGCCGGCCAGCGCTGCTCCGCGCTGCGCGTGCTGTGCGTACAGGAGGACGTGGCCGACCGCGTGGTGGAAATGCTCAAGGGCGCCATGGCCGAGTACCGCATCGGCTCGCCGGAGCGGCTGTGCACCGATATCGGTCCGGTGATCGACGCCGAGGCCAAGGCCGGCATCGAGGCGCACATCGAGAAGATGCGCGAGAAGGGCCGCAAGGTGTTCCAGGCCGCCCGCGCCGATGGCGACGAGATCAAGCGCGGCACCTTCGTGCTGCCGACCCTGATCGAACTGGACAGCTTCGACGAGATGCAGCGCGAAATCTTCGGCCCGGTCCTGCACCTGGTGCGCTACCCGCGCGCCGAACTGGGCAACCTGCTGCAGCAGATCAACGACAGCGGCTACGGCCTGACTCTCGGCGTGCACACCCGCATCGACGAGACCATCGCCCAGGTGGTGGATACCGCCAAGGTCGGCAACCTCTACGTCAACCGCAACATCGTCGGCGCCGTGGTCGGCGTGCAGCCGTTCGGCGGCGAGGGCCTGTCCGGCACCGGTCCGAAAGCCGGTGGTCCACTGTACCTGTACCGCCTGCTGTCGACCCGCCCGCAGGACGCCGTGGCCCGCCAGCTCGATGGCGATCAGGTGCAGCGCGTCGCCGCGCCGGACGAACTGGACAAGGCACGTGCGGCGTTCGCCGAGTGGGCCGCCAAGCAGGAGCCGGCCGCTGCCGCGCTGTTCGAGCAGTACGCCCGGCTGTCGCAGAGCTATACCAGTCATGTGCTGAACGGCCCGACCGGCGAGCGCAACACCTACTCGCTGTTGCCGCGGGAGCGCGTGCTGTGCCTGGCCGAGGAGCGCGCCGACCTGCTGGCGCAACTGGCGGCCACCCTGGCGGTGGGCAGCCAGGCGCTGCTGCCGGAGAGCCAGCGTGAGCTGCTCGGCAAGCTGCCGAAGGAAGTGCAGAAGCACATCGCCACCGTGGCCGACTGGACCAGCCAGGACGCCGAGTTCGACGCCATCCTGCACCACGGCGACTCCGACCAGTTGCGCGAAGTCAGCCAGCAGGCTGCCCGGTGCCAGGGCGCCATCGTCAGCGTGCACGGCCTGAACAAGGGCGAAACCGACATTCCGCTGGAGCGCCTGCTGATCGAGCACGCCCTCAGCGTGAATACCGCGGCCGCAGGAGGCAACGCCAGCCTGATGACCATCGGCTGATCGCCGGCCGTACCTTCCGGGCAGCGATGCGAGGAGGGTGCGGCTGAAGGTTTCGCCGGATCGGTTATCGAGCCTGGCGATGCCGGCAACACCGGGCGTCGCTCATGACCCCGACCCAGGGGGCGGTGGTCGTTCACCGCGCACCGCGTGCCGTACACCCACCGTGGGGGTTATCCGCCCGGTACGACGCGTCATTCCTCCGAGCCGGCTTATGTCGGCACCCGGCAGGGCCACAAGCCCGGCCACAAAAAAGCCCGGCCTATCGCCGGGCTTTTGCTTTTCCGGTGAGGCGGCTTACAGGGCGCCGAACACCTTCTTCGCCAGGCCGGTGGCCGCGCCGGCCGGATTCTGGCGCAGGCTGGCCTCCTGCTCGGCGATCATCTTGAACAGGCCGTCCAGCGCCTGCTCCGTCACATAGTTCTCGACATTGGCGCTCTTCGCATCGACCACACCCAAGGCGGCGGCCTGGCCGGCGAAGCTGTTGTACTGCTGGGCGAGACCGACCTTGTCGGTGGCCTGCTTGACGATGGGCAGGAACTTGGCGCGGATCTGCTCGCGGCTGCTCTTGTCCAGGTAGCGTGTGGCCGAATCTTCGCCACCGGCCAGGATGCCCTTGGCATCGGTCAGGGTCATCTTCTTCACTGCATCCACCAGAATTGCCTGGGCCTCTGGCACGGCGGCCTCGGCCGCCTTGTTCATGCCGGCCTCCAGTTCCTCGACCTGAGCGCCCATGCCCATCTTCTTCATGGTCTTGGCGGCCTTGCCCAGCTTGCCCGGCAGCTCGATGCGCACCGCTTCGTTATTGCTGAAGCCGCCCGGCTTGCCGAGTTGCTGGACAGCGACCTGAGCGCCCTGGGTCAGGGCATCCTTGAGCCCGCCGCTGGCATCGCTCTGGGTCAGCTCGGAAAGGGAGAGGGCGAAGGCACCGGCGGACAGCAGAAGGCCGGCGGCGAAAGCGGAGAGACGGAGCATGAGGGCGTCCTGTTGAGAAGGGAGTGACACGAGCTTACCCCACTCGGAGACGCATGCAAGGCGGTTGCTCGGTTCTCGTTCCTCTACTTTATATGTGCTGCCTTAGGCATGGGACCGAGGCCTGTTCATGTTTGACCCCGCCCGGTTAACCTTCGACAGTTGCCGTAGGGTGGGAGCCCCTCGATGATATTTGCCGAAATGGACTATCCGGAAAGCTACAGCGATTTCCACAACGAGCTGAAAATGCACTTGTCTGGCTATTTCCAACGACTCGAATCCGGCCTGCAAGGCGACTCATGGTTCTGGATTCATGAGCAAGAGGGAAAAGTGGCCATCGATACGTTCACCTCGATGAAGCATCAGGTCAAAGCCCCATCATCTGGTCCACATGTGCAGAAAGTCATCCAGGTACTTCAGGCCAGATACAAGGTAAAGGTTTATGCCGAGCCCCTGCCAGAAGGGCATGAGGCCCACCAAGCATGAAGTATCAGGCATTGGAATAGAGGGAGACCACGCCATGTCACGAGAAGATATCGTCGTAGTCGCGATTCGCCTGTTTGCCATCTTCCTTGCGATAACGGCGCTCAGGTTCGCTGCGCAGGCTATTGGTGCGCCTTTTGACATTCCGATCAGCGATCTCATATGGGGCATAGCCCTTACGGCCGCCGTACCTCTCGTGGCAGCAGTGCTGCTCTGGTTCTTCCCCTCGTCCATCGCAACGAAGTTGTTACCTGTGATGGAGAGCCCAGGCACTCCCATATCCGCCAACGGCGCCACCGCGCTCGACGTCGGATGCACGCTGATCGGTCTCTGGCTGTTCGCCTCGGCTCTGGCAGATGCCGGCTACTGGACCATCATTCTGACGGCTGCCGCGCACAATGATTGGGCAGACGGGGCGCTTGCCACGGAAGATATCGCAAACATCATCGCTACCTTGGTCCAGATCCTTGTGGCGTTGTGGCTGCTGCTAGGTTACCGACAGATTCTCAAGGTACTTCATGGCCTCAGGTCCCATGGTGTTTCACGGTAGTGCAGGGGCTGCCCTCGCATGAGATATAGCGATTGAACCCTTTTCGGGGCTCCGCAATGTTACGCAAATCCCAGCTTTTCTGGCCTCATGGCCGAAGCGGAGCCGAATTTTGCCGCTATGTTCTGCTGTGGTTTCGGCATTTTTTCGACACAGCCTCTAGACAGTCTTCGCGCTGCTTTATAGCCTCAGTGGCTTGTTTTCCTTTGGGCTAACTTAGAGTCGCTTTTCGCTCTGCTGGTATCGCGCTTTATTTTCTAGATATGTGTGGATGACAGGCTCTTGACGTGTCATGTGGATATGTTGTCCGAAATTTAATGGGATTTTATACGGCAAGAATGTCGTCTGATAGCAGTCAGGTAAAGGAGTCAAACATGCCAAGTACTGTAAATACTCTAAAAGCATTGATAATATCGGCTGCAGTGGCCGCATTCCAAATTCTCTACTTTGCCTCGTCATCATTTCAAGAAATGCTTGTGCAAGAAGGTCGAGGCGTATCAAAGCTAGAAGCAATAATTGAAGCTTCAAGAACTATGGATATATGGCCGCGAATATTCGAGGGTTGGCTGCAAAGCTTTATTGTAGCCATCCTTGCTTGCATATTGCTTCTGCTGACCTTAAGTCATAAAAAGCAGAGCTAATAACGAATCTATATATTTCAGATCTAACAAGCGGTTCATGTCTCTCGCTTCGTTCACTCGGGGCCGAATAAAACCCTCCCCTTAACCAAGCTTTAGGTCTTATGATTTCGATCCGACAGCACGGCGATAACGAAGAGTTATTCGATATGGTTGCGTTCAAATGTGATATCGAAAAATTCTTCGCAGTCGAAGAATGGGAAATTCAAGTTGATTGGTGCCTTGGAGAAAGGGACCTGGAAATTGAAAATCTCAACCGAGCCAGTCCGTTTAAAAAAACCTAGAGTTCTGGCAGCTTTACGCTGGCATTCATCAAACGGTTGATGGTTGTTTTTCGGGGCTAATAAATGGGATTGAGTGCTATAGCCTACAAGTCGTAGACTCATCATTCTGGAATATCAGCAGGGTATGGAGTTTGAAAAATATATGGAACATATGTACGGCGCCTATGTGAAGCCAAGCGCCTAGCGGCACGCTTGACTATCGCTCACTCCATTCGTTGGGCGCCCAGAAGCTACGCTTTTTGACGTCCGTTAGTCTAATCTTCAGAGATTATTATTTTGGCATCGGATGTTCGTATAAAAAGTACAAAGGCTGCATTTTTCTATCAGATAAAAGCTATAAGCTTGGGGGTAGGCTGGTTTGGTTTTGTTTTGCCCCGGCAGCAGGTGCTATGTGTTTTGCGATGTATCCAATAATAAGCTTGTGGTGCTATCTGTGCATCGGCATAGTTGGGCAGCCCTTCACCATAAGTATGGTAGGCGCAGTTGGTGTAATGAGTGTCAACACAGCCATTGGTGTAGTCATTCCAATGCTGATTTGCATCCACCTGCTGAAGTCGCGGTGTTATGCCCTCTAACAATGCGCTCAAAGTGCCCACTTCGCTAGCAGGGGCGGGCTAAAGCTCGTCCCTTGATCAAATGTTAGGAGCTATAATGAGTCCTGAGCTAATCCTTAACCTGATAGCAGGAGTTGTTTTGCTGGCTGCAGCTATTTCTTTGAAGCGGCAGCGCGACCTCATTAATTCGATGGTTATTGCGGGTAGCGTAGTATTGATGGTTGCCGGCATGGGCATTTTAACTTATGCGCCAGTGCATCCATCGCTTGATGGTCAGTGGCCCCTATGGTTTAGGGTTGTTAGTGCTTTTGGCCCCGTAGGGCTTGTGCTGCTTGCAATCGCGGTATTGCGCTTAAGTGCATCAACTAAGCGCCGTGACGGCCCTAGCTAGTGGTTCAAAATTGTCCGCTCCACTAGCTTGGGCCGACTATGCTGGCTCTACCTGCGCTATGGCATAAAATCACTCTCGGCGCGACAGGCTGGCTTGTAGCGGTTGCACATGTTCTTGAAGGCTACTTTGGACTGATAGATTCACGATTGCGCCGATATCGTCCTTGTTTGCCCGGTGCTTTCCGTCTCGCAGCTGATTAGCACTTGCTCGGTCGATGATGAGTTTGTGCAGAGTTAAGGCTGTTGCCAGAGTATCAGTGCAGGCCGGTCGGGGCCGATCCAATGATGACGTTGAAGCTGAGTTCGCCGCTCGTCGCGCCAAGGTGCAGGGGCACGAATGAGCTTTCGACACCTTGCGTGCCGTAGATAGCAAAAGCCCCCGAAACTCTATGAATTTCAGGGGCTTAGGCTTTGGATATGGCGGGAAGATAGGGATTTGAACCCTAGGTGCCATTGCTGACACAACGGATTTCGAATCCGTCCCGTTCGACCACTCCGGCATCTTCCCAAAGCGGTGCGCATGATACCAGTTGAGTGGCTTTAGTCCAGCGATTTTTCTTGTCCGATCAGGCGCTTGCGATTGCCCATGAAAAAGGGAGCCGCAGCTCCCTTTTCTAAAGGCTATGTACCCGTTACGTGTTGGCGGCGCAATTTGCTCTTGTGGGAGCGGCAGGGCGGCATTCCGATTGGCCGCGAAATTCGCGGATAAATCCGCTCCCACAAGGCGTGCAACAACTAACGGGGACATAGCCATGAAATATGTACCCGTTAGATGCTGTAGTGCCCTGACACCCCTTCTGGATCCCCGCCTGCGCGGGGATGACGAGGTAGGAGTGGAATTGCTTCCGGAACCGTCATTCCCGCGCAGGCGGGAATCCAGGGGCAGGCAGCTGTAGCGTCTGCAACACGTAACGGGGACATAGCCCTTCTAAAACCCGACCGGTTCGTTCAGCTGGTCAGGCGGGTCAGTGCCTCGCGGTACTTGTCGGCGGTCTTCTGGGCGACGTCGGTGGGCACGGTAGGGGCGGGGGGCTGTTTGTTCCAGCCGGTGGACTCCAGCCAGTCGCGTACGAACTGCTTGTCGAAGCTCGGCGGGTTGCTGCCCTCGGCGTAGCTATCGGCCGGCCAGAAGCGGCTGGAGTCGGGGGTGAGCACCTCGTCCATCAGGGTCAGGGTGCCGTCTTCATCCAGGCCGAATTCGAACTTGGTGTCGGCGATGATGATGCCGCGGGTAGCCGCATATTCGACTGCCGCGCTGTACAGGGCGATGGCGGTGTCGCGCACCTTGGCGGCCAGTTCGGCGCCGATGATGGCTTCGCACTGTTCGAAGCTGATGTTCTCGTCGTGGTCGCCGACGGCGGCCTTGGTCGAGGGAGTGAAGATCGGCTGCGGCAGTTTCGCCGCTTCCTTCAGCCCGGCCGGCAGCTGGATGCCGCACACGGTGCCGCTCTTCTGGTATTCCTTCCAGCCGGAGCCGACGATGTAGCCGCGCACGATGGCCTCCACGGCCACCGGCTTGAGACGCTTGGCGACCACGGCGCGGCCGTCCACCAGCGGCAGTTCGGTGGCCGACACCACGTCTTCCACTTTGTCGCCGGTGAAGTGGTTGGGCACCAGTCCTTTGAGCTTATCGAACCAGAAGTTGGAGATGGCGGTGAGGATCTTGCCTTTCTCCGGGATGGGTTCTTCGAGGATCACGTCGAAGGCCGACAGACGATCGGTGGCGACCATCAGCATGCGCTTGTCGTCGATCTCGTAGAGGTCGCGGACCTTGCCGGAGTAGATCTTCTTCAGGCTCAGGGTGGTGGGAGTGTTCATGTCGAATTTCCGCCTGGTTCAAACGAAACAGGCGAAACCCGCGGGGTTTCGCCTATCGGTTTTCGCTGCGGGCCCGGCCAGGCCGGGCCGGGGGTCAGCCGAGGTTGCCCTGGATCAGGGTCAGCACGCGGCGGGCCACGTCTTCGGGGGCCGCGGTGTTGATGTCCTTCTCCACGGTTACCTGCACGTCACCGCCGGCGTTGCTGGTCAGGCGTACCTGGTAGCGTTCGGCGCGGGCGTCGATCTCTTCCTGGCTCGGCTCGCTGCCGAACAGGCCGCTGATGAAGCCCTTCTCTTCCTTGGGCTTGTTCGCGCCTTCGGCCAGGTTGACGTAGTACACGCCCAGGCTGCGGTTGATGTCTTCCACGCGCACGTTGCTCAGTTCCAGGGCGCGGCCGATGCTCGACCAGGCGCGGTCGAAGTCGGTGCTGAGGTTGAGCACCGGGTTGCCGGCGCCGTCCTGGGACAGGGTCACGCGGCTGGGGGCATCGTAGTTACGAGCGGCCAGCAGGGAGACGGAACCGTGTTCCGCGCTGCTGCTGAGGTCGGCGAGCATGCCGTCGAGCAGCGAGGCTTCGAGGCCGGCGTTGCCGGTGCGGGCCGGGAAAGCCACGTCGGCGCGGCTGCCTTCCTCGCGCTCGGCACTGACCACGAATACTTCGCTGGTGTTGCGCACCACGCCGGGCTCGATGCGCACGCGCACCCGGACCTGGTTGTCGCTGTCGCTCATCAGGCTGCCCAGGCGGCGACCCATGGAGGGGGTCAGGTCCTTGGCGCCTTGCCATTCGGTGATGAACTCACCGGTCTGGGCGCGTTCTTCGGCGATGCGGAAACCGCTGTTCTCGAAGTAGGAGCGGGCCACCGGCCAGACTTCCGACGGCGCGCGCTGGGCGACCAGCCAGCGCGAGTCGCCGCTCTTCTGCAGGCTGAATTCGCTGGCTTCGCCGGTGGCGCCGAGCGCCTGCGGCCGGGGAACTTCGAATTCCCGCGGGTTGGCGTTGCTGTCGGCCACGTGCGCCGGTATCGGCAGCAGCGGGTCGAGGCGCTTGGCCTCGACGTTCGGCGGCACCTGCATCGGCGCGGTGCGGCGCGCTTCCAGGTAGTCGGTGGAGCGGTCACGGAAGTAGCCTTCGTCGCCCCACAGCCAGCCACAACCGCTGGTGCTGGAGATGATCAGGGCAAGGGCGGAGAGTCCAGCCAGTCGCTTCATGCGCAAGTATTCCTCGATTAAGCCAGGACGCCGGACTGGCGCATGGCCTGACGCAGCGGTTCGTGACAACGCGGGCTGAGCCAGGTCAGCGGCAGGCGGATGCCGTCCTGCATCAGGCCCATCTCGTGCAGGGCCCACTTCACCGGAATCGGGTTGGATTCGATGAACAGGTTCTTGTGCAGCGGCATCAGGCGCTCGTTGATGGCGCGCGCGGCGGCGGCATCGCCGTTCATAGCGGCGGCGCACAGGTCGGCCATGGCGCGCGGGGCGACGTTGGCAGTCACCGAGATATTGCCCTTGCCGCCGATCAGCATCAGTTCGACGGCGGTGGGGTCGTCGCCGGAGTAGACGAGGAAGTCGGAGCTGACGCGGTCTAGGATTTCCTGGCCGCGCTGCAGGTCGCCGGTGGCTTCCTTGATGCCGATGATGTTGGCCACCTTGGACAGGCGCTCGACGGTTTCCGGCAGCATGTCGCAGGCGGTGCGGCCGGGCACGTTGTAGAGAATCTGGGGAATCGCCACGCTCTCGGCGATGTGGCGGAAGTGCTGGTACAGGCCTTCCTGGGTCGGCTTGTTGTAGTAGGGGGTGACCAGCAGGCAGGCGTCGGCGCCGACGCTCTTGGCGTTCTGGGTCAGCTCGATGGCTTCGCGGGTGCTGTTGGCGCCGGTGCCGGCGATGACCGGGATGCGGCCGGCGACCTGGTCGACCACTCGGCGGATGACTTCGACGTGCTCGTCGACGTCCAGGGTGGCGGATTCGCCGGTAGTGCCGACGGCGACTATGGCGTTGGTGCCTTCCTGCAGGTGAAAGTCGACCAGTTTGCTCAGCCCGGCCCAGTCCAGACCGCCTTGTGCGTCCATGGGCGTGACCAGTGCCACCATACTGCCCGAAATCATGCAAACCGCTCCTGCCGGAAAAAAGAGCGGTAATGGTACTGGCGCCACTGGTGTTGCACAAGCGAGCGGAGGCCCGGCCGGCATTCCCCTGGGCGGCGCTTTTCGCTACCCTTCTGCCTTTGCTCTGGCGCCCGTTGCGCCGGGACCCTTCGTTTCAGGAAAGCTGCATGTCCACCCCTCAGGTTCGCGAACAATTCCTTGTCATCAGTGCCCTCGGCCCCAACCCCATGGAGCTGACCAGCGTGCTCTGCCGGGCCAGCCAGGAAAACCGTTGTGGCGTTGTCAGCAGCCGTCTCACCCGTCACGGCGAGTACAGCTCGCTGACCCTCCAAATCAGCGGCAGCTGGGATGCCCTGGCCCGCCTCGAAGGCGCCTTGCCGGCGCTGGCCAAGCGCCATGGCTTCAGCGTCAACATGATCCGCAGCGGCGCCCTCGAGGCGCGCCCCAACTCGCTGCCCTACGTGGCCTACGTCAGCTGCGCCTATCGTCCGGACATCCTCAACGAGCTGTGCCAGTTCTTCAGCGATCACCGCGTGGAGCTGGAGAACATCACCTGCGACACCTACCAGGCGCCGCAGACCGGCGGCACGCTGCTCAACGCCACTCTGACCGTGACCCTGCCGCCGGGCACCCAGATCAGCTGGCTGCGCGACCAGTTCCTCGACTTCGCCGACGCCCTGAACCTGGATGCGCTGATCGAGCCCTGGCGCCCGCAGAATCCTTAATAAAAGGAGCCGAAACATGGCCGTTTCCCTCGACCAGCCGGTCGCCGACTTCAACGCCGCCGCCACCGGCGGCCAGCAGGTTTCCCTGGCCGCGCTCAAGGGCCGCCAGGTGGTGATCTATTTCTATCCCAAGGACAGCACCCCGGGCTGCACCACCGAGGGGCAGGGCTTCCGTGACCGCTATCCGCAGTTCCAGGCGGCCAATACCGCGGTCTTCGGCGTGTCGCGCGACGGCATCAAGTCCCACGAGAACTTCAAGTGCAAGCAGGAGTTCCCCTTCGAGCTGATCAGCGACAAGGACGAGGCGCTCTGCCAGCTGTTCGACGTGATCAAGCTGAAGAAGCTGTACGGCAAGGAGTACCTGGGCATCGACCGCAGCACCTTCCTGATCGACGCCGACGGCGTGCTGCGCCGCGAATGGCGTGGCGTGAAGGTGCCGGGGCATGTGGATGAGGTGCTGGCCGCGGCGACAGCCTTGAACAATGGCTGATGGGCAAGGAATTCATCAGGGCGTGAAGGTCGACTTTCTGGTCCCGGGCATCAGCAAGTGCGGAACCACGACGCTTTGCTATCTGTTGGGCGAGCATCCGGAAATCTTCATTCCGGAGATCAAGGAGCCCAATTACTTCGTCAATGAGGACCTGTCCGAGCACCGTCCCTTCTACGAAGGGCTGTTCGCCCCTGCTGCGCCTGGTCAGCTGCTGGGGGAGGGCTCTCAGCTGTACAGCACCGTTGAGTTCGAGAAGCTCGTCAGCACCCGGCTGCGTGAACACAATTCGGAGATGAAGCTGATCTTCAGCGTGCGTAACCCCCTAAAGCGCATCGAGTCGAGCTACCGCGAACATCACCACAGCGGCCCGAGCTATGCGATCAACACGCCCTTTGGCATCGCCGCCGCGATGACCGCCTTGCCGGCCCTGCTGGATGATTCCCGCTACTGGCAGCGTCTGCAGAACTATCGGCGTCATTTCCGCGACGATCAGATTCTGGTGGTCTTCCTCGAAGACCTGCAGCAAGAACCGCAGCGCGTGCTCGGGCAATGCTACGAGTTCCTCGGCGTCGACAGCGGCTTCGTCAATGCCGTGGCGAGCACTACGCAGCTGAATGCCGGAGAGGAGAAGCTCTATGACACCCGACTGTTGCGCTACCTGCGCACCCACGGGCGTACCGGCTTCAAGATCGCGAGCATACCCATTCCGACCCAGGACAAGCTGTTTCGCCGCCTGGGGCTGCGTCGCCCCTTCACGAAACCGATACGGTGGAGCGAGGAGGCCAGGGCCAGGGTCGTCGACACGCTGAAGGCCGATATCGCCGAGCTTCTCGCCTACTGCGGGCGGCCGGCGGATTTCTGGAAAGAGTTCGCCTGAGCGGAGCGCCGACGGCTTGTCGCCATCGGCGTTGGTGATCAGGGGCAGCGGTGCGCGCGGCGCACCCTGCCGTGGTTCAGATGCGTCGCTTGTTCTTCTGGTGCTGCTCGCAGGTCATGAAGCCCTTGCCCTCGACCCGGTCGTTGACGTCGAAGGTCACGTAGTAGGGCTGTTCCTTGCCGTCCACGTTAAGGACGTAGTTGTTGCAGGTGCCGGGCGTGACGGTGTTGTCCACTTCCGAGGAGGGCGGGCCGCCGAGGGTGCGGACCTGTTCCTTGGTCATGCCGTCGCGGATGTCCTGGACCAGTGGTTCGTCGCGGTAGGTCACGTAGTCGGCCGGGTTTTCCACGGTGGAACAGCCGGTGATCACGGTGACCACGCCCAGTGCTGCCAGAGTGCGCTTGTACATAGTGTCGCTCCATCGCATGAGCCGGACTGGCTCCCTGGTTTTTGGAGCGGCGCGCTCCTTGCTGAGTTCGAGTTTTTTCAGCGCTTGGCCACGGTCATGGCGATCAGCCGCGACACCACCAGGGCGAGGTACATGACCCCGGCGAACTGCTCGATCATCACCAGCGAGCGGGCCACCGGGGTGAGTGGCGTGATGTCGCTCAGGCCGACGCCGGAGAGGGTGGTGAAACTGAGGTACAGCAGCTCCATCCAGGTGCGCGCCGCCTCGGGCTCGATGGCCGCGCCGAAGCTGCCGGGCACCAGCAGCTGGCAGAAGGTGTAGAGGTGGGCGAAGGCCCAGGCGAGCAGGGTGAAGGTGGCGCCGACGGCGTACAGCTCGTCGGTGCTGGCGTGCAGGTCGGCGCTCATGTAGGCGATCAGGCTGGCCGTGGCGTAGAAGTAGAAGGCCGCCTCCAGCACCGAGATCAGCGCCTCCAGCAGCAGGCTGGCCGTGACCACGTCGAGCAGGGTCAGGCCCACCACCAGCACGGCCAGCACCCCGGCTACCCAGGCCTGCGCCGGGCTGCGCTTGACCACGTGCAGCGCCATGCCCAGGACCAGCACGCCGAACGCGCCGAACAGCGCCCGGCCGATCTGGGTGTCTTCCATCCAGGGATACAGCAGCACGCCGAGCAGCTGGACGAACAGCAGGCCGGCGGAGGGGTGGCGGCGGATGTAGGTGATGGGCGACATGGGCTTCCTGCGGCGTCTGGTGGGCAAGGTGTTCGATAACCCGCAGTGTAGGGCAGGTTCCCGCTGTTTCAGTCGATCAGCCGCGCGACCTGTTCGAGAACCTGGCGCTCGCGCTGCGCCCAGTCGCCGCCGACATCGACGCAGGCCTGGTCGTGCTGGCGCAGCCAGTCGCCGCAGTGCCGGTGGAAGCGCAGGCGGTCGGCCAGGTCGGGCTGGCAGCGCTGGGCGTCGCCCTGCCAGTCGACGCCCAGCGGCGACAGCAGCAGGTGCAGGTCGTAGCGGCGGGCCAGCAGCTCCGGCTCCAGCCAGGCCGGGCAGTCGCCGAACAGGGTCCGGCTCCACAGGATGTTGCTCAGCAGGTGGGTGTCGAGGATCAGCAGCGCCGGCTCGCGGGCGCGGGCGGCATCTTCCCAGCCCAGCTGGCCGCGGGCGATGGCGGGGATGTCCGCGAGGCAGGTGTCGCGTCGCTCGCGTTCGATGAAGTGGCGCACGTACTCGCCGACCACCAGGCCGCCAAAGCGCTGTTGCAGGCGCTGTGCGAGAAAGCTCTTGCCGCTGGACTCGGGGCCGGTCAGCACCACCACCTTCACCGGGCGGCCCGCCATTCGCGCAGGCCGAGCACGGCCAGGGCGGTGAACACGCCGTACAGTCCGGCGGTCAGCCAGTAGTCCTGAAGGGCGAAGAAGCCGACGTAGAGCACGTCGACCACGATCCACAGCAGCCAGCACTGCCAGCGCTTGAGCGCCATCCACAGCTGGGCCAGCAGGCTGAAGGCGGTCAGGAACGCGTCCGGCCAAGGGTGGACGGCCTCGGTGAAGCGATCCATGACCAGCCCCAGCAGCAGGCCGATCAGCACGGCCGCGCCCAGCCCGATCAGCGCTTCGCCTCGGCTGGCGTTGCTGACCGGGCGCCGGCCGCTCTCGTCCACGCCCTGGCGCCATTGCCACCAGCCGTACAGCTGCATGGCGGCGAACACGCCGTGCAGCAGCACCAGCGAGTAGAGGCGGGCATCGAAGAAGAACCAGGCGTAGAGCAGCACCATGAGCAGGCCGATGGGCCAGCACATGCTGTTCTGGCGCACCGTCAGCCAGACGGCGGTGACGCCCAGGGCGGAGGCGAGGAGTTCGAGTGGTGTCATTCGTCGCCGGGGCGGCTCGTGCCGATCATGCCTGCAGGTCCACCAGCAGCTCGCAGTCGATCATGCCTTCGCTGTCCCAGGTGTCGCGCTTGAACTGCCGGTGCACGGCGTCCACCTCCAGGCTGGACTGGGCGCCGATCGCCTGGGCCCGCTCGATGTCCTGGCAGCGGATGTAGGCGAGCAGGTAGTGCTCGCCGGCGATCTGCACCTGGAACCAGGACTCGACCTCGATGCCCTCGTTGCGGATGGACTCGATGGCCTGTTCCTTGAGCTGGAGGATACGTTCCTGCCAGTCGGCGACCAGAGCGCCGGTGTCGGGCTTGAGGCGAATCAGTCTGGCCTTGACGTCCATGGTGGGGGCCTTCAGCTGTCGTAACCCAGGTTCGGCGCCAGCCAGCGCTCGGTCACGGCCAGATCCTGGCGTTTGCGGGTGGTGTAGCTTTCCACCTGATCCTGGTCGACCTTGCCGACCGCGAAGTACTGCGTCTCGGGGTGGGCGAAGTACCAGCCGGACACGGCGGCGGCGGGGAACATGGCGTAGTGCTCGGTGAGGAACACGCCGCTGCGGCCGGCCTTGTCGAACTCGGCCTCGGGGTCGAGCAGGGCGAACAGGGTCTTCTTCTCGGTGTGGTCCGGGCAGGCCGGGTAGCCGGGTGCCGGGCGGATGCCCTTGTAGGCTTCCTTGATCAGTTCCTCGTTGCTCAGGTGCTCGTCCGGCTGGTAGCCCCAGTACTGCTTGCGCACCTGTTCGTGCAGCCACTCGGCGCAGGCTTCGGCGAGGCGGTCGGCCAGTGCCTTGACCATGATCGAGTTGTAGTCGTCGCCGGCGTCCTGGTAGGCCTTGGCCACTTCCTCGGCACCGATGCCGGCGGTGGTGATGAAGCCGCCGATGTAGTCGGTCACGCCGCTGTCCTTCGGCGCGACGAAGTCGGCCAGGGACAGGTTCGGCTTGCCGTCGGGCTTGATGGTCTGCTGGCGCAGGTGGTGCAGGGTGGCCAGCGGCTGGCCGTCGTCGCCGTAGACCTCGATGTCGTCGTGGTCGATCTGGTTGGCCGGCCAGAAGCCGAAGATCGCGCGGGCGCTGATCAGCTTCTCGTCGATCAGCTTGTTCAGCAGGGCCTGCGCATCGGCGAACAGCACGGTGGCGGCCTCGCCGACCACTTCGTCGGTGAGGATGCGCGGGTACTTGCCGGCCAGGTCCCAGGAGATGAAGAACGGTGTCCAGTCGATGTATTCGGCCAGCACCCTGAGGTCGATGTCGTCCAGCACCCTGACCCCGGTGAAGGTCGGCGGCACGGCCTGGTAGGCGCTCCAGTCGAACTGCGGCTTGTTGGCGATGGCCTTGTCGTAGGCCAGGCGCTCGGTGCGCGAGGCGCGGGCCGAGGTGCGCTCGCGCACCACCACGTACTCTTCTCGGGTCTTCTCGACGAATCCGGCCTTCAGTTCCTTCGACAGCAGCTGGGTGGCCACACCCACGGCGCGCGAGGCGTCGGTGACGTAGATGACCGCGTCGTTCTGGTACTTGGGTTCGATCTTCACCGCCGTGTGGGCCTTGGAGGTGGTGGCGCCGCCGATCATCAGCGGCAGGGTGAAGCCCTGGCGCTGCATCTCGCGGGCGACGTGGACCATCTCGTCGAGCGACGGGGTGATCAGCCCGGACAGGCCGATGATGTCGCACTTCTCGGCAATCGCCGTCTGCAGGATCTTCTCCGCCGGCACCATCACGCCGAGGTCGACGATGTCGTAGCCGTTGCAGCCGAGCACCACGCCGACGATGTTCTTGCCGATGTCGTGCACGTCGCCCTTGACCGTGGCCATGAGGATCTTGCCCTTGGCCTCGGGCTTGTCGCCCTTCTCGGCCTCGATGAAGGGGATCAGGTGGGCCACGGCCTGCTTCATCACCCGGGCGGACTTGACCACCTGGGGCAGGAACATCTTGCCCGAGCCGAACAGGTCGCCGACCACGTTCATGCCGCTCATCAGCGGGCCCTCGATGACCTCGATGGGGCGCGCGCACTGCTGGCGGCATTCCTCGGTGTCTTCGACGATGAAGGCGGTGATGCCCTTGACCAGGGCATGCTCCAGGCGCTTGTCCACCGGCAGGGCGCGCCAGGCCTCGTCTTCCACTTCCTTGGCGGCGCCGTCGCCCCTGTACTTGTCGGCGATGGCCAGCAGCGCCTCGGTGCCTTCCGGCGTGCGGTTGAGGATGACGTCCTCGACCCGGTCGCGCAGCTCCTTCGGGATCTCGTCGTAGATCTCCAGCTGGCCGGCGTTGACGATGCCCATGGAGAGGCCGTTCTGGATCGCGTAATAGAGGAACACCGAGTGGATCGCCTCGCGCACCGGGTTGTTGCCGCGGAACGAGAAGGACACGTTGGACACGCCGCCGGAACTCAATGCGTAGGGCAGGTGGTCACGGATGTAGGCGCAGGCGTTGATGAAGTCGACCGCGTAGTTGTTGTGTTCCTCGATGCCGGTGGCGACGGCGAAGATGTTGGCGTCGAAGATGATGTCTTCCGGCGGGAAGCCCACCTCGTTGACCAGGATGTCGTAGCTGCGCTGACAGATTTCTTCCTTGCGCGCCTGGGTGTCGGCCTGGCCGACCTCGTCGAAGGCCATCACCACCACGGCGGCGCCGTAGCGCTTGCACAGGCGGGCATGGTGCTTGAACTGCTCGACGCCTTCCTTCATGGAGATCGAGTTGACGATGCCCTTGCCCTGGATGCACTTGAGGCCGGCCTCGATCACCTCCCACTTGGAGGAGTCGATCATGATCGGCACGCGGGAGATGTCCGGCTCGCCGGCGATCAGGTTGAGGAACCGGACCATGGCCGCCTTGGAGTCGAGCATGCCCTCGTCCATGTTGATGTCGATCACCTGGGCGCCGGCTTCCACCTGCTGCAGGGCGACTTCCAGGGCCTCGGTGTAGTTCTCCTCGCGGATCAGCCGGGCGAACCTGGCCGAGCCGGTGATGTTGGTGCGCTCGCCGACGTTCACGAACAGCGAGCTGCGGTCGATGGTGAACGGCTCCAGGCCGGACAGGCGGCAGGCCTTGGGAATCTCCGGGATGGCGCGCGGCGGGTACTTGGCCACGGCCTCGGCGATGGCCTGGATGTGCGCCGGAGTGGTGCCGCAGCAACCGCCGATGATGTTGAGGAAACCGCTCTGGGCGAATTCCTCGATGACCGCCGCCGTCTCGTGGGGCTGCTCGTCGTATTCGCCGAAGGCGTTGGGCAGGCCGGCGTTGGGGTGGGCGGACACATGGGTGCCGGCCTTGGCCGCGAGTTCGGCCAGGTACGGGCGCAGGTCGGCGGCGCCAAGGGCGCAGTTGAGGCCCACGGAGATCGGCTTGGCGTGGGCTACCGAGTTCCAGAAGGCCTCGGTGGTCTGCCCGGACAGGGTACGGCCGGAGGCGTCGGTGATGGTGCCGGAGATCATGATCGGCAGCTCGATGCCGATCTCCTCGAACACCCCCTGCACGGCGAAGATCGCCGCCTTGGCGTTTAAGGTATCGAAGATGGTCTCGATCAGGATCAGATCGGCGCCGCCCTCGATCAGGCCCTTGGTCGCCTCGGTGTAGTTCTCCACCAGTTCGTCGAAGGTGACGTTGCGGTAGCCGGGGTCGTTGACGTCCGGGGAGATCGAGCAGGTGCGGCTGGTCGGGCCCAGCACGCCGGCGACGAAACGCGGCCGGTCCGGGGTCTCCAGGGTCTTGGCATCGGCCACCTGACGCGCCAGGCGCGCGCCCTCGACGTTCAGCTCGTACACCAGGCTTTCCATGCCGTAGTCGGCCTGGGACACCTGGGTGGCGTTGAAGGTGTTGGTTTCCAGGATGTCCGCGCCGGCATCCAGGTAGGCCTTCTCGATCGCGCCGATCACGTCCGGGCGGCTGAGAATCAGCAGGTCGTTGTTGCCCTTGACGTCCTGCGGCCAGTCGGCGAAGCGCTCGCCACGGTAGTCGGCCTCCTCCAGCTTGTAGCTCTGGATCATGGTGCCCATGCCGCCGTCGAGGATCAGGATGCGTTCTTTCAGGGCTTGCGAAAGAGCCTGGAGGCGGGCGCTGCGGTCGGACATGGGGACTACCTGGGGGAAGCGTGCGGAAAAGTGCCAGATGATAGCAAAGCCGCGTGGAATTCCGGGCGCTGCGGGGTTTGCATGAATTCGGCTCATGTTGGCGACTTGACAGGATGTCAACCGCAGCGGCCCCGCACCTGACAAGTCCGGAACTGATTGGCGGCCGGTCCACTGGAATAATCCGCCCCATATCCAGCCAACGAGGAGAAGGGATATGGAAGCCACACAGCGGGTCGCCGAGATGGCGGGGTATTTCCTGGGGCACGCGCTCTGGAGCGTGTCGGATGGCGAGGTGCTGGTGCCGATCCTCGGCTACCTGAAGGCCGACGACTCGCGCAGCATGCAGCGCCTGGCGATGGGCTCCATCCAGGCCGTGGCCACCGGCGAGCGGCGGATCAACGCGCTGCAGCCGGACGAGCGCGGCGCGGTGTTCATCAAGGACGCCCTGGTCACGCTGCCCACCGGCAAGACCGACTGCCTCAGCCTGGATATCCGTTTCGCCGACGGCGGCCAGCGCCAGCTGCAGTACCTGCTGCCGTACCGCAACGCCGCCCACGCCTCCGGGTTCGCCGTGCACCGCCTGAAGGTCAGCCAGTGGCACGGCCTCTCGATGGAGGAGGTGGACGCCTTCACCCAGGCCCTGTTCGACGGGCTGAACAGCCACGAGCAGGGCGGCGCGCTGTGGCGCGACGTCTACGTCGACCAGGCCGGCGAAAGCGCCCAGCACCAGGGCGAGGAGAACAGCCAGTTCGACCCGGACGAGTTCCAGCTGCTGCGCCGGGTGCCGTTCCTGGTGTTCTTCCTGGTCGCCGCCTCCGACGGCAAGGTGGACCGCAAGGAGATCGCCGCCTTCGGCAACCAGCTGGTCGAGGCCGACAAGTACGCCGACCCGCTGCTGACCCGCATCGTGACCAACGTGGTCAACGAGGTGGCGCCGATGGTGGCGCAGGTGCTGGAGCAGCCGCCGGAATTCGCCACCGAACTGCGCCGGGTGCGCGCTCTGGTCGATGCGCGGATATCCCCGGAGGCCGGTCGCCACTTCGGCGAGGCGGTGCTCGCCATGGCGCGGGACGTGGCCAGCGCCTCGGGCGGCTTCTTCGGCTTCGGCAGCCGGATCAGCCGCACGGAGCAGCTCGCCCTGGCGGTGATCGCCGACAGCCTCGGCGTCGCCTGAGAACACCTGCCGTGGGAGCGGCCTTGGCCGCGAACCGGGTCAACGGCAAAGGCTTCGCGGCCAAGGCCGCTCCTACGGCGGTTGCCTATTTCCTTGCTCACGGGATCGTGAACGCATGCCCTGTGGAGGCAAACCAGATGTCGCAGAACTCGAATGTCCTGATGCTGTTCTTCGAGGACAAGGCGCAGCACGAAAGCTGCGTGCTGGCCATCGTCAACCTGATGCGTGGCGACGACGCCAAGAGCCAGGTCTGGCAGGAGCAGCTGGGCGTGGACCTGACCAGCCACTGGCACGAGGACTGGTTCAACCACGAATTCAGGGCGCAGCCGGAATTCATCCGGCTGGCGTTCGACAGCTCCACCACCTCGTCGCTGCCGCTGGAGCTGCTGCTCAGCCTGTTCGAGCACGGCCTGCAGGCGGCGGTCATCGAGGTCTTCCACGACCAGGTCGGCGAGACCGAGCGTCACCACTTCCTCGCCGGCGCCCTGGTCAACCCGGACGACCTCTATCGGCACAAGCCCGAGCTGCGGGCCATCGTCGAGCAGGAAGTGGGCGAGGTGGACGAGGAGGACGGCTGCACCGAGGTCCGAGTGCGGAGCCCCGTGTCCCTGCGCAAGCTGATCGCGGAGGCGCGCAAGAACGAGGCGCAGGCCCGCGAGGCAGTGGAGGGCATCGTCAGCCTGGCGAAGGCGGCGCGCGAGTCCGGCACCAACCCGATCCAGCTGATGAAGGGGGTGATGGTGCTCTGGGCCATCGGCAAGGGACTGCTGCACGCGGTGATCTTCACGGTGGTGGCCCTGGTGTTCTTCAAGGGCGTGTGGCTGTGGGTCGGCATCGGCCTGCTGCTGGCGATCGTGTTGCCGCTGATCTACGCGGTTCGCGCCAACGCCGAGTTCGCCGGCGGGCACGCGGAATAGATAGAAGGAAACCTGTCGGTTCGGCTGTCGGATGTGGCTTTTTGCCGCCATGATGTCGGGCCATTGCAAACCAAGGCGGCGCTGCTGATACACTCGCGGCCCGCGTAGTCGAGGGAAATGGAATGAAAGCGTTGATCTGCGCGGCGAGCGCCCTGTTGTTCGTGGTCCCGGCGGCCCAGGCCGCCTGCTCGGTGGACCTGGTCGGCACCTGGAGCGTCACCCACACCAGCGAGCGCCTAGGCGCTCCCCGGGTCAAGGAGGACATGCCCTCCGCGTTCAGCTTCTCCAGGGACAACCTGGACGTGAGCCTGCCGTTCATGTCGGCGCAGAGTCCCTACACCTGCTCGGGCAGAACCATCACGGTGCACAAGACCATGCCCTGGGTGCTGGAGATCGTGTCGCCGGGCATGCGCGAGATCGCCTGGAAGGACCAGAACAGCGGCCGCATCTTCTACCTGAAGCGCAGCTGACCGCGGCCGCTGGCCCGGATCGGGAACCTCAGCAGGGGCTAGGAATGGAAGCAGAAGTCTTTTCCACGTTGCTGACCCTGTACATGCGCAGGATTCGCGCCAGCGCCTCCGGCGTGGCCGCCGAGATCGGCCTCAGCCGGGAGGCGGTGAACAACTGGCGCAACGGCCTCTCGCTGCCCAACCCGCGCTCGCGCGACAAACTGGCGGCGTGCGCGCGCTACCTGCGCCTGACCGAGCAGGAGACCAACCGGCTGTTCAGCGCCGCCGGCTTCGAGCGCGAGTTCCCGCTGCAGGCGGACGGCACCGGCGAGACGCCGTTCGCCGCCTTCATCGAGTCCGTGTTCGAGCAGTTGGGACGCCTGACGCCCTATCCCATCGGCCTGCTGCTGTCCCAGGCGCACTGGGGCCAGCCGCCGTTCCGCCAGGAGCTGCTGGCGCGGGCCCGCGGCCTGTACGGCGACGCCTGCGTCCTGCATATCCAGCCGCCATACAGCACCAGCACCCTGGTCTCCGACTACTTCGCCGCCATCGGCCGCCAGTGCGGCTTCGGCAACGTCACGTCCGACTACGAATTCGAATCCGCGCTGGAACAGCGCCTGCTGGCCGGCGAGCGCATCTTCTGCCTGGTGAGCCGCTTCGAGCAGGGCACGCCGGCGCTGCGCGAAACGCTGGCCGGCATCCTGCGCAGCCTCAGCGAGATGCACAGCGGCCGCCTGCACCTGCTGCTGTGCGGCGGCGAGGCGCTGGCCGACCTGAAATACCGCAGCGGCGACCTGTCGCTGCTCAACATCGCCCAGGTCCGCTACTGGCCCGAACTCGACTTGTCCGAACTGGCCTCGCTCGCCGCCACGCGCTGGCCGGGCCGGCGTTTCGACCAGGCGATGCTGGCGGAACTGCTGGAAAGCTGCGGCGGCCACCCGGCGCTGGCCGAGGAGGGGTTGCAGTGGCTGGTGGAACACTCCGGCCTGAACGCCGCCTCGCAGCGGGCGCTGCAGGATCACCTGGGCGACAGCGCCCGCCTGTGGCAGGCCTTCCTGCCGCTGGCCGAAGACCCCTCGGCGCGCGAGCGCCTGCGCGAACGCCTGACCGCGCTGGACCTCGGCCGGGCCAGCCCCTACCTGGCCGACGGAGAGCTGCGCCGCCTGTTCTGGAACAACCTGATCACGGTACGCGGCCAGGGCGACTCGGCCCGCCTGCACTGGCGCAGCGAGATCATCCGCGCCACTGGCCTGAAGGTGCTGGCGACATGCTGCGCTACCTGATCGAGCGGCTGGCCGAGGCCACCCCGCGCCGGCGAGTGATCATCGCGCTGGTCACCCTGTTCGTCGCCAGCGCCCTGCTCACGCCGCAGTACAACCCGCTCACCCGCGACTACGCGCTCGGCACCGCCAACCTCAGCCGGGTGTGGAACGAGCTGTTGGTGTGGCGCACGGTGATGGCCGAGGCCCGCACCATCGAAGACGGCTGGCCCAAGGACATCGAGACCTACCGGCCACCGATCGACGACCCGCTGGTCAGCGTCAGCTCGCCGCAGCCGTACCGCCTGGCGGCCGACATCGCCGACCGCGACGAACTGGGCGGCCTGGCCGGCAAGCAGGTGATCCTCGACTTCTCCCGCAGCGACGACAGCTGGGTCTGCCGGCCCGGTGTGCCGCCGATCTCGACCCGCTACCTGCCCATCAGCTGCCAGCGCAGCGGCGGCGAGAGCCCGCTGGTCCTGGACCTGAAGTGGCTGGTGATCATCTGCTTCCTGCTGTTCGTCATCGCCGGCCTGCTGCTGTTGTTCCGCCATCCGCTGCTGGGGCCGGTGCAGATGCGCCCGAAGGCCCTGCTGAGCACGCCGCTGGAGCGCCTGGCCAAGCTCGACCGGCTGCTGGGCATGCTCGGGCGCCGCGCCACCACCCTGCAGGCCGCGGGTGTCACGCCTTCCAGCTGGCAGCAGGCGCTGGCCTGCGCCGCGGCCGACGGCGAGGCGCGGGTGGCGCAGCTGGCGCTCAAGCTCGGCGCGAATTCCCAGCCGAGCCCGGGCTGGTCGCTGCCCGGGCAGGTGTTCGAGTGGCGCTTCACCGCCGACCTGCCGTTCGCCCTGGACCGCTGCCTGGTGTACCTGCCGGCCGCCGGCATGGCCGCCGAGCAGATCGTCCACCACCTGCGCGCGGTACAGACGGGGCTGGACGTGATGCTGGTACCGACCGCCGAGGGGCAGGAGGAACTGGAGACGTTCTGCGCCGACCACGCCAACCTGTTCGTCGCGCTGGACAGCCCGAGCCAGACGGAATGGCTGCTGGGGCGCAAGCCCGGCGAAGTGCTCCTGCGCCTGCTCGCCGCCCAGCTGCGCCTGACCCGCATCTCCCCCTACCAGACGCGCGGCGGCGTGGTGCGCGCGGACTCCTTCTTCGGCCGCGCCCACCTGCTTGCCCGCGTGCTCAACCGGGAACCCTCCAACTACCTGGTGGTGGGCGGGCGCCAGCTGGGCAAGAGCAGCCTGCTGAAGGCGGTGCAGCGGCGCCTGCAGAACCATCCGCTGATGGTCTGCCACTACATCTCCCTGCGTGACCACCGGCTGGCGCCGCGGCTGGCCCTGCAGTTCGGCCTGCCGGCAGAAACCCCGCTGGAGCGGATCATCGAGCACGTGGTGGCGAGCCACGAAGGCAAGCGCGTCTTCCTGCTGATCGACGAGGCCGACCTGTTCTTCCGCGACGAGGCCGGCCACGGCTACCCGCAGCTCTCCACCCTGCGCGCGCTGAGCGAGGAGGGGCGCTGCTGGTTCATGCTGGCGGGGTTCTGGGACCTCTACGCCACGGCGGTGCTCGACTACCAGTCGCCGCTGCGCAACTTCGGCGAGGTCATCACCATCGGCGGCCTGGAGGCCGATGCCTGCCGCGAGCTGGCCACCATCCCCCTGGCCCGCCTGCGTCTCGGCTTTGCCAGCAGCACGCTGGTCGACGAACTGGTGGAAGCCAGCGGCCAGCGCGCCAACCTGGTGGCGATCATCTGCCAGGAATGCCTGGAAGCCATGGGCCCCGGCGCCTCCGTGGTGGAGCGCGCGCACCTGACCAAGGCGCTGGCCTCCCAGGCGGTGCAGGACGCCCTGGCGGGCTGGGCCCGGCTCAGCCACGACGAGAACGCCTGCCGGCTGGACCGGATCGTCGTCTACCACACCGCCTACCATGGCCGCACCAGCCTGGCCAACCTGGTCGCGCTGATCCGCGCCAGCGGGCGCCATGCCGAGGTCGACGCCCTCAAGCACTCCCTGGCGCGACTGCTGCTCGGCTTCGTCCTCAAGCGCACGGAAACCGGCTACGCCTTCGCCGTCCCCCTGTTCGCCCGGCAGTTCGACCGGGAGGAGCTGCGGCTGCTGCTGCAACAGGAGCTGGTCAACCTTTCCAGGGCTTCCAGCGGAACGACTTGACGCTACGTCAAGTTTCCCCGGTACCCGACTGGACAACTCGCCGCTTCCTCCGGTCGATGCGAACGACGAATCTGTAGCCGACCACCAGGCGCGAAGAAAGCCTGGCCTCGTAACCCGCGAAGAACACCGTCAGTGCGTATCGACGGATAAGGAGTGTCACCGTGTCGAGCAATTTCGATGTCATCCTCCATCTGGCCGAGGCCCACGGCCACGACGAGTTCCTGCGGCGCCTGGAGCAGGCCTATCGGGAGCGGGGTGTTGGCCAGGACCTGGACTACGCCTGCATCGAAGGCTACTGGCGCGGTGAGGCGGCATTGCCCGAGGCATGGCGGCAGCGGCTCGCCCGGGAGATGATCCCGGGCCAGCGGCAGGCCCAGTATTTCTCGACCAGCGCCGTTTCCAGCGTCTTCTACGGCTGGGCGCTGGGCGACCTGCCGCTGCCGGACTGGCTGGTGTGCTGGGAGCGGCTGGTGGTGCTGCTCGCGCCCTTCACCTCGGACTGCTACCTGGCCTCGAACTGGATGCCCAGGGCCCACTACGTGGACGGCAAGATTCCCGCCCGCGAATGGGAAGGCGTCATGCGTGACGCCATGCTGGCGTGGGCCGGGGCGCTCGCCACCGGCGAGGGCGAGTGGAGCGGCCTGCATCGCTGGCTGCTCGATGCCCAGGCCGATCCGGGCTGGCTGCAACGGGTGCTGGCCGGGATTCCCAAGCTGAGTTCCAGCCAACTGGACATCCTGCTCAACCTGCGTCTGTACCTGACCATCGTCCGCGAGCAACTGCTGCTCGGCGAGCAAGGGCCGGACCACTGGATAGACTGGCTGTACAGCTTCGTGTCACGCCTCGACGATCTGCCCTACCGGCTGAACCTGCGGGGGGACATGTACGCCTTTTGCCACAACCTCGCCCTGCCGACCCTGCGTCTGCTCTCCGTCAGTCCGCGTCTGGCCGAAGGCCTGCTCAGCGAGGACCACAACAGGAAATCCGCCAGCAACACGCTGTTCAGCATGTTCGACCTGTCCGTGCTGATGGCGGAACCGTTGCCGGCGTTCGTGGCATGGCTCGACTCGCTGCCGGGCCAGGTGGTGGGCGGGTTGCGCAGCTCCGAGCGATTCGTGACCGGGTTCCCCGCCGCGTCGCTGGCCCTGGAGCAGCGGCGCTTCGCCGCAAAGGGCGAGATCTATTGCTTCCCGATTTCGCCGGAGTCCGTGGGCTGGTATCGCCAGATCATCGGCCGGGTTCCGTCGGGGGATCGTCTGTTCGAGCGTCTGTGCGAGGTGCTGAGGGATCACCTGGCCGAAGAGCAGTTCCACGAGGTCATCGCCAGCGTCGTGGCGAACGATGAGCGCGCCTGGGTCCACTGGGACATTCTCTCGCGCGCGCTGGACACTGGCCGCCTCTATGCCTACCTGGGAGCCGCCAACGACAGCCTGAGGCACGCTGCCGTCAGGCGCCTGATGAAGCTGGCCGTCACGCTGCGCCAGCCCGGCGCCGACCCCAAGGCCCGTGACGCGTGGCAGGCCGAGCCCGAGAACAGGCAGTTGCTCGAACGTGCCAGCCAGGCGTATCCGCATCTGTTCATCTCCGCGCTTTTCGTGCATGACCTGTGGTCGGGCGCCGACAGCTTCGAGCGCTGGGCCATCCTGTGGCGGGCCGCCAGCCCGGATGACCGGCAGCGGATGGCCGGGCTGCTGCTGGGCAGCCTGCACTACGCGCAGCGCGGCTTCGACGAGCCGGTGCGCTTCGCGGAGTCCCGGTACGCCGAGGCTCCCGAAGCGTTCCAGCAGTACATCGCGAAGGAGCACCCCTACAACCTGTCCGACATCGCGGCCTTGCTGGGGGCCATCGACTCGCCCCTGCAGGCGCTGACGGCCGCTGTCGCCGTACGCTTCATCAAGCCCAGCCAGCGGCCCGGCAAGGCCATCTTCAAGGCCGTGCGCCGCGGCTTGAGCGCCTACCCGGGCTCGTTCTCCGCGCTCGAGCAGAAGGAGCAACTGCGCCTGCTGCCGCTGATGGATGAGGCCTGTGTCGAAGCCTGCCGGGATGCCCTGGTCCAGTTGCTGGGCAGCAGCTCCAAACCGGTCCGTGTCCCAGCCGCCGCGCTGATCGCCCGCTGCAGCCCTGAACTCATCGAGCGCTGCGCGCTGCTGGATACACCGCCCAAGCCGCGCAAGACCATCCTCACCGGCATGGCGCTGTCGCGCGCCTCCGGGATGGCCGGACTGATCGCCCGCCACCTGGACGACAAGGCCCACGACGACTACAGCCGCAGCCTGAGCCTGGACGCGCTGGAGCGGACCCGGTATCCGCTCCAGGGTCTGGACCCCTGGCTCGACCTGGACCTGGCGGCCCTGCAGGCGATAGCGCGCGACGCCACCATCGCACCCGCCGTCGACCTGTACTGGGACGACCGGGTCGCGCAACTCACCGAGGCGCTCGGCGAGGCGCTGGGGCGTTACGCGCTATCGCTGCTGGCCGAGTCCGGCGAAGGCGGGCTGCCGCGCAGGGTGCGGCAGATCACGCGCCTGATGCCCGCCGGCCGGTGCAGCGACCTGGCACTGCACGCCGTCGAGTTCTGGATACTGCGCGAAGACTCGACCGAGTTCGACTGGCTGCTGCCTCTGCTGGATCTGTATGGGGACGAGCGGGCGGTCAACGCCCTGGTCAAGGCCATCAAGGGCTGGAAGAAACAGCGCAAGGCCAAGGCCGCCCTGGGGCTGCGCACGCTCTGCCGGATTCCGGGTGTCTACGGCGCTTCCCAGGTGCGCGAGCTGTGGGAGAACGGCAAGTTCGCCGAGGCGCTCAAGGACACCACCCGGCAGATTCTGGTCGAGGCCGCCCAGCAGCAGGACATGGACCTGGACGAGTTCCTCGAACTGCTGGTGCCCGATTTCGGCATGCAGCGCGACGGCCTCAGGCTGGACGTCGGCAGTACCGTCTACACCGTGCGCATCGCGGCGGACCTGAGCCTGGCGGTGGTGGCCGAGAACGGCAAGGCCGGCAAGAGCCTGCCCAAGGCCAAGGCCGGCGAGGACCCGGCCAAGCGCGACCTGGCGGAGGCGCAGTTCAAGGCCTTGTCGAAGAACCTCAAGCCCGTGCTCAAGCAGCAGGGCAAGCGGCTGGTCGGTCACTTCCAGTTGGGCACCAGCTGGACGGCGCAGACCTGGCGCCGGTTGTTCGTCGAGCAGCCGCTGATGAGCTGTATCGGCCAGGCCGTGGTGTGGGCCGCGGAAGACGCGGACGGCCAGCCCCTGGTCCGTTTCCGCCCGGACGCCACCGGTGTCCTGATCGGCCTCGACGACGCGCCGGTGGAGCTGCCCGCCGATGCGCAGGTGCATATCGCCCATCCGCTGGAACTGGATGTCGCCGAGCGCGAAGCCTGGGCGCAGCACATGGCCGACTACGAGCTGACCTCGCCGATCGGCCAATGGGAGGCGGCCGTCTGCCCGCCGACCGAACAGGAACTGGGCGCCGAGCAGATCGACCGGGCCAAGGGCGTCAACGTGACCCGCGCCCAGATCGGCGGCCTGCTGGATCGCTGGGGCTACACCAAGGGGCATACCGGCGACGGCGCCATGATCGATGACCACTACGCCTATCTCGACAACCAGCGCTGGATGATCTGCCTCGATCACGATGGCTTCAGCGTCATCTTCGAGGCCGAGGAGTCGGTGGAGGTGGGCTCGTTCACGGTCAGCCGCAAGGACGACGACGGCCCCTACGTGCCGCAGCGGCTCAAGGACCTGCCGCCGACCCTGCTCAATACGCTGCTGGCCCAGGCCGAGACCCTGCTGCGGCTGGAGTCGGCCTGATGCCTTCGCGCCGCGAACCGATGAGGCGCGGGCCGAATGACCGGCCGCGACCGGTGCGAGCCCCTGAGAAACAGCACTTCGAAATCTACCCGGGACGGTGATTCATGACGGACGACATCGACTTTATCCATCATCTGGCGCAGGCCAAGGACGAGACGGACTTTCTGCAGCGGCTGGCCAGCGCCTACCAGCTGCACTCCATCGGCGCGGGTCTCGACTTCGCCGGCGTGGAGCGCTACTGGCGGGCGCAGGCGGACCTGCCTGACGAGTGGCGCCGGGCTCTGGCGCAGAACGCCTATCTGCACAACCAGGGCGCCTCCAACTTCTACATCGGCGACCGCGTCAAGGCGTTCTATGGCTGGGCGCTGGCCGACCGGCCTGCCGAGACGTGGCTGGACCGCTGGGAGCGCGTCATCCAGCTGTTCAGCCCCTTCGCCAGCAGCGGGAGCCTGGGCCGGACCTGGCTGCCCAGCGCGAGCGGAGCCGGGCAGCGCGCCTGGGAGCGCGTGGCGGGCACGTTGATGAAGACATGGGCCCGGGATATCGCCACTGGCGAGGGCGGCTGGTTGGCGGTTCAGCAGTGGCTGCTGGCGGCGCAAGCCGATCCCGCGTGCCTGAGCGATGCGCTGGTCGAGTGGCAGGAGCTTCCTCTGTTTGTCGTGGAAAGACTGATCGGGCTTCGGATGTTCATGACGATCATCCGGGAACAGCTCCAACTCGACGAGGTGACTCCGGAGCGCTGGATCGATCTGCTGCTGGTCAATGCAGGAAGCATTTCACGCAGTCCCGATGACTCCGATTTCCCTTATGGCGTGGCCCGAAACGTCAGGCACCAGTTCCACCTGCCGCTGCTGAAACTCCTGGTCGAGAGCCCACGCCTGAGGGAGATTCTGGGAGCGGACTCGGCGAGGGACTTCCCCGCCAGTGAAATCTTCGGTGATCTCAACCTGGCGGTTCTGGTCGCCGAGCCTCTGGATGGGTTCAGGCAGCTCCTGGAGGGCACCTCGAAAGAGGTACTGGCCGGTATGTGGGGCAATGGCGAATTCCACGCCCGTTGCCCGGAGGCGGCATTGATGTTCCACCAGCGCAAGTTCGAGCTGGGGGCGGGATTCAGCACGGACCTGGACTCGCCGAAGGCCCTGGAATGGTATGGCGAGGTCATTGCCCAGATCCCGTCGGATAGCCGGGATTTTGCCGAGATACTGGAGAAGCTGGCGGATCACCTCGACGAGGCCGCTCTGCACGACCTCATCGTGCGGGTGCTCGCCAACGATCCGCAGGCCCGGCCGTGCTTCAGGCTGCTCGATAAGGTTGCGGATGCGGACCGGCTCCGCTCCTACCTGAAGTCACCCAATGCCTCGTTGCCGGGCATGGCTGCGGTGCGTTTGCTCGAGCTGGCCACTGTCCTCAGAAATGCTGACGACGAGGACGGCTGGGGCCGGGATGCCTGGGTGCCGGAGCCAGGCAACTGGGAGGTGCTGACCCAGGTCAGCCGGGATTATCCCGCGCTCTTTATCGACTGCCTGGACGCAGGCGACCTCTGGCGGGGTCGCGATCGCATCGAGCGCTGGGCGTTGCTCTGGAGTGCCGCAGGCGATGCCGACGACCGCCTGAAAATAATAGAGAAATGCTTTGCCTATGATGGCTTGGGCAGTGACACCGAGCACCAAGGGCTGGTGGCTTTTGTCGAGACGCTGTTCGACGAGGCCCCGCAGCTTTTCCATCGATACGTCGAAGAGGCATATGACGATTCCCTGAAGCGCGTGGTCGTGGCACTCGGGGGCCACCAGACGCCGCTGTTGCAACTGCTTCCCTCGATGGCCGGCCGCTTCCTGACGCTCGGCTCGCGCCCCCGTCCGGCGGTCGTGCAAGCCGTGCGGCGCGCCCTGCTGGCCCATCCCTCGGCATTCGCCGATCTCGACGAGAAGGCGCAGATCACCTTGCTGCCCCTGTTCGACGATGCGTGCCTCGAAGCCTGTGCCGATGCCTTGAGCCGGGTCTTTGCCAGCAACTCGAAGACGCTGCGGGCGCCCGCGGTATCCCTGGTCGCCCGCTGCGCTCCCCAGGTGTTGCTGCGCAGCGGTCTGCTCGACGCCGCGCCGAAGGCCCGCAAGCCGGTGCTGATCGGCATGGCCCTGTCTCCGGACCCGGGCATGGCGGAGTCGATCGTGCGGCACATCGCCGACAAGGCCCACGACGAGTACAGCCGCAGCGTCAGCCTCGATGCGCTGGAGCGCGCCGGGTATCCGCTGCAGGGGCTCGACCCCTGGGCCGGCATCGACCTGGCGGGCCTGCAGGCCCAGGCGCGGGGCGCCAAGGTCCCCTCGGTGGTCGGCAAATGCTGGAACGACGCCTTTGCCAGCCTGCTGACGCCCCTCGGCGAGCCGCTCGGGCAGTTCCTGCTGGCCATCCTCGCCGAAGGCGGCGAAGTGCTGCCGCGGCGTGCCCGGCAGATCCTGGCATTCCTGCCGGCGGGGTGGCGCAGCGACCTGGCGCTGCTCGGCGTCGAGCAGTGGATCGCCGCCGATGGCGCGACCGCCCAGGACTGGCTGCTGCTGCCGCTGGAGCCCTACGGCGACGAGCGCGCGGCCAATGCCCTGGTCAAGGCCGTCAAGGACTGGAAGAAGGTACGCAAGCAGAAGGCCAGTGCCGCCATCCGCCTGCTGTGCCGGCTGCCCGGCAACTATGGGGTGTCCCAGGTGCGCGAGTTGTGGGAGAGCGGCAAGTTCTCCGATTCGATCATGCAGAATGCCCGCCTGGCGCTCACCGAGGTGGCGCAGAAGCAGGACATGACCCTGGAGGAGTTCCTCGAACAGCTGGTGCCCGATTTCGGACTGCAGCGCGACGGCCTGAGGCTGGATGTGGGGCCGACCGTCTACACCGTGCGCATCCGCCCCGACCTGAGCCTGGCGGTGCTGGACGAGAAGGGCAAGGCCGGCAAGAGCCTGCCCAAGGCCAAGGCCGGCGAGGACCCGGACAAGCGCAGCCTGGCGGAGAACCAGTACAAGGCGCTGACCAAGAACCTCAAGTCGGTGCTCAAGCAGCAGGCCAGGCGCCTGACCCGTGCCTTGCAGCTCGGCACCTCCTGGCCGGCCGAGACCTGGCGCCGCCTGTTCGCCGAGCATCCGTTGATGGCCTGCATCGCCCAGGGCGTGGTGTGGGCCGCCGAGTCGGCGGATGGCCAGCCATGGGCGCGTTTCCGGCCGGACGATACCGGCGCATTGATCGACCTGGAGGACCGGGACTTCGCCCTGGCGGACGGCGCGCGGGTGCATATCGCCCATCCCCTGGAACTGGAGGAGGCCGAGCGCGCGGCCTGGGTGCAGCACTTCGCCGACTACGCTCTGGTGTCGCCGATCGGCCAATGGGAGGTCGTGGTGGTTCGACCTTCCGCCGAGGAGCTGCAGGCCAGTGAACTCGCCCGCGCCAAGGGCGCGTGCCTGTCGCGCGGCAAGCTGGGCAGCCTGCTGGAGCGCTGGGGCTACCTCAAGGGAGAGGCCGGCGATGGCGCGATGGTCAACGAGCACTACTGGTCCCTGGACGGCGAGCGCTGGCTGATGAGCCTCGACCATAGCGGAATCAGTGTGTTCTTCGATCCGGACGAGGAAGTGGAAGTCGGGACCTTCACGGTGAGCAAGCGGGAAGAGGAGGGCTATGTCCGCCAGCGCATGGAGGACCTGCCGCCCGCCTTGCTCAACACCTTGCTGGCCCAGGCCGAAACGCTGTTGCAACTGGAATCGGCCTGATGGTCGCGCCGCATGCCACCACGAGGAGAGGCGAATGAGCGGGAACGATCCGAAAAGTGACGCGGCCCAGCGCCTGCCCGCCGAGCAGGCGCACGCCGCCGAGCTGCAGCGCCTGGCCGAGGCTGATGGCGGCCCGCGCCCGCCCGGCTGGCGCCTGTCGCCGGCCATGGTGCGCACCTTCATCCTCGGCAGCGGTGGCGACGAGATCGGCGGTACCCCGGTGCTGCGCAAGGTGTTCGGCAACGACGACGTGGTCGAACGCGCCATCGTCACCCTGATCGGCCAGCGCGGGCTGATGCTGGTGGGCGAGCCCGGCACGGCCAAGTCGCTGCTGTCGGAGCTGCTGGCGGCGGCCATCTGCGGCGACAGTACCCTCGCCGTGCAGGGCAGCGCCGGGGTGGTCGAGGAGAACATCCGCTACGGCTGGAACTACGCCCTCCTGCTGCGCTCCGGGCCGGGTCCCGAGGCGCTGGTGCCCGGGCCGCTGCACCGGGCCATGAACCGTGGCGCCCTGCTGCGTTTCGAGGAAATCACCCGCTGCCCGACCGAGGTGCAGGACAACCTCATCCCCATCCTTTCCGAGCGCCTGCTGCAGGTGCCGGAGATGAAGGAGAGCGACGGTGCCTACCTGCTGGCGCAGCCCGGCTTCAACGTGATCGCCACCGCCAACCTCAAGGACCGGGGCGTCAACGACATGTCCTCGGCGCTCAAGCGCCGCTTCAATTTCGAAACCATGCGCCCGCTGGCGCGCCTGCAGGAGCAGAAGGAGCTGCTGCAGCGCGAGGTCAACCGCCAGTTGCGCGAGCAGGGCATCGCCACCGGGTTGAGCGGCGATGTGGCGCAGTTGCTGGCGACCGCCTTCCAGGAGCTGCGCGCCGGCAGCGTGCAGGGCACGGCGGTCGAGTCGCCGACGACGGTGCTGTCGACGGCCGAGGCCATCGCGGTAGCCTTCAGCGCGGCGGTGCAGTGCCACTACTTCGGCCTGCCCGAGGTGCGGCCGCGCGACCTGTCGCGCTTCATGCTGGGCACGGTGATCAAGGACGACGAACAGGATGCCCGGCGCTTCCGCGACTACCTGCGCGTGGTGCGGCGGCTGCGCAGCGCCAGCCCGGAGTGGCAGGACTTTGCCGACGCCCGGGATGACTGAGGACTGGGACTGCGCGCGGCTGCCCTCGGCCTATGCCGCCCATCCCGAGCTGATCTGGGCGCCGATCCGCCATCACAGCCCGCATTGCGCCTGGCAGGTGCGCCGGCTGATCGAGGCCGTGCGCCCGGACGTGGTGCTCATCGAGGGGCCCAGCGAGGCCAACGACCTGCTGTCCCATCTGCTGGACGAACAGACCCGGCCGCCGGTGGCGCTGTTCATCCATGCCCGGTCGCCCGGCAGGCAGGCCGCCCAGGCGCGCTGCTTCGTGCCGATGGCCGCCATGTCGCCGGAGTGGGTCGCGCTGCGCGAGGCCAACCGCCTGGGCATCGAGACCCGTTTCATCGATCTGCCGTACATGGCCCGCCAGGCGCTGCTGGACCCGGACGCCGAGGCGGACGACGAGCTGGAGCCGCCGCTCAACGACGATCGCCGGATGGCCCGGGGCGATGCCATGGCCACCCTGCTGGCGGTCAGCGGCTGCGTGGATTTCGACACCTGGTGGGAGCGCCATTTCGAGAGCGGCGTCGCCTACCCGACGGCGGAGGACTTCTTTGTCCGCCTGCTGCACCTGGGCCACTACCTGCGCGAGGGCGACGGGGTCGATGCCCTGACCCTGGCGCGCGAAGCGCACATGGCGGTGGCGATCAACCGGGCGCGGGCGGAGGGCAAGCGCTGCCTGGTCGTGTGCGGCGCGTTCCATTGCCTGGGCATCCTGGCGCAGCTGGAGGCGCCCGGCGCGTTTCCCGAAGTGGCGGCGGATGCGGCCGGTGTGCACCTGGTGAACTACTCGCTGCAACGGCTCAACGCGACCCGCCACTATGCCGCCGGCATCCCGGATTGCGCGTACCAGGCGCGGGTCTGGTCGGTGCTGTCGCGGCGGCGGGAGAATGCCGGCGAGGTGCATCAGGAGGTGCACGCCGGCCTGGCCCTGGAGCTGGTCGAGCACCTGCGCCAGCAGCGTCTGGGCGCGGCCTTTCCGGACGCGGTGGAGGCGGTGGTGATGGCCAAGCGGCTGGCGGCTCTGCGCGGGCACGGGGTAGGACGGCTGGAACTGCGCGAGGCGCTGCTCAGCAGCGTGCTCAAGCAGGCCCGGGACGGCAGCGAACAGACGCTGCTGGCCGGGATCGAGCGCTTTCTCGCCGGCAACGAGAGTGGCCGCCTGCCGGCGGGCTTGCCGGTGCCGCCGCTGATGGCCGACTTCCGCCAGCACTGTCGTCGCCTGCGCCTGCCATCTTCCGCCGGCGCGCCGCTCGAGCGGGCGCTGGATATCTACCGCAGCGCCAGGCATCGCGAGCAGTCGCATATGCTGCATCGCCTGGAGTTCCTCGGGGTGCCCTACGCGACCCTGCTCGCCGGCCCGCGCTTCGCCCAGGGGCAGGACCTGCAGCGGGTGCGCGAGGTGTGGTCGATTCGCTGGCAGCCGGAAACGGAGGCCGTGCTGACCGAGCGCAGCCACTATGGCGGCCGCCTGCTGGACGCGGCGACCGCCTGCTGCCGCGAACGCATGGAGCAGGCTCGGCGCCAGCGCAGGGAGCCGGCGAGCCTGCTGATCGAAGCCCTGGCGATGGGGCTGCACGACCTGCTCGGCGCCCTGTTGCATCAGGTCGAGCACTGGCTGGAAAGGGAGGGCGATCTGCTCGAACTGTGCCGTGGCCTGCTGCGCCTGGATGCCGCCCGCCACGCGCGCTCGGCGCTGGGTGGGCAGGGGCTGGAAGCGCTCGACGGGCTGCTCGCCCTGTGTTTCCAGCGCATCTGCCTGTGCCTGCCCTGGCAGGGCGGGTTGTCCCAGGAAAACCATGACGAGCTGGCCGATGCCCTGGTGGACATGCTCAACCTGGTTACCCTGGACACCCCGGGCTGCGAACCGGAGTCCTTCTTCGAGGCTTTGCAACTGATGCTGACGATGCACCCTTCGGCACTGCTCAGAGGGCTGATCCATGGCGTGCTGCTGGAAGGGCGGCGGATGGATGTGGAGGCCGTGACCGATGCCCTGGGCGCGACGGCAGGTGAGGCCTTCGTCGACGTCGAGGCCCCGGGGCGGTTCGTCGCCGGACTCCTGCGCGTCGCCCGCCACCGCCTGCTGCAGGAGGAGCGGTTGCAGGCATGTATGGGCGATATGTTGTTGTCCTGGGACGAGGAGACCTTTCTCCAGGCCCTGCCGGGTCTGCGCCTGGCCTTCACCCAGCTGTCGCCGCGCCAGTTGAGCGAGCTGGCGGGCGACGTCATGCCGGGCGTCGCTGCGCGCCTGCCGGCAGCGTCGCGGCACTGGTCGAGCGACGACCTGCAGCGCGCGGCGCAGCTGCGGTCGGACCTGGGCGCGGCGCGCCTGCTCTGGGATGGAGGGCGCGATGACTGATGCCGAACTGCGCCGGCGCTGGCGTCTGGTGCTGGGGAGGGACAGCGAGCCCGCCGGCGGCGAGCTGAGCGAGGTCGATGGCGCCCGCGATGCGGCGCTGGACTACCTGTACCAGCGCGAATACGCCCAGCGCACCCACGGGCCGCGGGACCAAGAGCGCGGTGCCGGCAGCGAAGGCTCCCGGCTGACCGCGGTACGCTGGCTGGAGGGTGTGCGCCGCCTGTTCCCGCAGGGCACGGTGGAGGCCCTGCAGCGCCAGGCGATCGAGCGCTACGGCCTGACCGCGTTGCTGACCGACCCCGAGGTGCTGCGCCGGGCCACGCCGAACATCGAGCTGGTGCAGACACTGCTGACCTTCCGCCACTGGCTGCCGGAAGCCCTGATGGGCGAGGTCAGGCAGATCATCCGCCAGGTCTGCGACGACCTGGCCGAGCGGCTGGCGCGCAACGTGCGCAACCGGATCGAAGGGCGGCGGATACGCCATGCCCAGGGCGGCCGGCCCAGCCACGCGGTGCTGGACTGGTCGATGACGCTGCGCCGCAACCTGCGCCACTACGACCTGGAAAACCAGGTGCTGCTGTTGCAGCGCCTCTACTACAACCCGCAGCGCCAGCGCCGACTGCCCTGGGAGATCATCCTGGTGGTCGACCAGAGCGGATCGATGAGCAGCTCGGTGATCCATGCCGCGGTGGTCGCCGGCATCTTCAGCCGCCTGCGCAGCCTGCAGACGCGGATGCTGCTGTTCGATACCCAGGTGGTGGATGTCGGCGACCGTCTCGACGACCCGGTGGAAACGCTGCTGGCGGTGCAGCTGGGCGGCGGCACCGACATCGGCCTGGCCCTCGCCCACGCGGAAACCCTGGTGACCCGGCCGAGCCGCTGCATGCTGGTGCTGATCAGCGACTTCTGCGAGGGGGCCGACCCGGCCCGGATGCTCGGCTGCGTGACGCGCCTGGCCGAGTCCGGGGTCAGCCTGCTCGGCCTGGCCGCGCTGGACGAGCAGGCGCAGCCGGCCTACGACCAGGCGATGGCGGGCGAGCTGGTCGCGCGCGGCATGGCGGTGGCGGCGATGACGCCCGAGCACCTGGCCGACTGGGTGGCCAGCTGCATGGCGGAGAAGGGGGCATGAGCCTGCACGCCTGGCTGCGCGGCCTCACCGAGGAGACCCTGGTGGGCTGGGCCAATCGCGGCCTGGTCCGGCGGGCGCGCAAGCTGCTGGAGGATCAGGCCCCCATCGGCTGGTTGCTGGAGGAGGCGCGCGCCGAGGCCGAACTGGAGGGCTACCGGCAACAGCTGGACGGTGTCGGTTTCGAACACCTGCGATGCAGCTGCCCCGCCTTCGGTGTCTGTCACCATCAACTGGGCCTGCTGCTCGGGCTGAGCGAGCGCCTGGCCGCCTGCGCTGAAACGGCTCCGCTTGCGCCGGAGCCGGAGGCGGGCGAGCCCTGGCTGATCGACGACGCCGGCGAGCGCGAGAGGCTGCTGGGGCGGGCTTCCATCACCAAGGCCCGGCGCTGGCGGGCCCAGGGTGCTGAGGCGCAATGGGTGATCGATGAGCGCCAGCTGTCGGCGACGTTGGCCGATCCCGAGGTGGCCACGGTGATGATCCCGCGCGCCGGTGGCCTGCCGGCCTCGCTGTGCTCCTGCCGGGAAAGCCGCTGCGCCCACCGTGCGCTGGTCGTGTTGCAGCTGGTCGAGCCGGACGAGCCGGAGGCCGAGGCGCTGAGCGACGCCCAGCGGCAGGCACTGGCGGCGCTCGATGGCTGGCTGGAGGAGCTGGCCGTGATCGGCATGAGCGGCGGTTCGAGCCTGTTCGTCGCGCGTGGGCAGGCCCTGGCCACCGAGTTGCTGCAGGCCGACCTGCCGCTGCCGGGGCGCCTGCTGGCGCGCCTGGCGGGCCTGCTCGACGACGAGCGCCAGGGCATGGCCGCCAGCCAGGTGCGGCAGGTGCGCCGCCAGCTGGCGGAGCTGCTTGCCCACCGCCATGCGCTGGCCCGGGTGCCGTTGCCGCAGCCGCTATCACGGCTGGCCGGCCTGCACCGGCAGAAGTTCGCCGCCTGCGAGAACCTGCGCCTGCTGTGCCTGACCGCCGAATGCTGGGAGACCGCCGGCGGCTACCGCGGATACCGCCTGCACTTCGTCTCCCCCACGGATCGCCGTTGCTACAGCCTGTCCGAGTCCCGCTCGCTGGCCTTGCATCCCGGCTGGAGCGCCGAGGGCGCGCTGGCCCAGGCGATGCTCGCCGACCAGCCGGCGGTGAAGCTGCTGGGCATGGAGTGCCTGCTGGAACGGGGCTGGGTCAGCGAGGACGGACGGCTCTCCGCCCGTGCCGGAACGCGCCTGCGGGTGATCGAACCCTGGCCGAAGGAGGCGCTACCGGCACTGGTCGATGCGCCTGCTGCCCGCCTGCTGCGCATCGCCGAGCATCGCCAGGCCTGGCTCTACCGCAGCGATCCGCAGCCCTGGGGGCTGGTGTCCGCGCGCCTGCTCAAGGCACCGGTGTTCGAGCGCCTGGGGCAGCGCTGGCTGGGCGAGGCGGTCAGCGAGGACGGTTATCGCTTTCCCCTGGTGATGGCCGCCGGCGCCGGGTGCCCGCGCGCCGCCCGTATCCTGGCCGCGGCGGAGGGCGACGACGTTCTGCTGTTCGGCCGCTGGGTCGTCGAGGGCGATGCGCCCCTTTTCTCACCGGTCGCGCTGTTCGACGCCCGTGGCCGGCATCATCTGTTCAGTGAGGTCCGATGAACGATCCGTTGAGGGACTGGCTGGAAGACTGGGGGCAGTGGCTCGACGCCCTGCTGGCCACCGGCCTGGCCTGCCCGACCCGCGAGGCGAGGCAGCGCATCGCCCGCTGGAGCGAGGAGGCCGAGCTGCTCGGTTTCCTCGACCAGCGCCTGGCCGCGTTGCGCCTGCTCGAAGAAGGCGTCGCGATGGCGGAGCGGGCCCGCATCTTCTTCGCGCTGCTGCAGGAGCAGGACATGCTGGTGCGGCTGCATGAGGCCCGGCAGCTCAGGGACCGGGCCGAGGCGCTGGTCGGTCCTTCGGCGTAGATCGCTTAGAACCTGTTCAAAGTCTCGCGAGCTAGAGCCAAACGGTGGCGGAAATGACTGAGGAAGCGGAGTTTACGAGTGGTAAATGAGCATTCCGAGGCCGTTTCCAACGCCGTTTGGCCGACGCGCAGCAGACTTTGAACAGGTTCTTAGAACCGATCAGAGAGCGCACAGCGTATCCAGCGGCTCGCGTTTGCTTATCTCGCATGTATCCGCCGTCGCGCCGTTGCACCGGCTGCCGAGTACCAGCTGGTTGCCTTCCACCGCCATGCGCTGGCCGGAGATGTCCCGGCTCAGCAGCCGCTGGCAGGTGCGGGTGTCGTAGACCATCAGGTCGCCGCTGGAGCCGCTGGTCTCGTAGGTCAGCAGGCGCGTTTCGTCGAGGCTGAGGTACATCGGTTCGCGGGCCCAGATGCCGCCGTCCTCGATCAGGCAGCGGCGGCCGCTGGTCTTGTCCAGGAGAATGGCGGGCGGCTCGGGGAACGCGTCGGGTTCGGCGATGTTGGGATTTTCGTTTGTAAAGCGCACCTCGATGCGTTCGCCTGCGGCGGCAAATGTGCCCGGGGCGCTGGCATCGGCGGCGAGGTGCAGCGGCGCGAAGCCGCAGTCGGCGGCCTGGGCGCAGGTGGCGAGGAGCGAGGCGGCGAGTGCCGTGCCGAGGGCTTTCATGGCGGATGTCCTTTCCGTGGGGGTGGTGAATGATCGCGGGGCGGCCGCTGCGCAGCATAAGCCGCGTGGATGATCGGCGGCATGACCTGCGTCTTGTCCGCGACGGCTTCCGGCGGATGAGGCTAGAATCGCCCCGTCATTCTCCAGGGAAAAGGCCATGCCGTACCGTGTCTGGTCCGCCGTCGTCATGTTCGTTGCGGGCGCCACGGCGCATGCCGGCGAAATCTCCTACCTTCGCGACGTCCAACCGATCCTCACCCAGAAATGCGTGGCCTGCCACGCCTGTTACGACTCGCCCTGCCAGCTCAATCTGGGCAGCGGCGAAGGCGTGCTGCGTGGCGCCAGCAAGCTGCCCGTGTACGACGGCGCGCGCACCAGCGCCCAGGCCACCACCCGGCTGTACTTCGATGCCCGGGGCGAGGACGCCTGGCGCAAGAAGGGCTTCCATTCGGTGCTCGACCCGCAGGCCGGTCAGGCCGCGCTGGTGGCGCGCATGCTGGAGCTGGGACGCGGCAACCCGCTCGAAGCCAATGCCAAGTTGCCGGCCGATCTGGACATCTCCCTCGACCGGGAGAACCAGTGTCCGCTGCCCGGCGAGTTCGACGCCTATGCCCGGAAGTTCGCCCACGGCGGCATGCCGTTCGCCGTCGCCGGCCTGAGCGACGCCGAGTACGCCACCCTGCAGCAATGGCTGAAGGATGGCGCGCCGGTGGAGGAACTGGCCCTGCAGCCGTCCGCCGCCGAACTGGCCCAGGTGGCCGAGTGGGAGGCGTTCCTCAATGCGCCCGGCGCGCGGGAGAGCCTGGTCAACCGCTGGCTATTCGAACACCTGTTCCTCGCCCACCTGTACTTCGAGGGTGGTGAGCCGGGGCACTTCTTCCAGCTGGTGCGCTCGCGCACGCCCAGCGGCCAGCCGATCGACCCCATCGCCACCCGCCGTCCCAACGAGGACCCGGGCACCGAGGTGTTCTACCGCCTGTGGCCGATCCAGGGTGTGATCGTGCACAAGACCCACATCACCTACCCGCTCGGCGCGGCGAAGCTGAAGCGTGTCCGCGAGCTGTTCTACAGCGGCGACTGGACGGTGGACGCGGTGCCCGGCTACGGCGCCCAGCGCCGGGCTAACCCCTTCGAGACCTTCCAGGCGATTCCGGTCCAGGCCCGCTACCAGTTCATGCTGGATAACGCGGAATACTTCGTGCGCACCTTCATCCGCGGCCCGGTGTGCCGCGGCCAGATCGCCACCGACGTGATCCGCGACAACTTCTGGGCGGTGTTCCAGGACCCGCGGCAGGACCTCTACGTCACCGATGCCGAGTACCGCGCCAAGGCCACGCCGCTGCTGGCGATGCCGGGCCAGTTCGACGAGATCGGTGATCTGCTGGGGCTGTGGACGGCCTACCGGGACAAACGCAACGACTACGAGGACCTGCGCCGGGACGCCTATGCCGACGCGCCGGTGCCGAACTGGTCGAGCCTGTGGAGCGGCAACGACAACGCGCTGCTGTCGATCTTCCGCCACCACGACAGCGCCATGGTGCGCAAGGGCCTGATCGGCGAGATTCCGCAGACGATGTGGCTGCTGGACTACCCGCTGTTCGAGCGCACCTACTACCAGCTGGTGGTCAACTTCGACGTGTTCGGCAACGTCGCCCACCAGGCCCAGACGCGCCTGTACTTCGATCTGATCCGCAACGGCGCCGAGCTGAACTTCCTCCGCCTGCTGCCGCCTGACGCGCGCCAGACCTACCTGGACGACTGGTACCAGAACGCCGGTAAGCTGAAGATGTGGCTGGACTACGCCGAGGCCGACCTGGACACCGCGACCGGCCTGAACCTGCCGGAGCAGGGCGCCAAGGGCGCGTTCGCCCGTGCCCTGCTGACGCGCTACGCCGACCTCAACGCGCGGCCCGACCCGATCAACCGCTGCGAGGGCGCCGACTGCCACCGGCCGGGGCTGCCGGCCGACCTGGCCGACGCCGAGCAGGCGCTGAGCCGCCTCACTGGCCGCCCGGCCGGCGGGCTCAAGGCGATCGACCAGCTGCCCGAGGCGACCCTGCTGCGGGTGGAGCGGGCCGATGGCGGCCGCGAGGTCTACAGCCTGCTGCGCAACCGCGCGCACAGCAACGTCGCCTTCATGACCGGCGAATCCCTGCGCTACCAGCCGGGGCTGGACACCCTGACGGTCTACCCGGGTGTGCTGACCAGTTACCCCAACTTCATGTTCAGCCTGCCGGCCCGGGAAGTGCCCGAGTTCGTCGCCGCGCTGGAGCAGGCCCGCGACCCGGCGGCGTTCGAGAAGGTGGTGGAGCGCTGGGGCATCCGCCGCAGCCACCCGGAGTTCTGGCGCTACTTCCACGACCTGTCGGCCTACATCCACGAGACCGAGCCGGTGGAGGCGGGCGTGCTGGACATGAACCGCTACCAGAACCTCTAGGGAAACTCTGTACCGTCACTCCCGCGGAGGCGGGAGCCCAGGTGCCTCGGGGGACTGGGTTCCCGCCTGCGCGGGAATGACGAGTCTTTCAGGCTTTTCCTGGGGGGCTCTGGCCGATGCGCGCGGCGCACCCTACCGGGGGATGGTCCGGTCTGACGTAGGGTGCGCCGCGCGCACCGCCCCGGGCCCGATGGGCCTCAGGGCGTGTACACGTTGGCGATGGCGCCGGCCAGGTAGTCCAGCCGTTCCTCGGCCATGCCGGCCACGTTGGCCCGGCCGCTGTTGACCAGATACACGCTGAACTCCTGGCGCAGGCGCTGCACCTGCTCGGCGCTGAGGCCGGTGTAGGAGAACATGCCGCGCTGGGCGGCGATGTGGGCGAAGCGCCCGGCCAGGCCGTGGGGCACCAGCGCCGCCACCAGGCCGTTGCGCAGGTTGGCCACACGCAGGCGCATGGCTTCCACTTCCTCGGCCCACAGGCCGCGCAGCTCGGGGTCGCCGAGGATGGTGGCGACCACCGCGGCGCCGTGGGCCGGCGGCGTCGACCACAGGTTGCGGGCGAGGGCGGCCAGCTGGCTGCGGATGTCGATCAGCTTGCCGGCATCCTGCGCCCGCACGATCAGCGCGCCGGTGCGTTCGCGGTACAGGCCGAAGTTCTTCGAGCAGGAGCTGGTCACCAGCAGTTCGGGCAGCTCGGCGGCGAACAGGCGCACGGCCCAGGCGTCTTCGTCCAGGCCGTCGCCGAAGCCCTGGTAGGCGAAGTCGATCAGCGGCAGCAGCTCGCGCGCCTTGACCACGTCCAGCACGCGCTTCCAGTCGCGCGGGGCGAGGTCGAAACCGGTCGGGTTGTGGCAGCAGGCGTGCAGCAGCACCACGTCGCCGGCCGGCACCCGTTGCAGGGCGTCGAGTAGGGCTTCCACGTCCAGGCGGTTGTCGGCGCCGACGTAGGGGTAGTGCTCCACCCGCAGGCCGCAGGTGGCGAAGATGCTCTCGTGTATCGGCCAGGTCGGCGCGCTCAGCCAGATGCCGCGGCCCGGCAGGTTGGCGGCGATGAAGTCGCCGGCCAGGCGTAGCGCGCCGGTGCCGCCCGGGGTCTGGGTGGCGCCGACGGCGCCGTCGCGCAGCAGCGGGTTGTCCGCGCCCAGCACCAGTTGCAGCAGGTGGTCGCCGAACACCGGGTCGCCGTGGCCGCCGATATAGCTCTTGGTCGGTTCGTGCTCCACCAGGTGCCGCTCGGCCAGCTTCACGGCGTAGGGGATCGGGGTGATGCCGAGGGCGTCCTTGTACACGCCCACGCCCAGGTCCAGCTTGGCCGGGTTGGGGTCGGCGCGGTAGGCGTCGAGCAGTCCGAGTATGGGGTCGCCGGGCACCCGGCCGATGGCGGCGAAATGGCTCACTTGCGGCCCTCTGCGCTGGCGGCGAGCACGTCGGTGCGGGCGGCCATGATGAAGTCGTTGCGGTGCAGGCCCTTCATTTCGTGGCTCCACCAGGTGACGGTGACCTTGCCCCATTCGGTGAGCAGGGCGGGGTGGTGGCCGACTTCCTCGGCGATGGCGCCGACCGCGTTGGTGAAGGCCAGGGCGTGGCGGAAGTTCTTGAACAGGTAGACCCGCTCCAGCTCCATGTGGCCGTCGCGGGTCTCGATGTTCCAGTCCGGGATCTCGCGGATCAGCGTGGCCAGCTCCTCGTCCGAGACGTGGGGCGCGTCGGCGCGGCAGGCTTCGCATTGGGCTTGGGCAAGGCTCATCGTGTTCTCCGGAGTAGCTGTATGGGATGTAGGTGGGAGCGGCTGGGTGGATGCCAACCGGTCGCTCCCAGGGGTTGTCAGGCGGCTTTCGGCGGAAACTTCGGCGTGTACAGGCCGAGGGTCATGGCCTGGCTGACCAGGCCCATGATGTCCTCGTGGGCCAGTTCGAACAGGCGCTTGAGTTCCGGCAGGACGAAGTACAGCGGCTGCAGGATGTCGATGCGGTAGGGCGTGCGCATCGCCTCCAGCGGATCGAAGGCCTGGTGTTCCGGCGCGTCGGATAGAGAGTAGACCGTCTCCTTCGGCGAGGAGAGGATGCCGCCGCCGTAGATGCGCCGGCCCTGCGGGGTGTCGACCAGGCCGAACTCGATGGTCATCCAGTACAGACGCGCCAGGTACACGCGCTGCTCCTTGGTCGCGGCCAGGCCGAGCTTGCCGTAGGCGTGGGTGAATTCGGCGAACCAGGGGTTGGTGAGCAGCGGACAGTGGCCGAAGATCTCGTGGAAGATGTCCGGCTCCTGCAGGTAGTCCAGCTCCTCCGGGGTGCGGATGAAGGTGGCGACCGGGAAGCGCTTGCTGGCCAGCAGTTCGAAGAAGGTCTGGAAGGGGATCAGCGCCGGCACCTGGGCCACGCTCCAGCCGGTGGTGGCGCCGAGCACGCGGTTGATCTCGCCGAGCTGGGGAATCCGCTCGTGGGGCAGGTCGAGCTGTTCGAGGCCGTCGAAGTATTCCTGGCAGGCGCGGCCGTCGAGCAGCTTTAACTGCCGGGTGATCAGGGTGTTCCACACCTGGTGCTCGGTGTCCGAATAGTGGATGAAGCCAGCTTCGTCCGGTTGCCGGGCCACGTAGTGCGTGGTTTTCATCGCATCGCCTCCTCGTCTGCGGCGTGCCGCGGAGTGTTGTTGTATGGAGCATTGATACCCCGCGGGCATGGCGATGGCAGCCGGTGGCAGGGCGTCGCGGGAGGGCGTGGGACGTTGATGTTCGTAAAGAAAAGATTACGAATCGGCCGAGGCGGCATGTCATCGCCTTGCTGGTGAGTTGATCCGTCACATATTCTTGACGGAAATCAGCGGCCGTCTTGCGAAAAATCAGGCCGTGACCCAAGCACAACTACAAACAGGGTCGACCACCGTGCGAATCAAGATCCACTGCCAGAACCGCGTCGGCATCCTGCGCGACATCCTCGAACTGCTGGTCGACTACGGCATCAACGTCGCCCGTGGCGAGGTCGGCGGCGAGCAGGGCAACGCCATCTATCTGCACTGCCCGAACCTGATCAACCTGCAGTTCCAGGCGCTGCGCCCCAAGCTGGAGTCCATCTCCGGCGTGTTCGGGGTCAAGCGCGTCGGCCTGATGCCCAGCGAGCGGCGCCACCTGGAACTCAACGCGCTGCTCGGCGCGCTGGACTTCCCGGTGCTGTCCATCGACATGGGCGGCTCCATCGTCGCCGCCAACCGCAGCGCCGCGCAGTTGCTCGGTGTGCGGGTGGACGAGGTGCCGGGCATGGCCCTGTCGCGCTACATCGAGGACTTCGACCTGCCCGAACTGGTGCGCGCCAACAAGGCGCGGATCAATGGCCTGCGGGTCAAGGTGAAGGGCGACGTGTTCCTCGCCGACATCGCGCCGCTGCAGTCGGAACACGACGAGAGCGAGGCACTGGCCGGCGCGGTGCTCACCCTGCACCGCGCCGACCGGGTCGGCGAGCGCATCTACAACGTGCGCAAGCACGAGCTGCGCGGCTTCGACTCGATCTTCCAGAGCTCCAGGGTGATGGCGGCGGTGGTGCGCGAGGCCCGGCGCATGGCGCCGCTGGACGCGCCGCTGCTGATAGAGGGCGAGACCGGCACCGGCAAGGAACTGCTGGCCCGCGCCTGCCACCTGGCCAGCCCGCGCGGCCAGGCGCCGTTCATGGCGCTGAACTGCGCCGGGCTGCCGGAATCGATGGCCGAGACCGAGCTGTTCGGCTACGGCCCCGGCGCTTTCGAGGGCGCGCGGCCGGAGGGCAAGCTGGGCCTGCTGGAACTGACCGCCGGCGGCACCCTGTTCCTCGACGGCGTTGGCGAGATGAGTCCGCGCCTGCAGGCCAAGCTGCTGCGCTTCCTGCAGGACGGCTGCTTCCGCCGGGTGGGCAGCGACGAGGAGGTGTACCTGGACGTGCGGGTGATCTGCGCCACCCAGGTCGACCTGTCCGAATTGTGCAGCAAGGGCGAATTCCGCCAGGACCTGTACCACCGCCTCAACGTGCTCAGCCTGCATATCCCGCCGCTGCGCGAGTGCCTGGACGGCCTCGGCCCGCTCGCCGAGCACTTCCTCGACTCGGCCAGCCGGCAGATCGGCTGCCCGCTGCCCAGGCTGGCGCCCCAGGCCTTCGAGCGCATGGCCCACTACCACTGGCCGGGCAACGTGCGCCAGCTGGAGAACGTGCTGTTCCAGGCCGTGTCCCTGTGCGACGGTGGCACGGTCAAGGCCGAGCACATCCGCCTGCCGGACTACGGCGCGCCGCAGCCGCTGGGCGACTTCTCCATCGAGGGCGACCTGGACGCCATCCTCGGTCGCTTCGAGAAGGCGGTGCTGGAGCGCCTGTACGCCGAGCACCCGAGCAGCCGCCAGCTGGGCAAGCGCCTCGGGGTGTCGCACACCACCATTGCCAACAAGCTGCGCCAGCATGGCCTGGGCAAGGAGTAGGCCATGTCCCCGTTACGTGTTGCTGCACCGATCCCGCTTTTGTGGGAGCGGCTGGGCGGCATTCCGACTGGCCGCGAAATTCGCGGATAAATCCGCTCCCACAAGGTGCGCAACAACTAACGGGGACATAGCCAAGGAGTAGGGCGCCGGTCTACGACCTTGGTGCAATGGTCTGCCTGGCGCAGGCGGGGTAAAAAGTCGCTCGTCCGAATCCTGCGAATCGGACTGCGTTTCTGACATTCCTCCCCGGAATGAATTGGTGGCGGCCCTCCCGATGGGTCGCCTTTTTTTTGGCTTGCCGATAGCTAAAGGGCAGTCGTAGCCCGGATGAAATCCGGGGGCGGTCTTTATTAGTGCTCCGTTGTTCAGCCAATTACCGAGTGTTCTGACACTTATTGTTTCGCCCTCCCGGGCGAGTCACTTTCTCTTGTTTGGCCAAGAGAAAGTAACCAAAGAGAAGGCCACCCCGGCATCCGGCCCCGCCTGCGGCGGGGTTCCCTCCTTCCGGTGCCGCTCCGGGGGCACGGCATACACGGACCATCCATGGTCCGTTATGCCTCTCGCCGCATCCCTGCGGCTCGTCCCCCTGCGCGACACCTCCACTCGGCCTTCTGATGGGGACTCAGGCTCCGAGTTGCCTGATGGTTTTTCCTCGCCGCTGCGCAGATTGGGTTCCTGTTACCACCGCCATATGCACGTCGCAGAGCCCCGGCTTTACAGGTTCAAGACCATGGTCGTAGAGCGGTAAGACCATGGTCGAATGGCCCCACGAAAGGGCGGGGGATACAAAAGGCGGCATACAAAAACAACCGCCCGCCGAGGTACCCCAGAATGACTGCAGCTTCCCTCTACCCCGTCCGCCCCGAGGTGGCCGCCAACACGCTGACCGACGAAGCCACCTACAAGGCGATGTACCAGCAGTCGGTGATCAACCCGGACGGCTTCTGGCGCGAGCAGGCCAAGCGCATCGACTGGATCAAGCCCTTCACCAAGGTCAAGCAGACCTCCTTCGACGACCACCACGTCGACATCAAGTGGTTTGCCGACGGCACCCTGAACCTCTCGGCCAACTGCCTGGACCGCCACTTGGAAACCCGCGGCGACCAGGTCGCGATCATCTGGGAAGGCGACGATCCGTCCGAGCACCGCGAGATCACCTACCGCGAGCTGCACGAGCAGGTCTGCAAGTTCGCTAACGCCCTGCGCGGCCAGGACGTGCACCGCGGCGACGTGGTGACCATCTACATGCCGATGATCCCGGAAGCCGCGGTGGCCATGCTCGCCTGCGCCCGCATCGGCGCCATCCACTCGGTGGTGTTCGGTGGCTTCTCGCCGGAGGCCCTGGCCGGGCGCATCATCGACTGCAAGTCCAAGGTGGTGATCACCGCCGACGAAGGCGTGCGCGGCGGCAAGAAGGTGCCACTGAAGAGCAACGTCGACGACGCGCTGACCAACCCCGAAACCCACAGCGTGCAGAAGATCATCGTGGTCAAGCGCACCGGTTCCGAGATCAAGTGGAACGGCCACCGCGACATCTGGTACGAGGACCTGATGAAGGTCGCCGGCAGCACCTGCGCGCCGAAGGAAATGGGCGCCGAGGAAGCGCTGTTCATCCTCTACACCTCCGGCTCCACCGGCAAGCCGAAGGGCGTGCTGCACACCACCGGCGGCTACCTGGTGTACGCCTCGCTGACCCACGAGCGGGTGTTCGACTACCGCCCGGGCGAAGTCTTCTGGTGCACCGCCGACATCGGCTGGGTTACCGGCCACACCTACCTGATCTACGGCCCGCTCTCCAACGGCGCCACCACCGTGATGTTCGAGGGCGTGCCCAACTACCCGGACGTGAGCCGCGTCGCCAGGATCATCGACAAGCACAAGGTCAACATCCTCTACACCGCGCCGACCGCCATCCGCGCCATGATGGCCGAGGGCAAGGCCGCGGTCGAAGGCGCCGACGGTTCCAGCCTGCGCCTGCTCGGCTCGGTCGGCGAGCCGATCAACCCGGAAGCCTGGCACTGGTACTACGAGAACGTCGGCCAGGGCCGCTGCCCGATCGTCGACACCTGGTGGCAGACCGAGACCGGCGCCTGCCTGATGACCCCGCTGCCGGGCGCCCACCCGATGAAGCCGGGCTCCGCCGCGCGGCCGTTCTTCGGCGTGCAGCCGGCCCTGGTCGACAACCTGGGCAACATCCTCGAGGGCGCCACCGAGGGCAACCTGGTGATCATCGACTCCTGGCCGGGCCAGGCGCGCAGCCTGTACGGCGACCACGACCGCTTCGTCGACACCTACTTCAACACCTTCAAGGGCATGTACTTCACCGGCGACGGCGCCCGTCGCGACGAAGACGGCTACTGGTGGATCACCGGCCGGGTGGATGACGTGCTCAACGTCTCCGGCCACCGCATGGGCACCGCCGAGGTGGAAAGCGCCATGGTCGCCCACCCGAAAGTGGCCGAGGCCGCGGTGGTCGGCGTGCCGCACGACATCAAGGGCCAGGGCATCTACGTCTACGTCACCCTGAACGCCGGCGAGGAGCCTTCCGAGCAGCTGCGCCAGGAACTGAAGAACTGGGTACGCAAGGAAATCGGCCCGATCGCCACGCCGGACGTGATCCAGTGGGCGCCGGGCCTGCCGAAGACCCGCTCGGGCAAGATCATGCGCCGTATCCTGCGCAAGATCGCAACCGCCGAATACGATTCCCTCGGCGACATCTCTACGCTGGCCGATCCCGGCGTGGTGCAGCACCTCATCGACACTCACCGCACCATGCAGGCCGCCTGACCCGGCGACCCCGCACAGGTCGGGGCCCCAGCCACAAGCCGGGGCCATGCGCCACCCCGCCAGGGCCTTGCCCTGGCGGGGTGTTGTTTTTTCGGGGGGCCAAGCAACGGCCGATGGCCCGGCGAGAAAGTGGCACTGGCGCACACAGGAGAGCCTTGGCGCCTGCTATCCAGTGATCTGAGCAAGCTTTCGAGAACAGGGCGGTGGCGCCGACGCGCTTCGAGGATGAGCATAGGCGCCAGCCGATCGCCCACATCGTTTCGCCGGGAGACCAACCCATGACCGCGAAGACTTCGAGCGTTTCACCGGCCCAATCGCTGCACCATCTGGCGTGCGGCGAGTGTGGCTGGACCATCAGCATCCTGGCCGAGACCTCGGCGCCCCTCCGTCAGTGCCCGTGGTGCGGCTGGGACGATCTGGACATCTCCTCGGTCGAGCGGCAGGGCGCCGGGCAGCACCTAAAGTGCACCGAGCATGGCGCGATCTCGGTCCAGGTCCTCGGTCCGGACATCGCGGCGGACGATTTCCCGGATGAACTGTTCTGTCCGTTCTGCAAGCGGTCCTAGCGCTTCAGGTCGGCCCCGGGTTACATCTGGCCGGAATCTGCTACGGTTTGGCTCCGCTCCCCGCGGAGCGCGGCGGCCGATGCGCGATGCATTGACATGGAACAGGGTCGCCGCCGGCTCCGCGCCGGAGAATGGCGCCAGGCACAGGAAAGGAGGCACCTCGCATGAGTGATGGTTTGGATGCGTTCGCGCGGTGGCAGGCGGGCTTCGGCCCGATCCGCCATCGCGAGGAAACCGTGGAGCGCCTGCAGGCGCAGATCGCGCGCCTGGTGGCCGAGGGTCGCGTCGCCGATGCCGGGACGGCCCATGCGCTGCTCGCGGCGGCGGACCGGCTGACCTGCATGGCGCTGAGCGTGGTGGCGCACATGACCTATGCGCGGCGCATCGACCTGTCCGGCGCCGACCTCGCCGCCGAGGACTTCAAGGCGACGCCGGAGGGCCACACCGGCGGCTCACTGAACATGGTGCCGGCCTTCGTCGGCTACCTGCTGGCCAACGCTCTGAGCGGCACCACCCGGGGCTGGCTGATGGGGCAGGGCCACTGCGTGGCGGCCATCGAGGCGATCAATGCGCTGACCGGTGACCTGTCGCCGGCCCAGCGCGGGCGCTACGACCGCAGCGAGGCGGGGCTGTCGCGCCTGATCACCGACTTCTACTCCTACGCCATCGACGGCAAGGGCCTGCCCGCCGTGCCGCTGGGCAGCCACGCCGGGCCGAACACCGCCGGCGCGGTCTCCGAAGGCGGCTACCTCGGCTTCGCCGGGCTGCAGTACGTGCACATGCCGCTGCCGGGCGAGAGCCTGGTGGCCTTCCTCAGCGACGGCGCGTTCGAGGAGCAGCGTGGCTCGGACTGGGCGCCGCGCTGGTGGCGTGCCGAGGACAGCGGCCTGGCCATTCCGGTGATGATCCTCAACGGCCGGCGCATCGAGCAGCGCACCCAGATAGTGCAGGAGGGCGGTGCGCCCTGGTTGGCCGAGGACCTGCGCCACAACGGCTTCGCCCCGGTGATCGTCGACGGCCGTGACCCGGCCGCCATCGCCTGGGCGATCCTCGATGCCGAGGAGCGCCTGCGTGCCTTCGCTAGCGACCCGCAGCGCTGCTATCCCGCGCCGCTGCCCTACGTGATCGCCGAGACCGAGAAGGGCTTCGGCTTCCCCGGCGCCGGCAGCAACGCCGCGCACAACCTGCCGCTGGCCGGCAACCCGCAGCGGGACGCCGACGTGCGCGAGGTGTTCAACGCGGGCGCTCGCGTCCTGTTCGTACCGCCCCGGGAACTCGACGAGGCGCTGGCGACCCTCGCCAACCACGGCGCTGGTGCTCGTCCGCGGGAGGGCGAGCATCCCCTGGCGCACCGTCGGCCGGCGCCGCCGCTGCTGCCCGAACCGGTCTGGGCCGCGCCGGGCGATGCCGGTAGCGCCATGAGTGCGCTGGACCGTTGGTTCGTCGCCCTGGTCGAGGCCAACCCGCAGTTGCGCGTGCGGGTGGGCAACCCGGACGAACTGGCCAGCAACAAGATGGGCGAGACCCTGGCGCTGCTGCGCCACCGGGTCAATGCGCCGGAGCCTGGCGTGCCGGAGTCGCTGCACGGCGCGGTGGTCACCGCGCTCAACGAAGAAGCGGTGGCCGCGGCGGCGCTGGGCAACAAGGGCGGCCTGAACCTGATCGTCAGCTACGAGGCGTTCGCGGTGAAGATGCTCGGCCTGCTGCGCCAGGAAATCATCTTCGCCCGCCGGCAGAAGGTACTCGGCCAGATGCCCGGCTGGCTGTCGGTGCCGCTGATCGTCACCTCGCACACCTGGGAGAACTCGAAGAACGAGCAGTCCCACCAGGACCCGACCATCGGCGAGGCGCTGCTGGGCGAGATGTCCGACACCTCGCGGGTGCTGTTCCCGGTGGACGGCAACACCGCCCAGGCGGCGCTCGGCGAACTGTGCGGCGGGCGCGGCCAGCTCGGCTGCCTGGTGGTGTCCAAGCGCGACACCGCCTGCCGCTTCGACGCGCGGGCCGCCCGCGAGCTGGTGGAGCGGGGCGCCGCGCACGTGGTCGGCGACCCGCGCCATGCCGAGGTGCAGTTCGTCGCCATCGGCGCCTACCAGCTGGAGGAGGCACTGGCGGCGCACGACCACCTGGCGCGCCGGGGCCACGCCTCCTGCGTCACCGTGGTGGTCGAGCCCGGCCGCCTGCGGATACCCCGTGACGAGATCGAGGCGGCCTTCGTGGTGGACGACGACGCTCTGCGCGCGCTGTTCCCCCGCGGCCTGCCCCGCGTGCTGCTGTGCCACACCCGGCCCGAACCGATGCTCGGCGTGCTGCGCCGGCTGGACGAAGGCCCGGACAGGACCCGCGCGCTCGGCTACATCAGCCGGGGCGGCACGCTCGACGTGGCAGGCATGCTGTTCGCCAACCGCTGCACCTGGGCGCACGCCGTCGAGGCCGCCGCGGCGGTCGCCGGCTGGCGGCGCGAGGCGCTGTTCGATACCGCGCAGCTACGCGCCCTGGATGGCGAAGGCGCCGCCGCCGACCTGCGGATGGACGCGCCCCGTTGAAGAAGCCCTTGTCCCCTGTTGTTCATCACTGTGGGAGCGGCCTCGGCCGCGAAGCTTCTGCCGGGTTGCCCCGGTTCGCGGCCAAGGCCGCTCCTACAGCGATCACATTGGCCTTGAAAGAACACCTGCGTTGCCAGGTCGTCGCTCAGGACGGCCTGGCTGGCATCGATTGAGGAAGACGACCATGCTCACTCTCACCAGCCTCGGCGGTGCCGGCACCGTCACCGGTTCCAAGCACCTGCTCACCCACGGCGACACCCGCCTGCTCGTCGACTGCGGCCTGTTCCAGGGCCTGAAGAACCTGCGCGAGCTGAACTGGCAGCGCCTGCCGGTGAACGCCGGCGACATCGATGCGGTGGTGCTGACCCATGCCCACCTGGACCATTGTGGCTACCTGCCGCGGCTGATGCTCGACGGCTTTTCCGGGCGCATCCATTCGACGCCGGCCACCCGAGACGTGGCCGAGCTGATCCTGCGCGACAGCGCCTTCCTGCAGGAGAAGGACGCCGAGCTGGCCAACCGCAAGGGCTTCTCCAAGCACAAGCCGGCGCTGCCGCTGTACGGCGTCGCCGACGCCGAGCGCACCCTCAAGCTGTTCAAGCCGGCGCCGCTGCATCAGGAGGTCGAGCTGCCCGGCGGCGCGCGCCTGCTGCTGCGCCGCGCCGGCCACATCCTCGGCGCGGCCACCGCGCAGATCGACATCGGCGGCCGGCGCGTGGTGTTCTCCGGCGACCTGGGCCGCTACGACGACCCGGTGATGCTCGACCCCGAGGACGTGCCGGAGGCCGACTACGTGGTGATCGAGTCCACCTACGGCAACCGCCACCACGATCCCGCCGACCCGCTCGACGCCCTGGAAGAGGTGATCAAGCGCACCGCCCAGCGCGGCGGCACCGTGGTGATTCCCGCGTTCGCCGTCGGCCGCGCCCAGTCACTGATCCACAGCCTCTGGCAACTGCGCCGCAGCGGTCGCCTGCACAACCTGCCGGTCTACCTCGACAGCCCCATGGCGACCAGCGCCAGCGAGCTGCTGCACCGCTACCCGAAGGACCACCGCTTGTCGGCGCAGGAATACGAGGCCGCCTGCGACTCGGCCACCTACGTGCGCGACGTGGAGGAATCCAAGGCCCTGTCGGCCAACCGCTACCCGAAGGTGATCATCTCGGCCAGCGGCATGGCCACCGGCGGGCGGGTGCTGCACCACATCGCCGCCTTCGCCCCGGACCACCGCAACACCCTGCTGTTCTCCGGCTACCAGGCCGCCGGCACACGCGGCCGCAAGCTGCTGGAAGGCGCGCGGGAGACCAAGGTGTACGGCCAGTGGCTGCCGGTGAACGCCGAGGTTGCCGAGCTGCCGATGATGTCGGCCCACGCCGACAGCGACGAACTGATGCGCTGGCTGTCCGGCTTCCGCCGGGCGCCGCGCAAGGTCTTCATCGTGCATGGCGAGGCGGATGCCTCGGAGGCGCTGCGCGAGCGCATCCAGCGCGAGCTGGGCTGGAGCGCCTGCGTGCCGCTGCAGAACCAGGCGTTCGAGTTGTAGGCACGGGTTGAGAGCAGGGAAGGAGTAGGGGTGGGAGCGACCTTGGTCGCGATGAGTGCCCGCAAAAACATCGCGACCAAGGTCGCTCCCACAAAGATTGTTCCCTGGGTTGCTTCCACCAGGTGGAGTGGGCGCCGGTAACAAACCTGCCCACTTTCGGGGTGGAGGAGAAACACCTCGCCCGTTCGTGGTGCGTGGCCAGGACGGCGAGGGCGGCTGAAACCCGGTGGCAGGAGGGGAGTGGGGAATGCTGGCCCGCTTATTGCTTTGTAACGGGGTTTGCATTTCTGTCTCGCTGGTCATCTTTTGGATGGCCTGTCAATATGCGCGCCGCGCCTGTCCTGGGCTTCTGTAATTTGTTGTCGCTTTGAAGAAATATCGACCTACCCCTGGTCGATAGAATGCCGCCCACTTGGCCAAACCCTCTCGCCGGGCATCCATGCCGGCAAAGACGGGGACACTTTCTACAATTCACCCACGGCCATGGCGAATTCATTCTGCCCATGCGGTACCCCATTCGAAGGAGCACAAGATGAAGAAGATCGTACTTCTCGGCGCGCTGGCGCTGACCGCTTTCAGTGCGCTGGTTCAGGCAGATGAGAAACCCCTGCGCATTGGCATCGAGGCGGCCTACCCGCCCTTCGCCTACAAGACCCCGGACGGCAAGATCACCGGCTTCGACTACGACATCGGCAACGCCCTGTGCGCCGAGATGAAGGTCGAGTGCAAGTGGATCGAGCAGGAGTTCGACGGCCTGATCCCGGCGCTGAAGGTGCGCAAGTTCGACGCCATCCTGTCGTCCATGTCCATCACCGAGGAGCGCAAGCGCTCCGTCGACTTCACCGGCAAGTACTACGCCACCCCGGCGCGCCTGGCGATGAAGGCCGGCAGCGAGTACACCGACGTGGCCGGCCTCAAGGGCAAGAAGATCGGCGTGCAGCGCTCCTCCATCTACGACCGCTACGCCAGCGACGTCTTCGCCCCGGCCGGCGCCGAGATCGTGCGCTACAGCTCGCAGAACGAAATCTTCCTCGACCTGGCCTCCGGCCGCCTCGACGCCACCCTGGCCGACGTGGTCAACATCGACGACGGCTTCCTCAAGACCGACGCCGGCAAGGGCTTCGCCCTGGTGGGCCCGGACTTCACCGACGAGAAATACTTCGGCGAAGGCCAGGGCATCGCCGTGCGCAAGGGCGACAAGGCCCTGGCCGACAAGATCAGCGCCGCCATCCTGGCGATCCGCGCCAACGGCAAGTACCAGGAAGTGCAGGACAAGTACTTCCAGTTCAACGTCTACGGCGAGTAACGCCGCTCAATCTTCCCGGCGGGCGCCTCTCCCATCCGTGGGAGCGGCGTCCCGTTAGCCCGGACACCATCCGGGCTACGCTTGCCGGGAGGGCGTCGCGTCAGCGACGAGCAGTCGCCTCCGCCCTCGCTCCGAGCAGGAGCGCTCCTGCTGTCTGCAGAGGATAGATTTCATGTTCAACGGCTACGGCTCGACCATTCTCGAGGGCGCCTGGCTCACCGTGCAGCTGGCCCTGCTGTCGATGGCGGTGGCCGTCACGCTCGGCCTGATCGGCGCGGCGTTCCGCCTGTCCCCGGTGAAATGGCTGGCCCTGATGGGCGAGACCTACGCCACCGTGATCCGCGGCATTCCCGACCTGGTGCTGATCCTGCTGATCTTCTACGGCGGCCAGGACCTGGTGAACCGCCTCGCGCCGCTGGTCGGCTTCGACGACTACATCGACATCAACCCCTTCGTCGCCGGTGTCGGCACTTTGGGCTTCATTTACGGCGCCTACCTGTCCGAGACCTTCCGTGGCGCCTTCATGGCGATCCCGAAAGGGCAGGGCGAGGCCGGCATGGCCTACGGCATGAGTTCGCTGCGGGTGTTCCTGCGCATCCTGGTGCCGCAGATGATCCGCCTGGCGATCCCCGGTGTGACCAACAACTGGCTGGTGCTGGTCAAGGCCACGGCGCTGATCTCCCTGGTCGGCCTGCAGGACATGATGGCCCGCGCCAAGAGCGCCGGCGACGCGACCCGCGAGCCGTTCACCTACATCCTGCTGGCGGCGGCCATCTACCTGGTCATGACCAGCGTGTCGCTGCTGGTGCTGCGCTACCTCGAACGTCGCTACTCGGTCGGCGTGAAAGCCGCCGAAATCTGAGGGAGTTGCCATGCTTTTCGACTACAACGTGGTACTCGACAGCCTGCCGCTGTACTTCGGCGGCGTGCTGGTCACCCTCAAGCTGCTGGCGGTCGCCCTGGCGTTCGGCCTGGCGCTGGCCGTGCCGCTGGCGCTGATGCGGGTGTCCAGGCAGCCGGCGATCAACTTCCCGGCCTGGCTCTACACCTACGTCATCCGCGGCACGCCGATGCTGGTGCAGCTGTACCTGCTGTACTACGGCCTGGCCCAGTTCGAGGCGGTGCGCGAGAGCTTCATGTGGCCGTACCTGTCCAACGCCACCTTCTGCGCCTGCCTGGCGTTCGCCATCAACACCAGCGCCTACAGCGCGGAAATCCTCGCCGGCAGCCTCAAGGCCACGCCCCACGGCGAGATCGAGGCGGCCAAGGCCATGGGCATGTCGCGCGCCAAGCTGTACCGCCGCATCCTCCTGCCGTCTGCCCTGCGCCGCGCGCTGCCGCAGTACAGCAACGAGGTGATCATGATGCTGCACACCACCAGCCTGGCCTCGGTAGTGACCCTGATCGACATCACCGGCGCGGCCAAGACCGTGAGCTCGCAGTACTACCTGCCGTTCGAGGCCTACATCACCGCCGGCGTCTTCTACCTCTGCCTGACCTTCATCCTGGTGCGCCTGTTCAAGCTGGCCGAGCGCCGCTGGCTGGTCTACCTCGCGCCGCGCAAGGCCTGAGCCGCGCGTCCCCCGTATTCGATATCGAGAGCCGAGACCATGTACAAACTCGAAATCCAGGACCTGCACAAGCGCTACGGCGACCACGAAGTGCTGAAAGGCGTGTCGCTGGCGGCCAAGGCCGGCGACGTGATCAGCATCATCGGCTCCAGCGGCTCGGGCAAGAGCACCTTCCTGCGCTGCATCAACATGCTCGAGCAGCCCCACGCCGGCAAGATCCTGCTCAACGGCGAAGAACTCAAGCTGGTGAAGAACAAGGAAGGCGCGCTCAAGGCGGCCGACGCCAAGCAGCTGCAGCGCATGCGCTCGCGCCTGTCCATGGTGTTCCAGCACTTCAACCTGTGGTCGCACATGAGCGCCCTGGACAACGTCATCGAGGCGCCGGTGCACGTGCTCGGCGTGCCGAAGAAAGAGGCCATCGAGAAGGCCGAGCACTACCTGGCCAAGGTCGGCGTGGCGCACCGCAAGGGCGCCTACCCGGCGCACATGTCCGGCGGCGAGCAGCAGCGCGTGGCCATCGCCCGTGCCCTGGCGATGGAGCCGGAAGTCATGCTGTTCGACGAGCCGACCTCGGCGCTCGACCCCGAGCTGGTCGGCGAAGTGCTCAAGGTGATGAAGGACCTGGCCGTGGAAGGCCGCACCATGGTTGTGGTGACCCACGAGATGGGCTTCGCCCGCGAGGTCTCCAACCAGCTGATCTTCCTGCACAAGGGCCTGGTGGAAGAAACCGGCTGCCCGAAGGAGGTGCTGGCCAACCCGCAGTCCGAGCGCCTCAAGCAGTTCCTTTCCGGCAGCCTGAAGTAGGCACTAGACTCCTCCCATGACGTCCACTGCCCACTGCATCGGTTTCCTCATCTGGCCGGAAACCAGGCCTATGACCCTGGCCCTGGCCGAAGAAGCCCTGCGCGTGGCGCAGCGCGTCCACCCGGAGGTCGTCTACGAACTGCGCTTCCTGCAGGCTGAAGCGCCGGTCCAAGGCGCCTGGCAGATGCCCGGCGAACCCTGGGCCGGGCGGCTGGAGGGCTGCCACAAGCTGTTCCTGCTGGCCGACGAACCGCCGGCCCAGGTCGCTCCGGGGCTGGCCTCGGCGCTCAAGCAGCTGGCCCGTGGCGGCCTCGCCATCGGCGGCCTGTCCGCCGGCGTCTACCCTCTGGCCCAGCTCGGCCTGCTCGACGGCTACCGCGCCGCCGTGCACTGGCGCTGGCAGGACGACTTCACCGAGCGCTTCCCCAAGGTCATCGCCACCAGCCACCTGTTCGACTGGGACCGGGACCGCCTGACCGCCTGCGGCGGCCTGGCCGTGCTCGACCTGCTGCTGGCCGTGCTGGCCCGCGACCACGGCGCCGAACTGGCCGGCGCGGTGAGCGAGGAGCTGGTGGTCGAGCGCATCCGCGAGGGTGGCGAGCGCCAGCGCATTCCGCTGCAGAATCGCATCGGCTCCAGCCATCCCAAGCTGACCCAGGCGGTGCTGCTGATGGAGGCCAACATCGAGGAGCCGCTGACCACCGACGAGATCGCCCAGCACGTGTGCGTGTCGCGGCGCCAGCTGGAACGCATCTTCAAGCAGTACCTCAATCGCGTGCCCAGCCAGTACTACCTGGAACTGCGCCTGAACAAGGCGCGCCAGCTGCTGATGCAGACCAGCAAGTCGATCATCCAGATCGGCCTGTCGTGCGGGTTCTCTTCCGGGCCGCACTTCTCCAGCGCCTACCGCAACTTCTTCGGCGCCACGCCGCGGGAAGACCGCAACCAGCGGCGCAGCGCCAGTCCGTTCGAGATCGCGCCGGCTGCCGCCGAGCGCGGCTGAGGCTCCGTGTCGCATGCCGGCCGCTGGCGCCGGCTTGTAGTCTCGGCTCTGTTTGTTCGATACAGGAGGTATCGTCATGCCGGCGAGGCGCAAGTGGTTGGTAGCGGCCGCGGTGGCTTTCTCGGCTGTGGGAGTATTCGGTGTGGCGCGCTTGTTTGGTGGCGCCATGGGATTGCCTGCCAATGCTGGAGATACGCTGCCGCGCGTGGATGTATCGCAGCTGGCAGCTGGAGATTTCATGCTGGTGGACTCGCCTTCGCAGCGTCCTGAGTTCGAGCGCTACCTGATCTTGCGCCGACACGATGGCCAGCTTGCTGCGTTCCTTTTGTATCGGCGCGATGGTCTTACGATCATGCCGGACTATCAGTGGTACCGTTTCGCCTATGCATGCCATGCCTTCGGTCCCGCGCCCAGTCCTGGTGCTTTCCCGGCCGATGCGGTGATTCGTTGTTATGACGAAGAGGTTCCAGAGTTTTGGCGTGAACTGTGGCGCTGGAATCTAGAGGGGCACGCCTTGAGGCCCGAGTCCTACATACCCGACATGTGGGGGTGGGCTATCGCAGAAGAAGCGGGTGGTTTCGCAGTGCTGGGCAAGCCTGCGGATGTTCGTCAGTAATTCGGGAGAATGCTGTCCGCCTGTTCCGGTTCCCTCCCTGTTGCGACACCGAGCCAATCCGCAGCTCGCCAATTTGCCCCGATCCCCTCGCACAGTGTTTAAACTGCGCAATTCCGGACCTTTCTGTCGCATTGCCGAAAGCCCCGGAAAATCACGGGTGGCCGCTGTAAGAAGTTGTCGCATGGCGACAATGCGGGCCCGTGGGCAGTCCCTACAATCCTTTCATCACCTGTGTGCCTTCTTCAGGAGAGCCCCGATGTCCGTTCAGCACGAGCCGGTGCAACGCGCCGATTTCGACCAGTACCTGGTGCCCAACTATGCTCCAGCCGCCTTCATTCCGGTGCGCGGCCAGGGCTCGCGAGTCTGGGACCAGAGCGGTCGCGAGCTGATCGACTTCGCCGGCGGCATCGCCGTCAATTCCCTCGGCCACTGCCACCCGGCGCTGGTCAAGGCGCTGACCGAGCAGGCCAACACCCTGTGGCACATCTCCAACGTGTTCACCAACGAGCCGACCCTGCGCCTGGCCCACAAGCTGGTGGACGCCACCTTCGCCGAGCGCGTGTTCTTCTGCAACTCCGGCGCCGAGGCCAACGAGGCCGCGTTCAAGCTGGCCCGCCGCGTCGCCCATGATCGCTTCGGTCCGGAGAAGTACGAGATCATCGCCGCGCTCAACAGCTTCCACGGCCGCACCCTGTTCACCGTCAGCGTCGGCGGTCAGCCCAAGTATTCCGATGGCTTCGGGCCGAAGATCGAGGGCATCAGCCATATCCCGTACAACGACCTGGACGCCCTGAAGGCGGCCATCTCCGACAAGACCTGCGCCGTGGTGATCGAGCCGATCCAGGGCGAGGGCGGCGTGCTGCCGGCCGACCGGGCCTACCTGGAAGGCGCCCGCCAGCTGTGCGACCAGCACAACGCGCTGCTGATCTTCGACGAAGTGCAGAGCGGCATGGGTCGCACCGGTGAGCTGTTCGCCTACATGCATTACGGCGTCACCCCGGACATCCTCTCCAGCGCCAAGAGCCTGGGCGGCGGTTTCCCCATTGGCGCCATGCTGACCACCACCGAGCTGGCCAAGCACCTGGCCGTCGGCACCCACGGCACCACCTACGGCGGCAACCCGCTGGCCTGCGCGGTGGCCGAGGCGGTGCTGGACATCGTCAACACCCCGGAAGTGCTGAACGGCGTCAAGGCCAAGCACGCGCGCTTCAAGCAGCGCCTGCAGGCGATCGGCGAGCAGTACGGCCTGTTCAGCGAGATCCGCGGCCTCGGCCTGCTGCTCGGCTGCGCCCTGACCGACGCCTGGAAGGGCAAGGCCAAGAGCGTGCTGGACGCCGCCACCGCCGAGGGCGTGATGGTGCTGCAGGCCGGCCCGGACACCGTGCGCTTCGCCCCCAGCCTGGTGGTTGAAGACGCCGACATCGACGAAGGCCTGGACCGCTTCGAGCGGGCCGTGGCCAAGCTGGTCCAGGGCTGATCCGCCCGTGACCGGCAGCGGTGGCGCAGGGAGGCGCCGCCGTGCGCTCAGGAAGAGCCGTTCCATGCGTGATCGGATTGCGTTCCGATCTTTTCTCCAGAGGGCCGCGCGCCTTTTGGAGCTTTTATTCGAGAGACGCTCCGCCGTGGCGGAGTGCGGTTCCTGAAGGAGTGACGCCATGCTGGTGATGCGCCCTGCGCAGATGTCGGACCTTGCCGAGGTACAGCGTCTGGCCGCGGACAGCCCGGTGGGCGTCACCTCGCTGCCCGACGACGCCGGCCGCCTGGGCGACAAGATCGCCGCGTCCGAGGCCTCCTTCGCCGCCGAAGTCAGCTTCAACGGCGAGGAGAGCTACTTCTTCGTCCTCGAGGACGCGGCCAGCGGCAAGCTGGTCGGCTGCTCGGCCATCGTCGCCTCGGCGGGCTACTCGGAACCCTTCTACAGCTTCCGCAACGAGACCTTCGTGCACGCCTCGCGCGAGCTGAAGATCCACAACAAGATCCACGTCCTTTCGCTGTGCCACGACCTCACCGGCAACAGCCTGCTGACCAGCTTCTACGTGCAGCGCGACTTGGTCGACAGCCCCTTCGCCGAACTCAACTCCCGCGGCCGCCTGCTGTTCATGGCTGCTCATCCCGAGCGCTTCGCCGACGCGGTGGTGGTGGAGATCGTCGGCTACAGCGACGAGCAGGGCGACTCGCCGTTCTGGGACGCGGTCGGCCGCAACTTCTTCGACATGCGCTACACCGACGCCGAGCGCCTGTGCGGGCTGAAGAGCCGCACCTTCCTCGCCGAGCTGATGCCGCACTACCCGATCTACGTGCCGCTGCTGCCGGACAGCGCCCAGGAAGCCATGGGCCAGGTCTACAGCCGTGCCCAGGTGACCTTCGACATCCTGATGCGCGAAGGCTTCGAGACCGACCACTACATCGACATCTTCGACGGCGGCCCGACCCTGCACGCGCGCACTTCGGGCATCCGCTCCATCGCCCAGAGCCGGGTGGTGCCGGTGCGCATCGGCGAGCCGGGCAAGGGCGGGCGCCAGTACCTGGTGTGCAACGGCCAGCTGCAGGACTTCCGCGCCATCATCGCCGAGCTCGACTGGGTGCCCGGCAAGCCGGTGACCCTGAGCCCGGAAGCGGCCGAGGTCCTGGCGGTGGGCGAGGGCGCCAGCGTCCGGCTGGTGGCGGTTTGATGCTTTGACCCTTCTCCCGCCGGGAGAAGGTGGCCCGCAGGGCCGGATGAGGGTGTTTCCTTCATCCCCAGCCCCGAGCGGGGAAAGAATTCTGGAGGCAATATGATCGTTCGTCCCGTCCGTAGCGCCGACCTGCCGGCGCTGATCGACCTGGCCCGCAGCACCGGCACCGGCCTGACCACCCTGCCGGCCAACGAGGAGCGCCTGGCGCACCGGGTCGGTTGGGCGGAGAAGACCTTCAACGGCGAAGCCGAGCGGGCCGACGCCGACTACCTGTTCGTGCTCGAGGACGACGACGGCAAGGTCGTCGGCATCTCCGCCGTGGCCGGCGCCGTGGGCCTGCGCGAGCCCTGGTACAACTACCGGGTCGGCCTCACCGTCAGTGCCTCCCAGGAACTGAAGATCCACCGCGAGATCCCGACCCTGTTCCTGGCCAACGACCTGACCGGCAACTCCGAACTGTGCTCGCTGTTCCTCCACGCCGACCACCGCAGCGGGCTCAACGGCCGTCTGCTGTCCAAGGCGCGCTTCCTGTTCATCGCCGAGTTCCGCGAGCTGTTCGGCGACAAGGTGATCGCCGAGATGCGCGGCATGTCCGACGCCGGCGGCCGCTCGCCGTTCTGGGAAAGCCTGGGCCGGCACTTCTTCAAGATGGAATTCAGCCAGGCCGACTACCTCACCGGCGTCGGCAACAAGGCCTTCATCGCCGAGCTGATGCCCAAGTTCCCGCTCTACACCTGCTTCCTCTCCGAGGAGGCGCGCGGCGTCATCGGCCGCGTCCACCCGGACACCGAGCCGGCGCTGGCCATGCTCAAGGGCGAGGGCTTCAGCTACCAGGGCTACGTCGACATCTTCGACGCCGGCCCGGCCATCGAAGTGGAGACCGACAAGATCCGCGCGGTGCGCGACAGCCAGACCCTGGTGCTGGCCGTGGGCACCCCGGGCGAGGACGCCATCCCCTACCTGATCCACAACCGCAAGCGCCAGGACTGTCGCATCGCCGCCGCCCCGGCGCGGGTGGCCTCCGGCACCCTGGTGGTCGACCCGCAGACCGCCAAGCGCCTGCAGATGAGCGCCGGTAGCCAGGTGCGCGCCGTGCCGCTGTCGGCCAAGGAGAGCAAGCAATGACCACCCACTACATCGCCGGTCTCTGGCAGGCCGGGCAGGGCGAGGCCTTCGACTCGCTCAATCCGGTGACCCAGCAGGCCGTGTGGAGCGGCCAGGGCGCCGACGCCGCCCAGGTCGCCGCCGCCGTCGCCGCCGCCCGTGCCGCCTTCCCGGCCTGGGCGCGTTGTCCGCTGGACGAGCGCATCGCCATCCTCGAGCGCTTCGCCGCCACCCTGAAGAGCCATGCCGACGAGCTGGCCCGGGCCATCGGCGAGGAGACCGGCAAGCCGCTGTGGGAGTCCGCCACCGAGGTGACCAGCATGGTCAACAAGGTCGCCATCTCCATCCAGAGCTACCGCGAGCGTACCGGCGAGAAGAGCGGCCCGCTGGCGGATGCGACGGCGATTCTGCGCCACAAGCCGCATGGCGTGGTCGCCGTGTTCGGCCCCTACAACTTCCCCGGCCACCTGCCCAACGGCCATATCGTGCCGGCGCTGCTGGCCGGCAACGCGGTAGTGTTCAAGCCCAGCGAGCTGACCCCCAAGGTCGCCGAGCTGACGGTCAAGTGCTGGATCGAGGCCGGCTTGCCGGCCGGCGTACTCAACCTGGTGCAGGGCGCCCGCGAGACCGGCGTGGCCCTGGCCGGCCATGCCGACATCGACGGCCTGTTCTTCACCGGCTCCAGCCGCACCGGCAACCTGCTGCACGCCCAGTTCGCCGGCCGCCCGGACAAGATCCTGGCGCTGGAGATGGGTGGCAACAACCCGCTGGTGGTGGATGAGGTCAAGGATCTGGACGCCGCCGTCTACACCATCATCCAGTCCGCCTTCATCTCCGCCGGCCAGCGCTGCACCTGCGCGCGCCGCCTGCTGGTGCAGCGCGGCGAGTGGGGCGACGCCCTGCTGGCGCGTCTGGTGGCGGTGGCCTCGACCCTCAAGGTCGGCGCCTTCGACGAACAGCCAGCGCCGTTCATGGGCTCGGTGATCTCCCTGGCCGCCGCCGAGCACCTGCTCAAGGCCCAGCGCCACCTGCTCGACAAGGGCGCCACGGTGCTGCTGGAAATGATCCAGCCGGTGCCCAACGCCGCGCTGCTGACCGCGGGCATCCTCGACGTGAGCGAGGTCGCCGAGCGCGTCGACGAGGAATTCTTCGGCCCTCTGCTGCAGGTGATCCGCTACGACGACTTCGAGGGCGCCATCCGCGAGGCCAACAATACCCAGTACGGCCTGGCCGCCGGCCTGCTGTCCGATTCGCCCGAGCGCTACGAACAGTTCCTGATCGAGAGCCGCGCCGGCATCGTCAACTGGAACAAGCAGCTGACCGGCGCCGCCAGCAGCGCGCCGTTCGGCGGCGTGGGCGCCTCCGGCAACCATCGCGCCAGCGCCTACTACGCGGCCGACTACTGCGCTTATCCGGTCGCCTCGCTGGAAAGCGAAACCCTGAGCCTGCCCGCCACCCTGACCCCGGGAGTGAGTCTGTGATGTCCGCCTATGAAATGAACGTCGACGGTCTGGTCGGCCCGACCCACAACTACGGCGGCCTGTCCTACGGCAACGTGGCGTCGCAGAGCAACAGCCAGGCGGTCTCCAGCCCGAAGGAAGCGGCCCGGCAGGGGCTGGGCAAGATGAAGGCGCTGATGGACATGGGCTTCAAGCAGGGCGTGTTCGCCCCGCAGGAGCGCCAGGACGTCGCCGCCCTGCGCAGCCTGGGCTTTACCGGCACCGACGCCGAAGTGATCGCCAAGGCAGCCAGGGAATCCATGCCGTTGCTGGCCGCCGTCAGCTCCGCGTCCAGCATGTGGACGGCCAACTCCTGCACCGTCAGCCCCAGCGCCGACACCGCGGACGGCCGTGTGCACTTCACCGCCGCCAATCTCAACTGCAAGTTCCACCGCTCCATCGAGCACCCGACCACCAGCCGCGTGCTACGCGCCATGTTCAATGATGAGCAGCACTTCGCCCATCACGCCGCGCTACCGGCCGTGGGCCAGTTCGGCGACGAGGGTGCGGCCAACCACACCCGCTTCTGCAAGGGTTATGGCGAAGCCGGCGTGGAATTCTTCGTGTTCGGCCGCAGCGCCTTCGACAGCCGCTTCCCGGCACCCCAGCGCTACCCGGCGCGGCAGACCCTGGAAGCCTGCCAGGCGGTGGCCCGCCTGCACGGCCTGTCCGACGACGGCGTGGTCTACGCCCAGCAGAATCCGGATGTGATCGACCAGGGCGTGTTCCACAACGACGTGATCTCGGTGGGCAATGGCGAGGTGCTGTTCTATCACCAGGATGCCTTCCTCGACACCGACAAGGTGCTGGCCGAGCTGGGCGACAAGCTGGCCCGCCGCGGCGGCAACTTCCAGCCGGTGAGAGTGCCGCGCGACGCCGTGAGCGTCGACGACGCGGTACGCTCCTACCTGTTCAACAGCCAGCTGCTGACCCGCGAAGACGGCGGCATGCTGCTGATCGTGCCGGAGGAGTGCCGCAACAACACCAACGTGTGGAACTACCTGAGCGAGCTGACCCGCGGCAACGGCCCGATCCGCGAGGTCAAGGTATTCGACCTTAAGCAGAGCATGCAGAACGGCGGCGGCCCGGCCTGCCTGCGCCTGCGCGTGGCGCTCAACGAGCGGGAACTGGCGGCGGTCAACCCGGGCGTGGTGATGACGCCGACGCTGTTCGACACCCTCAACGCCTGGGTCGACAAGCACTACCGCGACCGCCTGACCGAGAGCGACCTGGCCGACCCGCAACTGCTGATCGAATGCCGCACGGCATTGGATGAACTGACCCGGATCCTTAAACTGGGCTCCGTCTACCCCTTCCAACTCGCCTGAGAGTCCTGAACATGTCCGAAGCCCTGCAACTCATCCTCGAAGATACCGACGGCACCCAGCTGGAAACCTCCTGCACCCGCTTCGCCGTGGTCTGGCAGGGCCGGGAAGTGTGGATCCAGGCGGTCGGCGACCAACTGCTGATCGGCGTGGACGTGGAGGAGGGCGACACCGAGTACGCCAACCTGCTGCTGCGCCCGCAGGCCACCAACCTGGTCGGCCTGCAGCTGGAAATGGAACCGGCCGACCTGGCCGGCGATGACGACGAAGACCACGTCCACGGCCCCGACTGCAACCACTGAGAGCCTGTTTACGATCTGCTGCGCGTCGGCCAGGTGTCGTTAAAAACAGGCTCGGAAAGCAGCTTGCTGCTAACGCGCTAAAGCGCGGCCCGAAGGGCGAACGCAGTGAGTCATGCTCATCTATCACTTATAAACTGCGCTTCCTCGCCTGTTTTTGCCTAACCTGGCTCTAGCTCGCGAGATCGTAAACAGGCTCTGAGGTAGTTATATGCTCGCCCTCGGCAAACTGCTCGAACTGACCCTGGCCGGCCGCGAGCCGACCGAGAAGATTCAGCTGACCCGCGAGGGCGCACGCTTGCACTGGCTGGGCGAGGGCGCGCTGGAGGTGACCCCGCCGGCCAGCGAGGACAGCGGCCTCGACCTGCTGCTGTCGGCCGGTATCCACGGCAACGAGACGGCGCCGATCGAACTGCTCGACCGTCTGGTGCAGGCGGTGGCGTCCGGGCAGCTGCTGCCCAGGGCGCGCATCCTGTTCCTGTTCGGCAACCCCGAGGCCATGCGCCGGGGCGAGCGCTACGTGGAGCAGGACATCAACCGCCTGTTCGACGGTCGCCACGAGCAGAGCAGCGGCTTCGAGGCCCTGCGCGCCAACGAGCTGGAGCGCCATGCGGCGGTCTTCTTCGGCAAGGAAGGGCGCACCCGTCTGCACTACGACCTGCACACCGCGATCCGTGGTTCGAAGATCGAGCAGTTCGCCCTCTATCCCTACGTCGAGGGCCGCGAGCACTCGCGCGCCGAGCTGGCCCGCCTGAGCGCCGCCGGCATCGACGCCGTGCTGCTGCAGCGCAAGACCGGCATCACCTTTAGCTCCTATACCTACGCACGGCTGGGCGCCGAGGCCTTCACCCTGGAGCTGGGCAAGGCGCGACCGTTCGGCCAGAACCAGCTGGTCAACCTCGACCTGCTGGAGAAGCGCCTGCGCGAACTGATCGAGAACTGCGAGCCGCAAACCGACTCGCTGGGCGACATGCAGCTGTTCGCCGTGTCCCGCGAGGTGATCAAGCACAGCGACGCCTTCAAGCTGCACCTGCCGGCCGACATCGAGAACTTCACCGAACTGGAGCCGGGCTTCCTGCTGGCCGAGGACATCGCCGGCACCCGCTGGCTGGTGGAGGAGCAGGGCGCGCGTATCATCTTCCCCAACCCCAGGGTCAAGAACGGCCTGCGCGCCGGCATCCTGATCGTCCCCACCGAGCTCTGATCCAGCCCCTTCCCTCGGGAGAGGGGCGGGGCGGCCCGAGTAGGGTGAGGGTGTCCCTGGCCTCTCTCTCCCGTGACCAGCTGGGTACTCGATAGTCGCTTTCTATCCAAATTCCCCGCAAACGGGCTGTCCAGCCCGCGCCGGGCCTATATAATGCGGCCCTTTGCCGGCTTTGCCGTGGCCGCCGTTTGCCTGGATGAAATAGATGAAAAGCGCAGAAATCCGTGAAGCCTTCCTCCGCTTCTTCGAAGAGAAGGGGCACACCCGCGTCGCCTCCAGTTCGCTGATCCCGGCGAACGACCCCACGCTGCTGTTCACCAACGCCGGCATGAACCAGTTCAAGGACTGCTTCCTAGGCCTGGAAAAGCGCGCCTACACCCGCGCCACCACCAGCCAGAAATGCGTGCGCGCCGGCGGCAAGCACAACGACCTGGAAAACGTCGGCTACACCGCGCGCCACCACACCTTCTTCGAGATGCTGGGCAACTTCAGCTTCGGCGACTACTTCAAGCGCGACGCGATCCACTACGCCTGGGAATTCCTGACCAGCGACAAGTGGCTGAACCTGCCGAAGGACAAGCTCTGGGTCACCGTCTACGCCACCGACGACGAGGCCTACGACATCTGGACCAACGAAGTCGGCGTGCCGGCCGCGCGCATGGTGCGCATCGGCGACAACAAGGGCGCGCCCTACGCCTCCGACAACTTCTGGGCGATGGGCGACACCGGCCCGTGCGGTCCGTGCACCGAGATCTTCTTCGACCACGGCGAGCACATCTGGGGCGGCCCGCCCGGCTCCCCGGACGAGGATGGCGACCGCTACATCGAGATCTGGAACAACGTGTTCATGCAGTTCAACCGCACCGCGGACGGCGTGCTACACCCGCTGCCGGCGCCGAGCGTGGACACCGGCATGGGCCTGGAACGCATCAGCGCCGTGCTGCAGCACGTCAACTCGAACTACGAGATCGACCTGTTCCAGAGCCTGCTCGACGCCGCGGCCAAGGCCATCGGCTGCGCCAACCAGGCCCAGGCCTCGCTGAAAGTGGTGGCCGACCACATCCGTTCCTGCGGTTTCCTGATCGCCGACGGTGTGACGCCGTCCAACGAAGGCCGTGGCTACGTGCTGCGCCGCATCATCCGCCGCGCCTGCCGCCACGGTAACAAGCTGGGGGCCAAGGGCAGCTTCTTCTACCAGATCGTCGCGGCCCTGGTGGCCGAGATGGGCGAGGCCTTCCCCGAGCTGAAACAGCAGCAGGCGCACATCGAGCGCGTGCTCAAGACCGAGGAAGAGCAGTTCGCCAAGACCCTGGAGCAGGGCCTGAAGATTCTCGAGCAGGACCTGTCCGGCCTGCAGGGCACCGTGATTCCCGGCGATATCGTGTTCAAGCTGTACGACACCTACGGCTTCCCGGTGGACCTGACCGGCGACATCGCCCGCGAGCGCGAGCTGACCCTCGACGAGGAAGGCTTCGAGCGCGAGATGGAGGCCCAGCGCGAGCGTGCCCGCTCCGCCAGCGCCTTCGGCATGGACTACAACAGCCTGGTCAAGGTCGACAGCGATACCCTCTTCCTCGGCTACGCCGGCACCAGCGGCAGCGGCAAGGTCGTCGCCCTGTTCAAGGCGGGTGGCTCGGTCGACAGCCTGGGCGAGGGCGAGGAGGGCGTGATCGTCCTCGACCAGACGCCGTTCTACGCCGAGTCCGGCGGCCAGGTCGGCGACAGCGGCTACCTCTCCGCCGCCGGCGTGCGCTTCGATGTGCGTGACACCACCAAGGTCGGCGGCGCCTTCCTGCACCACGGCATCGTCGCCCAGGGCGGCCTCAAGGTCGGTGCCGAGCTGCAGGCCGAGGTCGACGCCTCGGTGCGCCAGGCCACCGCGCTGAACCACTCCGCCACCCACCTGCTGCACGCCGCGCTGCGCCAGGTGCTCGGCGAGCACGTGCAGCAGAAGGGCTCGCTGGTCGACAGCCAGCGCCTGCGCTTCGACTTCAGCCACTTCGAGGCGATCAAGCCCGAGCAGCTGAAGCAGCTGGAAGACATCGTCAACGCCGAGATCCGCCGCAACTCCGCGGTCGAGACCGAGGAAACCGACATCGACACCGCCAAGGCCAAGGGCGCCATGGCGCTGTTCGGCGAGAAATATGGCGACCAGGTGCGCGTGCTGAGCATGGGCGGCGGCTTCTCCGTCGAGCTGTGCGGCGGCACCCACGTGGCGCGCACCGGCGACATCGGCCTGTTCAAGATCACCAGCGAAGGCGGCGTGGCCGCCGGCGTGCGTCGCATCGAGGCAGTGACCGGCGCCCATGCGCTGGCCTGGCTGAACGGCGCCGAGGAGCAGCTCAAGGAAGCGGCCGCGCTGGTCAAGGGCAGCCGCGACAACGTGCTGGACAAGCTGTCCGCCCTGATCGAGCGCAATCGCCAGCTGGAAAAGGAGCTGGAGCAGCTCAAGGCCAAGGCTGCCAGCGCCGCCGGCAACGACCTGGCCGGTTCGGCCGTGGACGTGAAAGGCATCAAGGTGCTGGCCTCGCGTCTCGACGGCCTGGACGGCAAGGCCCTGCTGGCCATGGTCGACCAGCTCAAGAACAAGCTCGGCAGCGCGGTGATCCTGCTCGGCGGCGTGCAGGACGACAAGGTCGTGCTGGTCGCTGGCGTCACCCAGGATCTGACCGCCAAGCTCAAGGCCGGCGACCTGATGCGCCAGGCCGCGGCGGCGGTGGGCGGCAAGGGCGGTGGCCGCCCGGACATGGCCCAGGGCGGCGGCGTGGATGCCGGCAAGCTGGACGAGGCGCTGGCACTGGCGGCGACCTTCGTCGAGCAAGGCGCCTAGAGACGTTGAAACCAGGGCCCGCAGTGCGTCCGGCAGGCCTTGGCAGTGTGACCCGATGCGGGTTTAATGGGCGCCCTTCGAGGAATCAGGCGGCTTTTTGACATGGCGTTGATCGTACAGAAGTTTGGGGGCACCTCAGTCGGTACCGTGGAGCGTATCCAGCAGGTGGCCGACAAGGTGAAGAAATTCCGCGAGAAGGGCGACGACATCGTCGTGGTGGTCTCCGCCATGAGCGGCGAGACCAACCGCCTGATCGACCTGGCCAGGCAGATCAGCGACGGTCAGCCGGTCCCGCGCGAGCTGGATGTGATGGTCTCCACCGGCGAGCAGGTGACCATCGCCCTGCTGGCCATGGCCCTGATCAAGCGTGGCGTGCCGGCGGTGTCCTACACCGGCAACCAGGTGCGCATCCTCACCGACAACGCCCACACCAAGGCCCGCATCCTGCAGATCGACGACCAGAAGATCCGCGCCGACCTCAAGGCCGGCCGGGTGGTCGTGGTCGCCGGCTTCCAGGGCGTGGACGAGGAGGGCAACATCACCACCCTCGGCCGTGGTGGCTCCGACACCACGGGCGTGGCCCTGGCCGCGGCGCTGAAGGCCGACGAGTGCCAGATCTACACCGACGTCGACGGCGTCTACACCACCGATCCGCGCGTGGTGCCCAGGGCGCAGCGCCTGGACAAGATCACCTTCGAGGAAATGCTGGAAATGGCCAGCCTCGGCTCCAAGGTGCTGCAGATCCGCTCGGTGGAGTTCGCCGGCAAGTACAACGTCCCGCTGCGCGTGCTGCACAGCTTCCAGGAGGGTCCGGGCACCCTCATTACCCTTGATGAAGAGGAATCCATGGAACAGCCGATCATCTCCGGCATCGCCTTCAATCGCGACGAGGCCAAGCTGACCATCCGTGGCGTACCGGATATCCCCGGCGTGGCCTTCAAGATCCTCGGCCCGATCAGCGCCGCCAACATCGAAGTCGACATGATCGTGCAGAACGTGGCCCACGATAACACCACCGACTTCACCTTCACCGTGCACCGCAACGACTACCAGAACGCCATGGGCGTGCTGGAGAACACCGCGCGCGAATTGGGCGCCCGTGAAGTGATCGGTGACACCGACATCGCCAAGGTCTCCATCGTCGGCGTCGGCATGCGCTCCCACGCGGGCGTCGCCAGCCGCATGTTCGAGGCGCTGGCCAAGGAAACCATCAACATCCAGATGATCTCCACCTCCGAGATCAAGGTCTCCGTGGTCATCGAGGAGAAATACCTGGAGCTGGCCGTGCGCGCGCTGCACACCGCCTTCGAGCTGGATGCCCCGGCCCGACAGGCCGAGTGATGTTCTATTCGAAAGGCGCGGTCATCCGCGCCTTTCTCGTTTTTGGCCGGTTTGGCAGGGGACTTTTCTTTTGCTCTTGCTGGTCAATACTTGGGTGAAGGCGCCGCGCTTGATATACGTGGAGCCGTCACCATTTTATTTCTTGCAGACTGTTGTCCCGTAATTCAATCCGTAAGGAGAAAGGAATGCTGATTCTGACTCGCCGGGTCGGAGAGACCCTGATGGTGGGTGATGATGTCACTGTCACCGTGTTGGGTGTGAAAGGTAACCAGGTGCGCATCGGCGTCAACGCTCCGAAGGAAGTCGCCGTGCACCGTGAGGAGATTTACCAGCGTATCCAGAAAGAGAAGGGCGACGAACCAAGCCACTAATTTTTCTCGAAATTTTGTCTTTGCAAACGGGGAAAACATGGTTATCATGCGCCCCGTGTTGCGGAGAGGTGGCCGAGTGGCCGAAGGCGCTCCCCTGCTAAGGGAGTACACCTCAAAAGGGTGTCGGGGGTTCGAATCCCCCCTTCTCCGCCATATTCACAACTCCGGTTGTGTTTGCGCTAGGTTCGGTAAGTCATTGAGCTTATTCGGAAAAGTGCTTGACCGTAAGGTGAGGCTCTTTATAATGCGCAACCCACGCACTCATAGCTCAGCTGGATAGAGTACCCGGCTACGAACCGGGCGGTCGGAGGTTCGAATCCTCCTGAGTGCGCCATCTTGAAATGGCTTGCAGCGATGCAAGCCATTTTGCTTCAACCAGCGGTGATCTGGTCTAAAAGCGCCATACGCACTCATAGCTCAGCTGGATAGAGTACCCGGCTACGAACCGGGCGGTCGGAGGTTCGAATCCTCCTGAGTGCGCCATATCCCGGAAGGCCCGCAGAGATGCGGGCCTTCTGCTTTTCAGCGTTTGCCTTTTTCCTTCACGCAGCCATGCTCGTCGAACGTCACCTGGCGGCGATTCCCTTGCCTGTCGGCGTAGTGGTAGCGGGTCTGGCCGTCGGTGCTGGTGACCTTGTCCGGCGTGCCCAGGGCGCTTTCCACGTCCCGGCGGCTCATGCCGCCGCGCACCTCCTGGCGAATGACTGCGCTGCGCCGCTCGCTGGAGCTGAGCCTGTTGCCGCAGCCGTCCTGCCGGGTGCCGACCACTACCAGTTGTGGTTCGTCCTCTTTCTCGTCTTTTGTCTTGGCGCGAGCCTTCCCGGTCTTGGCCAGCGGTACAGCCTTGCCCTTACCAGGCGTGGGGTTGCGGGCTTCCTGCAGGTCCTGGCTGGCGCTCTCCGGGCAGCCGTGCAGGGTGTAGGTGACATGGCCCGTGGCGTCTTCACAACGGAGCACGGTGGTGGCCTGGGTGTCGATGGCGGGGTAGAGCAGGGATGCGCAGATTCCGGCGCGGATGACTCGCAGCATGATTCGTCCTCCATGACGATTTCATTCTCCAGCCTAGCCGGAATTTTTCCTGGCGCCAGCGTGTCCTCTCATGGGATGGATGCGTCGGAAAGGGCAGGGGCAAGCGAGCCGAGGGATGCCGCAAGTGCTTGTTCTAGCCCTGATTTTGTCGCGTCGGCGCGGGCGGGAGTGCTATCATTGAAGTGTCAGCCCCGCCGGGGCTCGTGGATCGCCACCATGGACTTACCCAGTAGTTACCCAAACTGTTCTTCGCCCAATCGCGTTTTGACTGATTGATCCCCGCGGCGCGCCCTGCTGCTGGGGTGGAGCGTGCCGTATGACTGAAGTAGAAGCCAAGAAGCCGCAAGAGAGCCTGCAGGACCGCCTCGCCCAGGTGGTCGAACTGCTGCATCGCCACCGCCTGGTGGAGAGCCTGACCCATCGCCAGGAAGGTCAGCATCAGGACTTGGTGGAAAGCCTGGTTCACCGGCAGAACCTCGTCGAACTTCAGCGCAAGCTCGATGAGCTGCACTCCGCTGACGTCGCCCACATTCTCGAAGCCCTTCCTCTCGGCGACCGCCTGACGGTCTGGCAGCTGGTCAAGGCCGAGCGCGACGGCGACATTCTCCTCGAAGTATCCGACGCTGTTCGCGAATCGCTGATCGCGGACATGGACAATCACGAGATCCTGGCCGCCGCCAGGGATCTCGATGCCGACGAGCTGGCTGACCTGGCGCCCGAGCTGCCGCGCGACGTGGTGCTCGAGCTCATGGAATCCCTTGATGCCCAGCAGCGTGAGCGGGTGCGTTCGGCCTTGTCCTACGAGGACGACCAGGTCGGTGCGCTGATGGACTTCGAGATGGTGACCATTCGCGAGGATGTCAGTCTCGAGGTGGTGCTGCGCTATCTGCGTCGCCTGAAGGAGCTGCCGGGGCACACCGACAAGCTGTTCGTGGTCGACTACGACGGCATCCTCAAGGGGGTGCTGCCGATCAAGCGACTGCTGGTCAACGACCCGGACAAGCAGGTCGGCGAGGTGATGGCCAGCGACCCGGTGAGCTTCCATCCGGACGAAGATGCCCACGATGCAGCCCAGGCCTTCGAGCGCTACGACCTGATCTCGGCTCCGGTTGTGGAAAGGGACGGCAAGCTGATCGGTCGTCTGACCATCGACGAGATGGTCGACCTGATCCGTGAGGAGAGCGAAAGCGAAGTGCTCAACATGGCCGGTCTGCGCGAGGAAGAGGATATCTTCGCGTCGGTGTGGAAATCGGTCGGCAACCGCTGGGCGTGGCTGGCGGTCAACCTGGTCACCGCCTTCCTGGCGTCGCGGGTGATCGGTCTGTTCGAGGGCTCGATCGAAAAGCTGGTGGCCCTGGCTGCGTTGATGCCGATCGTGGCTGGCATCGGCGGTAACTCCGGCAACCAGACCATCACCATGATCGTGCGTGCCCTGGCTCTGGACCAGGTCAGTACCGGCAACACGTCACGTCTGCTGCGCAAGGAGCTGGGCGTGGCGCTGATCAACGGTGTGTTGTGGGGCGGTGTGATCGGCGTGGTCGCCTTCTGGCTTTATGACAGTTGGTCGCTGGGGCTGGTGATGACGGGCGCCATGACGCTCAACCTGCTGCTCGCCGCACTCATGGGGGTGCTGATTCCCATGACGCTGATCCGTCTGGGGCGGGACCCGGCGATGGGGGCCAGTGTGATGATTACCGCCATGACCGACAGCGGCGGCTTTTTCATCTTCCTCGGCCTGGCGACCCTGTTCCTCCTCTAACGGGGCGCCGAAAACAAAAATGCCAGTCGGCATGGCCGACTGGCATTTTTTGTTGCTCGTCGCTGGAGGCTCAGGCTTCCTGGGCGGCAAGCTCCGTGTCGTGGGCAATCAGTGCCACGAGGGCATTCTGTTGTCGGTGGGAGAGTTGGCGAAAGCGCTGGAGCAGTTCGCGTTCATGCAGGGAAAGCTCGGGGCTGTCCAGGCGCAGATTGAGTTCGTCGCCCAGCGCACCTTCCTGAACCAGGCTCTGTTCCAGGCGGGCGATGATTTCCGAGTTCATGCTGCGGTGATGGTTACGCGCCACGTCGGCGATGCGTTCACGCATTCCGTCAGGGAGGCGGACTACGAATTTGTCAGCTGTGCGGCTGGAATAGATGGCCTGTTTCATAGGGGCGTATATATAAACCGGTTAGTTCAGGAGGGCGATGCTGGCATTCAGCTACTGACTGTCGCTCGTTTGACCGCAGCAGCTGTTGCTCGTTCAGTGAGGCGGCAGCATCGGGTTATTTGCTGGTTGTCCTGCTAATTGGCGCCAATTATACGTCGTTTATTTTGGTTCGGGTGAAGGCGCATTGCCAGCACCGGCCGTCAGAAATGTGTTCGGTTAGGCAAAACGCGACAAAGGGCGAACAGCTGGGCAAGTGTGCGCGTCTGGGGTGGGTGCTGGGAAAGGGGCGTGGTGTGCGGTAGAGCGGGTGTAAATCACATGACAAACATGCGGATGCCAGTTAGCATACGGCGCGCTGCACGAGGAAGTTGTCCAGATAATTCAAATGGATAGCTGAGGTCGGCGGTTCTATCGGCAGCATGTGTCCCCTTAGTTCAATGGATAGAATAAACCCCTCCTAAGGGTTAGATGCTGGTTCGACTCCAGCAGGGGGCGCCACTTCGCGGGCTTGCCGACACGGTGCGGCATCTTCGATGCCCGATATCCTTACTCTGGAATTCTCTTTCGATTCGCCTTCAGGCCATGGAGGCGGTCGTCGCGGTGTGCATGATGGCGCGGTTGCGACCTTCCTTCTTGGCCTGGTAGAGGCACTGGTCCGCACGCTGCAGCCAGTGACCCCAGGGCTCCTCGGCATTCAGCAGGGCTCCCCCGATGGAGACAGTCACCGGGCCGCCGGGACCGCACAGGCCTTCGTGCACGGTCTTCAGCAGGTTCTGTGCCGCTGCCTCGAGGCCTTGTGCATCGGTGTCCGGAAGCAGCAGGAGAAACTCCTCGCCGCCGAAGCGGAACAGCCGGTCTTCCTGGCGGGAGCAGTCCTTGATCAGCTTCACGTAGTCGATCAGCACCTGGTCGCCGGCCTGGTGGCCATACAGGTCGTTGATCTGCTTGAAGTGGTCCAGGTCCATGACCAGCACCCCGTAGCTGCGTCCATGCCGGCGCTTGCTGGATACCGCGATCTTCAGTTCCTCGTTCATCGCTCGCCGGTTGCGTGCGCCAGTCAGCGGGTCCTGGATGGCCAGCAGTTGCAGTTGTTCGCGCTGGGTGCGGGTGCGGTAGGCGAAGATGAAGGTCAGTACGCCGGCCATGGCATTGGTCACCAGGAAGGAAACCATCTGGTAGTGGCTTTCGAACACGCTGCCGGGCGTCCACAGGGCGTGCCCCACCAGTCCCGCGAGCACCAGCAGGCTGGCGGCTATCGCCTTGCCTGGTGACACCATGAAGAAGTTGAAGAGGATCAGCGGGTAGATCCAGAAGAGGCCGTTGACCCCCAGGTTGATGGCGATCAGCGTGGCTCCGACGGAGAAGACTCCCGCCAGGTAGAGGCCGGGTTTTTCCGTATCACCGGTGCGCCAGGCGTAGATGACGGCGATCAGGGTGGATAGCACGATCACCGTGTCGGCAATGCCCACCATGAGGTTGCCGTGCAGCAGGCGGTAGAACGCATAGGGTGTGATGCCACCCACCCCGATGATGCCCATCAGCGTGATGATGGACAGCTGAAAGTCGTTGCGCAGTCGCTTGAACATCAGCGCGGCTCTCTACCTCATGGCATGTTGTCATTGTTATGAGCCAAGAATGCAGGGCTTTGTTCGTATCGGCAAGGATGTTCGGGCAAAGTGCCATTATCTGCCGATTACTGGAAGGGTCTACTTCCTGCTGATGACGATGTGTCGGCTGGGGGCGGACCAGGATTGGCCGCTGACGCCCTTGGCGATCTGCTGGATTTCACCGCCCGAGTTGAGGAAGGCGGCTACTTGGGCTTCGAGGGATTCGCGGGTTTCCACTGCCGGTTGCGGCTTGGGTTGCTGGACTTTCTTGACGCGCATGGTTTCCCCCTCGAGGAATGTCGGAGCTATACGAAGGCATAGCAAAAGTGACAGGGATAAAAAAACCGGCCCGTGGGCCGGTTTTTTCGGCAGAGCTGAGGGTCAGATGACCTGAACCTCGTCAGCCTGCATGCCTTTCTGGCCTTGTACAGCGATGAAGGAAACCTGTTGGCCTTCCTTCAGGCTCTTGAAGCCGGCGCTCTGGATGGAGCGGTAGTGCACGAACAGGTCGGCGCCGCTTTCCGGAGTGATGAAGCCGAAACCCTTCTCGTCGTTGAACCACTTGACGGTGCCGGTTTGACGTGCGGACATGGAATATCTCCTTGAACAAAGTGAACATAGCGCTGGAACAGCCCAGGCGATGACTGAGTGCAAAGAGTAAAGAAACCGAGGTAGGTCGGACCGAGATCTAAACCGGTCGATTTGCGGTGACACATGCAACACAGTCCCGCCACCCTACAGGGAAAACGTCCATTTATCTAATCTTTTCTGCCTTTTCCGTTAAATGGTTGGGGGCAGGCGCGCAGGTCCGCTTCTTCGACGAAGGGGTTGCTCCAGCCCATGACGCAGGCGATGCGCTGGTTGCGCTGGCGCTCCCAGGGCTTGGCCGGATAGTGCCGGTTCCACACGTCGAACAGCTGGTGTTCCTGCCGTGACAGACGCAGGCCGTAGCGCTGGCTCATGTAGAAGTAGGTGCGGGCGATCATGCCGCGTACTTCCGGGCGGGGCATGGCCTTGCCGGCCTTGAAGTCGACCACCATCGGGCAGGCGCCGTACTGGTGAGGCTTCTGCGGCAGCCAGGCGAAGGGGAAGTTGCTGCGGTCGCCATTGATCTCGCCGATGCTGGGCACCAGGTTGAACAGGTCGGCCTCGGCGCGGCGGAAGGTGTCGTCGTTGCGTGTGCAATGCTGTCTCCCGCCCTGCTGCCAGCAGCGTCGCTGGTGGCCTATGACCCAGGCCGGTACCAGGTGCTCCCATTCGATGCGTGCGGCGCGCTGCGGATTCTTGCGGGGCGTGTAGCCGCAGCTTTTCAGGTCGATCCGGTTGCCGGTGTAGCGACAGCCGCAATAGAACTCCACCGACTGCGGGGCGTAGAGTTGCCAGGCGATCTTCTTCGCCTCGGCGAAGGTGCGTGGCGGTGCGGCGAGGGCGGGCAGGGCGATACAGCAGAGCAACAGCAGGGCACAGCGCCAGGGCATGGAGATAGCATCCCGAAAAAGCGCCGCATGATAGCGGCGCCGCTCCGCTTGCCAATCGTGGCGCGGTGCTGGCCAGGCTCCGCAGCCTGTGCCTTGGGGCGTAGCATCGGCTGATCGAAGAGGTGGAGGTTTCCCATGCGGATCGTCGTACTGCTGCTGACCGGCGCCCTGAGCGGAGCGGTGCTGGCCGCCGAGCCGATATACCGGCCGATCCCCATCGAATACGTCAGCCCCGGCGCCAGTGGCAGCGTCAGCACCTACAGCCGCAGCCAGAGCTATCCGCTCTACGGTGGCCACGCGGTGCCGGGGCTGGGCTACGGCCGCAGCCAGGTGGAGATACGTGGCGGTTCCGCCGTGCTTCAGAGCGGCGGCATCCGTCAGAGCGTCGAGTACCCGGGCGGGCTGGAGGTGCAGCGCTATCCGGGGCAGCGCGGCTACGAGATACGCCGCGAACGCTGATGACTGCTTAACACTTCGAGCGCTTCGGGCTGACAGCGCCGGCCCGGCCCAGCATCATGCGCGGCAATGCATTTCGGAGGGTGAGCGACTGTCATGTCGATGCAGTTCCTAGGGTTCGCGGCGCAGAGCGTGACGGGGCGGGTGCGCGGGCACAACGAGGATGCCTTGCTCTGTCTCCCCGAGTTCGGCCTGTGGGCGGTGGCCGACGGCATGGGTGGGCACCAGTTCGGCGAGGTGGCCAGCGCGCTGGCGCTGGACACCCTGCGCGCGGCCGTCGCCGCCGGCGACGATCTCGAGGCCGCGATCCACGCCGCCAACCAGGCGGTCCTCGACGCAGGCAGGGACAACGGTGGCCGGCGCATGGGCAGCACCGTCGTCGCCGCCCGCTTCGCCGGTGCCGACTTCGAGGTGGCCTGGATCGGCGACAGCCGCGCCTACCTCGTCACTCTGGACGGGATCGCCCGCCTGACCCGCGACCACAGCTGGGTGCAGGCGATGATCGACGCCGGCGAGCTGAGCGTCGAGGAGGCCCGCCAGCACCCGCGGCGCAATATCGTCACCCAGTGCCTGGGGCTGAGCGAGGAGTTCCTCGAGGTCGGCAGGGTGCAAGGTCGCCTGGCGCCCGGTGAATTGCTGCTGCTGTGCAGCGATGGTCTGACCGGCGAGTTGAACGACGGGCAGATCGAGGAGGTCTGTGCTGGTGCGGCGACCCTCGACGAGCTGGTCGAGCAACTGATAGGGCTGGCCAACCGGCTGGGCGGCAAGGACAATATCTCCTGCATCGTCCTGGGCCACAGCCTGCCCGAATCGACGAAGATCGACGCCAAGCCGCGCAATTTCCTCAGCCGGTGGCTCCACTCCCGCAAGCACTGAACGATCGACATCATGGCCACCACTCTGCTTGAGATTCCCGGCTACCGGGTGCATGGACAACTGGGCAAGGGCGGCATGGCCGAGATTTTCCTGGCCACCCAGGAGTCGCTGAGCCGCAAGGTGGCGATCAAGGTGCTGCGCCGCGCCGAGGACGAAGCCTTCAGCCAGCGCTTCGTCAGAGAGGCGCACATGGTCGCCTCGCTCAACCACCCCTCCATCATCACCATCCACGACATCGACCGACTCGCCGACGGCCGCCACTACCTGGCCATGGAGTTCCTGCCGGGCGGCGACCTGGCGCGGCACAAGGGCGAGCTGTTCGCCCCCGAGCGCGCGCTGGAGATCGCCAGGCAGATCGCCAGCGGCCTGGCCGTGGTCCACGACAAGGGCATGGTGCACCGCGACGTGAAGCCGGCCAACGTGCTGTTCCGCGCCGACGGAACCGCCGTGCTCACCGACTTCGGCGTGGCCAAGGACCTGGACATCGACAGCGAGCTGACCCAGTTCGGCGTCGCCGTCGGCAGCCCGGCCTACAGCAGCCCGGAGCAGGCCCAGTGCCAGCCGCTGGATGCGCGCAGCGACATCTACAGCCTGGGCGTGATCCTTCTGGAGATGCTGACCGGCAGCAACCCCTTCCGTGGCGGCAACTACACCCAGACGGTGGTCAACCACGTGCAGATGGAGCCGCCGCTGCCGGACAGTCTTGGCGCCTTCCGTGGCGTGCTGGCGCGCATGCTGACGAAGAGCCCGGACCAGCGCTTCGCCGACTGCCGCGCCCTGCTGGCCGCGCTGGACGAGGTGGAGCTGAGCGATCTGGAACAGACCCAGATACGCCCCGCGGCGCCGATCGCCGTGGCGCCCGCGCCGCGCCGCCGCCGTTCGGCCATGCCGCTGCTGGTGACCCTGAGCGTGCTGGTGCTGATCGGCACCCTGACCTTCGCCGGCCTCTACCTCAAGGAGCGCCGGGAGCTCCAGGCGTTGCTGGACGAGGCTGAGCAGCGCTTCGCCAGCGGTCATCTGGTCGAGCCGGAGGGGGACAGCGCCGAGCACTACTTCAACCGGGTGCTGGCGCTCGACGAGCAGAACGGCGAGGCGCTGAATGGCCTGCTGCGCATCCGCGAGTCGCGCATCGGTGCGCTGCTGGTCCAGGCCGACCAGCGCCTGGCCGAGGGCCTGCTGACCGAGCCCGCCGAGGACAACGCCGACTTCTACTATCGCCAGGCTCTGGCCATCGACCCGCAGCATGCCGGGGCGCTCGAGGGCCTGCAGCGGCTGCTGGCGGCGCGCATCGCCCGCTCCCTGGCGCTGGCGGAGCAGAGCATCGCCGACAAGCGCCTGCTGCTGCCGGAGGGCGACAGCGCGGTGCACTACTTCCGCCAGGTGCTCGGCTGGTCGCCGGACAACGCCGAGGCCCTGGCCGGGCTCAACCGGGTGGCCCTGCGCTACCGCGAACTGGCCGGCAGCGCCTACCGGCGCAGCGACTTCCCCGGCGCGCTGGCGATGATCGAGCGGGGCCTGGAGGCCGAGCCGCAGAACACCGAGCTGCTGCGCATGCGCGGCGAGCACCAGCGGCTGCTCGACGAGGCCCGCGTCGCCAGCACCCGCGCCGCGGCCACCAAGGTCGAGCGCGAACGCGACAGCAACCCGATCAAACGTGTCTGGAATAACCTCTTCGGTCAGTAGGAACGCATCCATGCTCAAACTGCATTTCAAGGACAGCCGCCAGGCCCCCGTCTGGCTGGTCGAGGAGCGTTTCACCCTGGGCCGCGACCGGCGCAACGACCTGGTGCTGGAAGACCCCGGCATCAGCGCCTTCCACGCCGAGATCCGCCAGGAGGGCGGCCTCTATTACATCAGCGACTGCGAGAGCGAGCAGGGCACCTTCGTCAATGACGAGCGCGTCGCCAGCCGCTACCAGCTGCGCTCGGACGACCGGGTGCGCCTGGGCGACGTCGAGCTGCTGCTGGTCGACCCGGGCAAGGCCGGCGCCCGCGCCGAGGTCGGCCAGCGCTGGTTCCTGCAGGTGATCCAGGGCGAGCACGAGGGGCGCAAGTTCCACATCAGCGGCTCGATGACCTTCGGCCGCTCGGTGAAGTGCGAACTGTGCTTCAGCGATGCCCAGCTGTCGCGCCGCCACTGCGAGTTCTTCCTGCGTGACGACGGCCTGGAGGTCAAGGACCTGGCCTCCGCCAACGGGCTGACGGTCAACGGCGAGAAAACCAGCGGCGCGGTGCTCAAGCCCGGCGACCAGGTGCGCATGGGCTCGGTAGTGCTGCTGGTGATCGGCCCCAGGGTCGAGGCCCGGGAGGCGGAAGAGGAGGTCGGCGAGGACGCCACTGTGTTCGTGCGCGCCGTCGATCTGCCCCGGCCCATGCCCCGGTCGACCCCCAGGAGCGCCCAGGGGACCGTCAACCCGCTGCACGCTGCCGCTCGCGCCCAGGCCGCGCCGTCTCCGGTCGTGGCCAGGAGCGGCGGCGCGGCGCTGGGCATCGGCCTGGTGCTCCTAGTGTTGGCGGTGGGTGGAGGGCTGGCTGCCGCCTTCCTGCTCTGAGAGCCTGTTTACGATCTTCTGGCTGTCGGCCTACGGCGTTAAAAACGGCTCCGTTACGTGTTGTAGCGCCCTTTCTGGATCCCCGCCTGCGCGGGGATGACGAGGTAGGGGGTGGAGTTTCTTCGAAACCGTCATTCCCGCGTAGGCGGGAATCCAGGGCAGGCAGCTGCAGCGCTCAGATAGAGGGCCTTGTCTGAATCTGATCCAGAAGACAGTGAACAGGCTCTGAATCCGGCCCGGGTCACTACCGCTCGGCATTCTTCATCAAACTGTCATCGAACTGTGGCAGCGGGAACCCTCGAACGTCAGCAAACTTGCGTCCTACTGGGGTTCTGCGTTCTGGGTGTTTCCAATGCGTGCGTGGTTTCTATTCGCCGCACTCTTGTGTGGCTGGCCGTCCTTTGCGGCCGCGAAATGCGATGTGCAGGTGCCGACCGCCACGGCGGACGTGGGCGACGTGCGCCTGGTCTACCAGAGCATCGGTCGCGACAGCGATCCGGCCCTGCTGCTGGTGATGGGCCTGGGCGGGCAACTGATCCACTGGCCGGACGAGGTGGTCGAGCGCCTCTGCCAGCAGGGTTTCCGGGTGATCCGCTTCGATAACCGCGACGTCGGCCTGTCGACCTGGCGCCATGAGCCGCCGACCGCCAATCTGGGCTACGAGGTCTTGCGCTTCCAGCTCGGCCTGGGAGCCACCGCGCCCTATTCGCTGCGCGACATGGCGGGTGACGCCCTCGGCCTGATGGACGAGCTGGGCGTGCGCCGCTTCCACGTGCTCGGCGCCAGTATGGGCGGGATGATCGCCCAGTACATGGCCGACCTCGCGCCGCAGCGGGTGGAGAGCCTGACCTTGGTGATGACCAGCTCCGGTGCGCCGGGCCTGCCGCCGCCCAGCGCCGAACTGCTGACGCAACTGGCGCGGCGCGAGGCGCCGAGCCGGCAGGCGGCCATCGAGCAGCAGGCCGATCTGCTGGCCGCCCTCGGCAGCCCCGGCCAGCCGGTGGAGCGCACCCAGTTGCTGCACGAGGCCGAGCGCAGCTACGACCGTGCCTTCAATCCGCAGGGTGTGCAGCGGCAGATCCTAGCGATCCTCGCCGAGCCGAGTCGGGTGGAGATGCTCAACCGCCTGCGGGTGCCGACCCTGGTGGTGCATGGCACCGCCGACCCACTGCTGCCGGTGATGCACGGGGTGCATGTGGCCGCGCATATCCGCGGCAGCCAGCTGCGCCTGATCCCGGGACTGGCGCACCGCTTCCAGAGCGCCTTCCGCGAACCGTTGCTGGCCGCCGTGCTGCCGCACCTGCAGGCGCATCGCCTGGACGACACCCAACTGGCCCACCTGGAGCCGCACAGCCCGGCGGCGTCGAGCCTCTAGAGAGAGGCGGCCTGAATGACCGGCTGCGGCGCCGGCTGGCTACCGTGCAGGTAGTCGCGCAGGCGCGCCTGCTGGCCGGGTGTCATGAACAGGCCGAGCTTGGTGCGACGCCAGAGGATGTCCTCGGCCTCCTGCGCCCATTCCTCGCGGCGCAGATAGTCCACTTCGCGGGTGTAGAGGCCGGCGCCCAGGTGCTCGCCCAGGTCGCCCTGCTGGCGCACGCCTTCCAGCAGGCGCCAGGCGCGGCTGCCGTAGGTGGCGGTCCAGCGCCGGGCCAGGTCGCGGTCGAGCCAGCCGAGGCGCGCGACCAGCTTCTCCGCCAGCGCCTCGCGACTGGTCATGTCCTCGCCGCCGGGCAGCGGCGCCTGGGCGGTCCAGGCCGGGCCGAGGCGGGGGAAGGTCGGCGCCAGCAGGGCCATGGCCGACTCGGCGAGCTTGCGGTAGGTGGTCAGCTTGCCGCCGAACACCGACAGCAGTGGCGCCTCGCCGGGGGCGCCGGCCAGCGACAGGGTGTAGTCGCGGGTGATCGCCGAGGGCATGTCGGATTCGTCGTCGCACAGCGGGCGCACGCCGGAGTAGCTGTGCAGGATGTCGGCGCGGCCCAGCTGGCGCTTGAAGTGGGCGTTGACCACGGCCAGCAGGTAGTCGGTCTCCTCGTCGCTGATCGTCACCCGCGCCGGGTCGCCGGTGAATTCGCGGTCGGTGGTGCCGATCAGGCTGAAACGCTCCAGCCAGGGGATGACGAAGACGATGCGCTGGTCCTCGTTCTGCAGGATGTAGGCCTTGTCCTGATCGTGCAGGCGCGGCACCACGATGTGGCTGCCTTGGATCAGGCGGATGCCGTAGGGCGCCTTCTGCTTCAGGTCCGCGTCGAGGAAGCGCGCCACCCAGGGGCCGGCGGCGTTGACCAGGGCGCGCGCGCGGATCGAGAACAGGCTGCCGTCGGCGCGCTCCAAGTGCAGGTGCCACAGGCCCTTGCTGCGCCGGGCACTGACGCAGCGGGTGCGGGTGTGGATGTGGGCGCGCCGTTCGCGGGCGGCCATGGCGTTGAGCACCACCAGGCGGGCATCGTCCACCCAGCAGTCGGAATATTCGAAACCGCGCACCATCTCCGCGCGCAGCGGGCTGCTGGCGCCGAAGCGCACGCCGTGGGAGCCCGCCAGCTTCTCGCGCTTGCCCAGGTGGTCGTAGAGGAACAGGCCGGCGCGAATCATCCAGGCGGGGCGCAGGTGCGGGCGGTGCGGCAGGATGAAGCGCATCGGTTTGACGATGTGCGGCGCCTTGGCCAGCAGTACCTCGCGCTCGGCCAGCGCCTCGCGTACCAGGCGGAATTCGTGGTGTTCCAGGTAGCGCAGGCCGCCGTGGATCAGTTTGCTGCTGGCCGACGAGGTGTGGCTGGCCAGGTCGTCGCGTTCGCAGAGGAACACCGACAGGCCGCGCCCGGCCGCGTCGGCGGCGATGCCGGCGCCGTTGATGCCGCCGCCGACCACGGCAAGGTCGTAGATTTCGGCGATGGGGGGCGTCTGGCTGTGCGGCATGGCGAGGCACCTGTGTTTGAATTCGAAATTGAATGTTCGTTTACGAAAATAGCCTAGCCGAACCAGCGTGCTTGCGCCAGCCCGGACGTCGGCAAGTGGGAGTAGGGCGGGTGCAACCCGCGTGTGCATCGGAGGCAGGGACCGCGCGGGTTACACCCGCCCTGCGTTCAGACGATATGCAGGCGGATCTGCTGCTCGGCCAGCAGTTGGGCGATGGCGGGGGCGGGCGGGGCGTCGGTGTAGAGGTGGTCGACCAGGGTGATGGCGCCCAGGCGCACCACCGCGTTGCGCCCGAACTTGCTGGAGTCGGCGGCCAGCAGCACCTGCCGGGCGTTGTCGATGATCGCCTGGGAGACGCGCACTTCCTGGTAGTCGAAGTCCAGCAGGCTGCCGTCCTCGTCGATGCCGCTGATGCCGACCACGGCGAAGTCGACCTTGAACTGCTGGATGAAGTCCACCGCCGTCTGGCCCACCACGCCGCCGTCGGCGCGTACGCTGCCGCCGGCCACCAGTACCTCGAAGTCGGCCTTGTCGGCCAGGGTGGCGGCCACGTGCAGGTTGTTGGTGATCACCTTGAGGTGCTTGTGCCCGAGCAGCGCGCGGGCGATGGCCTCGGTGGTGGTGCCGATGTTGATGAACAGCGAGGCGTGGTCGGGAATGGCTGCGGCGACGGCCTCGGCGATGCGCTGCTTTTCGTCGCGCATCTGCCCGGCGCGCATGGCGTAGGCGGTGTTCTGGATGCTCGACGCCTCGCTCGCTGCGCCGCCGTGGGTGCGGCGCAGCAGCCCCTGCTCGGCGAGCTGGTTGATGTCGCGGCGAATGGTCTGCGGGGTCACGGCGAAGGCCTGGGCCAGCTCGTCGATGCTGACGTAGCCGCGCTCGCGGGCGCGTTCGAGGATGCTCTGCTGGCGGGGCGGGAGGCTCATGGGCTGTCCTTCGGCGTGGGTCGGGCGATTATAGCGAGCTGCCGGCCGCAGGCGACCGTCATGCCAGCCATCCATGGCGGCCACTCTTGCGGGCCGTCGCAGGGCGAGGTTAAAAACTGCTCCCGGCGGTTTTTTTCCGCTAAGGTACACGAATTCCGACTGGGATTTTCACATTCGAACATGACGCCCGCCATCGATCTGCTGAAAAAGGCCAAGGCCGAGCACAAGGTGCACAGCTATCACCACGACCCCAAGTCCGCCTCCTATGGCCTGGAGGCCGCCGAGAAGCTCGGCCTGGACCCGGCGCAGGTGTTCAAGACGCTGCTCGCCGCCACCGAGAAGGGCGAGTTGCTGGTGGCGGTGGTGCCGGTGGCCGGCAGCCTCGACCTCAAGGCCCTGGCCCACGCCGCCGGCGCCAAGAAGGCCGACATGGCCGACCCGCAGCAGGCCCAGCGCAGCACCGGCTACCTGGTGGGCGGCATCAGTCCGCTGGGGCAGAAGAAGCGCCTGCGCACCTTCATCGACGAGAGCGCCCGGCGCTACCCGACCATCCACGTCAGCGCCGGCCGGCGCGGCCTGGAGGTGGAGCTGGCGGCCGAGGTGCTGGCCCAGCATACCCAGGCGAGCTTCGCCGACATCGGCCGGCCCTGAGCGGCCGATCACCACCAGGGAAGGAGGACAGCATGGCGTACGACAGGATCGACTGGCATTCCGGCGGCGACTACCCCGCGGGCCTGCCGGAGGAGAACGGCGGCATCCATATCGGCATGTTCCTGGCCTGGGCCTTTGGCCAGGGCATGGCGGGGGAGGTTCACCGCGAGGACTCGGCGGACCTGCTGGCTGCGCTGCAGCGGCGCGAGATCACCGGCCTGGAGTTCCTGTTGCGGGCCTGTGACAGCAAGTTCTGGGACGAGGACCTGAACGAGGAAGGCAACGCCTTCGCCATCGACTACTACAGCACGGGCGACGAGTCGCCGTTCGCCCGCCAGCACGGCGATTACCTGGGCGATTACTGCGACCTGTTCAACCGCCACGCCGAGGCGCACGGCTTCGAGTACGAGAGCACCTACCACGTCGAGAACACCTGGGAGAACTTCGAGCGGGTGCGGGCGATGCTCGACCAGCGCCTCGCCCAGTGGCGCGCCTGGCGCGAGGACGATGCCAATCGCACGCTCGACCCGAAGGCGCAGTTCCTGCGTGCCTGCGCCGAGGTCGGCGACGTGCTGGCGGCGCAGGGCTTCAAGCCCAACAAGCACGGCACGCTGTGGAAGAAGACGGCGGCCGACCGCGACAAGCTGTTCGAGGTCGAGTTCGAGGCGGAGCGCTACAACACCCGCGCCAACGTGCAGATGACGGTGAACGTGCGCATCTCCAGCAAGCGGCTCAAGCCGTGGCTGCAGGAGATCACCGGCAACAGTCACTGCGACGGCTACCTGCTGTTCGGCTCGCTGCGCCGGCCGGAGAAGGCCGCCAGGGTCATCGTCTGGCAGATCTCCGGCGTCTCTCTGGCGCAATCGGTGCGGGAGATGCGCGAGGCAATCACGCAATACCTGCTGCCGCTGTTCGAGCTGCTCGGTGACCGAGAGCGTGCACTGGAGCATCTGGCCGCCCATGGTGCCGGTTTCACCGGCGTCTGCCAGCCCGAGGCCACGCCGATGGCCTTCATGTTGTGCTTCGGCACCCGGGAGCAGGCCCAGCGTTTCTTCGAGGGTTACTACGCGAGCCGTCCCGGGCCGTGGCGCGGCAACATCGCCAAGACCTTCGCCCGGCTCCAGGCGGGCGAGGAAATCCTCTGGAACATGTCCGCCTATTCCGACGAGCACCGCATCAAGCTGGCCTTCGCCCAGGGGCTGGCGCTGCCTGCCCGGACAGGCGAGAGCTGAGGCGGCCCGCCGTGCCGACAACCCGATTACAAGTAGAACAAGGAAGCAAGACGCCATGACCCAGTACCTCCTGGCCATCGACCAGGGCACCACCAGCTCCCGCGCCATCGTCTTCAGCGCCCAGGGCCTGCCGCTGGCCAGCGCGCAGCGCGAGTTCAAGCAGTACTTCCCGCAGGATGGCTGGGTCGAGCACGACGCCGAGGAAATCTGGCTGAGCACCCTGGAAGTGTGCCGCGAGGCGCTGGCCAGCAAGGGCCTGAAGGCCGAGGAGGTGCTGGCCATCGGCATCACCAACCAGCGCGAGACCACCCTGGTGTGGGACGCGGCCACCGGCACGCCGATCCACCCGGCCATCGTCTGGCAGGACCGGCGTACCGCCGACTACTGCGCCGGGCTCAAGGCGGCTGGCCACGAGGCGCGGGTGACGGACAAGACCGGCCTGCTGATCGACCCTTATTTTTCCGCCACCAAGCTGCGCTGGATTCTCGACCAGGTACCCGGTGCCCGCGAGCGCGCAGCGCGCGGCGAACTGCGCTTCGGTACCGTGGACAGCTTCCTGCTGTGGCGCCTGACCGGCGGCAAGGCGCACCGCACCGACGCCAGCAACGCCTCGCGTACCCTGCTGTTCAACATCCACGAGCAGCGCTGGGACGACGAGCTGCTGGCGCTGTTCGACATCCCGCGCAGCCTGCTGCCGGAGGTGCTCGACTGCGCCGCCGAATTCGGCACCACCGAGGCGGGCCTGCTCGGCGCCGCCATCCCGGTGCTGGGCATGGCCGGCGACCAGCAGGCGGCGCTGATCGGCCAGGCCTGCTTCCGCCCCGGCATGGTCAAGAGCACCTATGGCACCGGCTGCTTCATGATCCAGAATACCGGCGACACCCCGGTGCGCTCGCGCAACCGCCTGCTGACCACCGTCGGCTACCGGCTGAACGGCAAGGTCACCTACGCGGTGGAGGGCAGCATCTTCGTCGCTGGCGCCGCCGTGCAGTGGCTGCGCGACGGCATCAAGCTGATCGGCCACGCCCGCGACAGCGAGGCGCTGGCCGAGCAGACCGGCGACGCCTGCGGGGTGTACCTGGTGCCGGCCTTCACCGGCCTCGGCGCGCCGTACTGGGACCCCAAGGCACGCGGCGCCATCTTCGGCCTGACCCGCGACACCGGGATCAAGGAGATCGTCACCGCCGGCCTGCAGTCGGTGTGCTACCAGACCCGCGACCTGCTCGAGGCGATGCGCCAGGACGGCGCTGCCGAGCCCAGCGCGCTGCGCGTGGACGGCGGCATGGTGGTCAACAACTGGGTCATGCAGTTCCTCGCCGACATCCTCGGCGTGCCGGTGGAGCGCCCGGTGGTCACCGAGACCACCGCCCTCGGCGTGGCCTACCTGGCCGGCCTGCAGGCCGGGCTGTACCGCGACCTGGACGAGATCGCCGGCCACTGGCACCGCGAGCAGCCGTTCGCCCCGCGCATGGCCGGCGCCCACCGCGACCGCCTCTACGCCGGCTGGCTGGACGCGGTGAAGCGGGTGCGCAGCGAAGCCTGAGGGTGATACAAGTGCATCGGTTCCCTGCGCGAGGTCGTCGCATGCCTGGAAGTCGCCTGCCTGCCCTGATCGCCCTGCTGGCCAGCCTGAGCGCGCCCCTGGCGGCGCGCGGCGAGACGCTGGTGATCGCCGCCGATCCCTGGTGCCCGATCAACTGCGCGGCCGACGCCGAGCGGCCGGGCATCTTCGTCGAGCTGGCGCGGGACATCTTCGCCGAGGCCGGCATCGAGGTGCGCTACGAGACGCGCAACTGGGCGCGGGTGCTGCAACAGGTGCGCCGCGGCGAGATCAACGCCGCGGTCGGCGCCGGCCGCGAGGACGCCCCCGACTTCCTGTTCACCGACACGCCGGTGGCGCTGTCGCGCAACTGCTTCTATACGCTGCCGGCGTCGACCTGGCGCTACACCGGGGTCGATTCGCTGCCGGGCGTCCGCCTCGGCGTGATCAACGACTACAGCTACGGCGAGCTGATCAACGCCTACGTCGAAGCCCATCGCCGCGACGACCAGCACGTGCAGGTGGCCGCTGGCGACCGCGCGCTGGAGATCAACCTGAACAAGCTGCGCCTCGGCCGCCTCGATGTCGTGCTGGAGAACAGCTGGGTGCTGCAGGCGCACCTGGCCGCGCGGGGCCGCCCGGTCGAGGTGCGCGAGGCTGGCTGCCGTGAGCCGGACGTGCCGATCTACCTGGCCTTCTCCCCGGCGCGGGAGGACAGTGCGCGCTACGTCGAGCTGTTCGAGCAGGGCCTGCGGCGCTACCGCGCCGACGGCCGCCTGGAGGCCCTGCTGCGGGCCTACGGCGTGGACCTGTAACGGCGCAATCGTCGGCGACTGTATCGGGCGATACCGGCCCGTGCCCGGCATGCTGGAGGTTCACGCACAAGGAGCCTCGCATGTCCCTCGAATTCCACCAGATCGACGCCTTCACCGACCGGCCCTTCCAGGGCAACCCGGCCGTGGTCTACCGCTTGGATGCCTGGCTGGACGAGGCGCTGATGCAGCGCATCGCCGCCGAGCACAACCAGGCCGAGACCGCCTTCGTGGTGCGCGAGGGCGCCGCCTGGCGAATCCGCTGGTTCACCCCGGCCTGCGAGGTGCCACTGTGCGGCCACGCCACCCTGGCCAGCGCCCATGCGCTGTTCGCTCTGTATGGCGAGCCGGGCGAGCGGCTGGATTTCGTCTGCCAGTCCGGCGCGCTGGCGGTGACCCGCGAGGCCGGCCGGCTGGTGCTGGACTTCCCGGCCATGACGATGGAGCCGGCGGCCATGGAGAGCGAGCTGGCGACGATCCTCGGCCAGCCGGTGCAGGCCGTGCGCCTGGGCAAGGAGCTGCTGGCGGTGCTGGAGTCGGAGGCGGCGGTGCGCGCCTGCACCCCGGACCTGACGGCGCTGGCGCGATTGCCGGGGCTGGGCGTGATCGTCACCGCGCCGGGCGAGCGGCACGATTTCGTCTCGCGCTACTTCGCGCCGGGCATCGGCATCGACGAGGACCCGGTCACCGGCTCCACCCACTGCGGCCTCGCGCCCTACTGGGCCGGACGGCTCGGCAAGACGGAGCTGAGCGCCTTCCAGTGCTCGGCGCGGGGTGGCGAACTGCACTGCACATTGCAGGGCGAGCGGGTGAAGATTGCCGGCCACGCGGTGCTGGTCGCCAGCGGCAAGTTGTTCCTGTAGGGCGGGTGCAACCCGCGTGCACGATCTGCGCGGGTTGCACCCGCCCTACGGTCCTCAGTTGCCGCTGTAGCGGCGCACGCCGGATTCCGCCAGGTTGACCTGGGCCGCCACGCTGCCCTGGGCGGCGAACACCACCAGATGCTCGGCGGCGATGCGGATGCCCACCTGCTGGCCTGGCAGATGGTCGGCGTGGCTGGGGAAGATGGCTTCGAGCTGGGTGCCGGTGGGCAGCTGCAGGCGGTACAGGGTGGCGGCGCCGAGGAAGGTCTTGCCGACCACCTGGGCGTGCAGGCCGCTGTCCGCCGCCGGCACGATGTCGTCCGGGCGCAGCAGCACGTCCACCGCGCTGCCTTCCGGCCACTGGTAGGCGCGGTTGCCGCGGATCACGCCGAGTTCGGTCTGTACCGTGTCAGGGCTCTGCAACTGGCCGCGGATGAAGTAGCCCTGGCCGACGAAGCTGGCGACGAAGGGCGTGGCCGGCTCGTGGTAGAGGTTGAAGGGGGTGTCCCACTGCTCCAGGCGGCCCTTGTTGAACACGCCGACCTGGTCGCTGACGGCGAAGGCCTCTTCCTGGTCGTGGGTGACCAGGATGGCGCTGGTGCCGCGCGCCTTGAGGATGTCGCGCACCTCGTGACTGAGGCGCCGGCGCAGCTCGCCGTCGAGGTTGGAGAAGGGCTCGTCGAGCAGCAGCAGCTGCGGTTCCGGCGCCAGGGCGCGGGCCAGGGAGACGCGCTGCTGCTGGCCGCCGGACAGCTCGTGCGGGTAGCGCTTGCCCAGGGCGGTAAGCTTGACCAGCTCCAGCAGCTCGGCCACCACCGCCTCGCGCTGCGGGTGCTTGCGGATGCCGAAGGCCACGTTCTCCGCCACGGTCAGGTGGGGGAACAGGGCGTAGTCCTGGAACACCATGCCGATGCGGCGTTTCTCGGGGGCGAGGGTGAAGCCGGGGCGGGAGATCACCTCGCCGGCCAGCTCGATCTCGCCTTCCTGCACCGGCTCGAAGCCGGCGATGGCGCGCAGGGTGGTGGTCTTGCCGCAGCCCGAAGGGCCGAGCAGGCAGCCGATGTCGCCGGCGTTGAGGTGCAGGTTGAGGGTCTGCACCACGCGGTGGTCCTGATAGCCGCAGGCGAGGCCGCGCAGCGACAGCAGCACCTGGCTCATGGGCGGTATCCCGGGGCGACCAGCAGCTCCAGCAGCGCCTTCTGCGCGTGCAGGCGGTTCTCGGCCTGCTGCCAGGCCAGCGAGCGCGGGTCGTCCAGCAGGTCCTCGCTGATCTCCTCGCCGCGGTGGGCCGGCAGGCAGTGGAGGAAGATCACGTCGTCCGCTGCGGCGTCGAGCAGCGCGCGGTTGACCTGGTAGGGGGCGAACAGGCGCAGGCGCTTGGCGCTTTCCTCTTCCTGGCCCATGGAGGTCCACACGTCGGTGCTTACCAGATGGGCGCCGGCCACCGCCTCGCGCGGGTCACGCACGATGCTCGCGCGGTCGCCGGCCAGGGCGAGGAACTCGGCCTTGGGCTCGTAGCCCTCGGGGCAGGCGATGCGCAGCTGGAAGTCGAAGCGCACGGCCGCCTCCAGGTAGGTGTTGCACATGTTGTTGCCGTCGCCGACCCAGGCCACGGTCTTGCCGGCGATGGCGCCGCGCGCCTCCTCGAAGGTCTGCATATCGGCCAGCAACTGGCAGGGATGCAGGTCGTCGGACAGGCCGTTGATCACCGGCACCGTGCTGTGGGCGGCGAACTCGGTGAGGTTGCTGTGGGCGTAGGTACGGATCATCACCGCGTCGAGCATGCTCGACATGACGATGGCGGTGTCGCCGATCGGCTCGCCGCGACCGAGCTGGGTGTCGCGCGGGGACAGGAAGATGGCCTGGCCGCCGAGCTGGATCATGCCGGCCTCGAAGGACAGGCGGGTACGGGTGGAAGCCTTCTCGAAGATCATGCCCAGGATGCGGCCTTTCAGCGGCTCGTGGGCCACGCCTCGGCGGCGCAGGTCCTTCAGCTCGATGGCTCGACGGATCAGGCCGCTCAGTTCCTGCGGGCTGTAATCCATCAACGAGAGAAAGTGCCTGGCGCTCATCTGTTTCACTACCTTGGTTTCGAACAACGGTCGCGGCCCCGAATTTTCCGGGGAAAAACCATCCACACGGCGGCTGTAACCGCCCGGGCGCGACGAATGGGGGAGGCGGGATCTTATAAGGAAAGGACGCATTGGAGCAAATGAGCCCCGGCCGAGGGCTTTTCGCTGCGCTTGCGTGTGGCATCCGCTGGCCTGATGGCCGCCGATTCACGAAATCGAGTGCGCTGGTCAAGGCACGGCCCAGCGGCCATAGTCAGCGGGTGACGACTAGACCGGTCGTCTCGAACAGAACAATAGAGGCTAGGCCATGACCAAGACCCTCCATCACCGTGCCTGTCACCTGTGCGAGGCCATCTGCGGCCTGACCATCGAAACCGAAGACCAGGAAGACGGCAGCCGCCGGATTCTCTCCATCAAGGGCGATGCCCAGGATGCTTTCAGCCGTGGCCACATCTGCCCGAAGGCGGTGGCGCTGCAGGACATCCAGAACGACCCGGACCGGGTGCGCCAGCCGCTGCGCAAGGTCGACGGCCAGTGGCAGCCGGTCGGCTGGGACGAGGCCTTCGAGCTGGTCGCCGAGCGTCTGTTGGCGATCCAGACCGAGCACGGCAAGAACGCCGTGGCCGTGTACCAAGGCAACCCCAGCGTGCACAACTATGGGCTGATGACCCACAGCAACTACTTCCTCGGCCAGCTGAAGACGCGCAACCGCTTCTCCGCCACCTCAGTGGACCAGCTGCCGCACCACCTGACCAGCTACCTGATGTATGGCCACGGCCTGTTGCTGCCGATCCCGGACGTCGACCATACGCAGTTCATGCTGATCCTCGGCGGCAACCCGCTGGCCTCCAACGGCAGCATCATGACCGTGCCGGACGTAGAGAAGCGCCTCAAGGCGCTCAAGGCGCGTGGCGGCACGCTGGTGGTGGTCGACCCGCGGCGCAGCGAGACGGCGGCCATGGCCGACCGGCATATCTTCGTGCGCCCGGGCAACGACGCGGCGCTGCTGCTCGGCCTGCTCAACACCCTGTTCGAGGAGGGTCTGACCCGTGAGGGCGGGCTGCCGGTGAACGGCCTGGCGCAGGTGCGCGAGGCTGTGGCGCCGTTCAGCGCCGAGGCCATGAGCGCGCGCTGCGGCGTGCCGGCGCAGGACATCCGCCAACTGGCCCGCGACTTCGCCGCCGCCGAGTCGGCCGTGTGCTACGGGCGCATGGGCGTCTCCACCCAGGCCTTCGGCAGCCTCTGTCACTGGCTGATCCAGTTGATCAATCTGGTCACCGGCAACCTCGACCGGGTCGGCGGCGCGCTGTGCACCAGCCCCGCGCTGGACCTGGTGGCGACCACCTCGGGCGGCCACTTCGACCGCTGGAAGAGCCGCGTCTCCGGCCTGCCGGAATACGGCGGCGAGCTGCCGGTGGCGGCGCTGGCCGAGGAGATGCTCACCCCCGGCGATGGCCAGGTGCGCGCGCTGGTCACCGTGGCCGGCAACCCGGTGCTGTCCACGCCCAACGGCCGCCAGCTGGAGCAGGCGCTGGATGGGCTCGACTTCATGGTTTCGGTGGACCTCTACATCAACGAAACCACCCGCCACGCCGACCTGATCCTGCCGCCCACCGCGCCGCTGGAACACGACCACTACGACACCACCTTCAACGTATTCGCCGTGCGCAACGTCACTCGCTTCAACGAACCGGTGCTGGAGAAGCCCGCCGGCGCGCTGGACGACTGGGAAATCTTCGTCGGCCTGGCCCGGGCCTTCGCCGCCAGGCAGGGCACCGAACTCAAGCCGACCATGCCGCCGGCGCAGATGATCGACATGGGTCTGCGCTTCGGCCCCTACGGCGACAAGTCCGAACACCGGCTGAGCCTGGCGACGCTGCGCACAGCCCCCCACGGTATCGACCTGGGGCCGCTGCGGCCGAACCTGGCGGCGCGCCTGAAGACCGGTTCCGGTGCCGTCGAGGCCGCGCCGGAACTGCTGGTGGCGGACCTGGCGCGCTTCGCCGCCCAGCCCCTGCCGGCCGCGGGCGAACTGGTGCTGATCGGCCGCCGCCACGTGCGCAGCAACAACTCGTGGATGCACAACTACCAGCGCCTGGTGAAGGGCAAGCCGCGTCACCAGTTGCTGATGCATCCGCAGGACATGGCCGGGCGCGGCCTGGCCGACGGCCAGCGGGTACGGGTGCAATCGAGGGTCGGGACGATCGAGGTGGAGGCGGTGGCCAGCGAGGAGATGATGCCCGGCGTGGTCAGCCTGCCCCACGGCTGGGGCCATGCGCGCCCCGGCGTGCGCATGGAGATCGCCAGCGCCCAGCCGGGGGCCAGCGCCAACGACCTGACCGACGAGCGCCAGCTCGACGCGGTGTCCGGCAATGCCGCACTGAACGGCGTGCCGGTGCGGGTCGAGGCGGCGTAGTCGGAATCTGCTGGCCCGGATTGCATCCGGGCCGTGCCGAGTGCATCTCCGAGCCCGCCGCTGGGGCTTTCGTGTACAATCGGCCCACCGTGCCCGGCACAGGTCCGGGAAAGTTCAGACGAGGTGAGTCGTGGATATTATCGATACCATCAAAGAGCAGATCGCCAACAACACCATCCTGCTGTACATGAAGGGTTCGCCGAATGCGCCGCAGTGCGGCTTCTCCTCGCGCGCCGCGCAGGTGGTGATGGCCTGTGGCGAGAAGTTCGCCTACGTGGACATCCTGCAGAACCCGGAAATCCGCGCCAACCTGCCGAAGTACGCCAACTGGCCGACCTTCCCCCAGCTGTGGGTCGGCGGCGAACTGGTCGGCGGCAGCGACATCATGACCGAGATGTTCGAGAAGGGTGAGCTGCAGACCCTGATCAAGGACGCCGCCGAGAAGGCCAAGGCCGAGTAAGTCCCGGTGGTGTCCACGAAGAAGCCGATGCGATTGCATCGGCTTTTTTATGGCCGGTGCTTTCTGCCGGCCAGCGCGAGCCAGCCATGAGCAAGCCGGCAGAGCGCCTGGCGCACAGCTGGCAGCTCAACGCCGAGGGCTGGACCCGTGCGGTGCGCGAGGGGCGGATCGAGAGCCGACGCTTGGTCACGGACGCGGCGATCATCGAGGCCGCCCTGGCCCTGAAGCCGCGCCGGGCGCTGGACATCGGCTGTGGCGAGGGCTGGCTGTGCCGCGCCCTGGCCGAGCGGGGCGTGGCAATGTGTGGTGTGGACGCTTCGCCGGCGCTTATCGCCACGGCCCATGCGGCGGGCGGGGCGGGCTACCGTGTGTGCAGCCATGCCGATCTGTCCGGCGTGGAGCTGGGCCGCTTCGACCTGCTGCTGTGCAATTTCGCCCTGCTGGACGAGCACCTGCCGCTGCGCGACTGGCGCGAGCTGCTCGAACCCAGTGGCCGGCTGCTGATCCAGACCCTGCACCCGCGGATGGCCGGCGAACCCTACGCGGACGGCTGGCGCCTGGAGCGTTTCGAGGGCTTTGGCGAGGGCTTCGTCGAGCCGATGCCCTGGTACTTCCGCACCCTGGAGTCCTGGCTGGACCTGCTGGCCGATGCCGGCTGGACGCTGGAAAAACAGGTGGAGCCGCCGCATCCCCAGACCGGCAAGCCCGCGTCCCTGCTGTTGCAGGCGGTTTGAGCTTCATCGGTGCGCATGGCGCACCCTACGGTGTGGCACCGTCCCGTAGGGTGCGCCATGCGCACCATTGCCCCGCTGGTATGGGTTAACGGGCGCCGTAGACCAGCTGCGGCGGCGGGTCGAGCGGTGCCGGCTGGGTGCGGCGCTGGCCGACGTTCTTGATGAAGTCCAGCCAGACCGCCAGCGCCATCATCAGGCAGAGGCCGGCCATGGCCGTGGCGAAGCGCACCAGCCAGTGTTCGCCGAGCAGGTTGTTGGCAGCGTCGGCCAGTGGCGCCAGTACCACGCCGAGGCAGAACACTTCCAGCGAATACTGGCCCATGCGGCACATCTCCCGCGCCGGCCAGCGTCTGAGCCAGTCGCCGCTCGGCAGCACCACCGCGACGCAATAGGCCAGGGCGAGGAAGTGCAGCAGGCGCAGCGGCGACAGGTCGGTCTTGTCGATGGGGTAGATCAGGTCCGCCAGCGCCTGGGGCATCCACTGCGCGTGCAGCGGCGGGAATTTCCACGACAGCGCCAGCACGGCGCATAGCACCAGGTACGTCGCGCAGGCGACGAACAACGGATGGCCGACCCCGGGGCGCGGCGCGTCCGCCGGGCGACGCTGGGCGTACAGCGCCGCGCCGCCGCCGAGGAAGAACAGGAACTGCCAGGCCAGGGGGTTGAAGAACCACTCGCCACCCTGCGGCCCGGCCAGGTTCATGTCCGGCAGCGGCGCCAGCAGGTAGAGCACGAACGACGCCCCGAGCAGCGCCACCGGCCAGCGCAGCAGCAGCGGCAGGCATACCGGCAGGGCGGCCAGCAGCACGATATACAGCGGCAGCGGGTCCATCAGGTTGGGCTTGAAGCGCAGCAGCAGCTCGTCGGTAACGGCCTGCTGCGGGTGGCTGAGAAAATAGTCCAGCCCCATCGCCCCGACGAAGTCCTTCTGCTCCACATGATTGTTGGTGAAGAACACGATGCCCATCAGCACCGCCAGCAGGAAGATGTGCGCCACGTACAGCACCCATACCCGGCGCAGGATGCGCAGGCAGGCGACCAGGTAGCCGTCGCGCTGCAGCAGCTTGCCGTAGGCCAGCACGGCGGCGTAGCCGGCGAGGAACACGAAGATTTCCGCCGCGTCGCTGAGGCCGACGTTGCGCGGCGTGACCTGGGCCAGCGGGTTGCCCGGGATGTGGTCCCAGAAGATGAAGACCAGCGCCAACCCGCGGAACAGGTCGATGCGCAGGTCACGGCCGCTGTGCGTCATGATGCGTCCTCGCGTGGCACGGACGGACCCGTTCCGCCCGTAGGTCGATAACGCTGTGACTGCGGCCGGTGGCCGGTTGATGCGCCGGCATGACCAGCGGTCATGCCCGGCGATGCTCCTCAGCGGCGCGCGCGGTCCTCGGCGTAGCGGCGCAGCACCCACTGGCCGGCGGGGCGCGCGGCCAGTTCGTCGAGGAATGCCTGGATGCTGCTGTCGTGCCCGGCGATGTGTTCCCAGGGTGTGCCGGGTGGCGTGAACAGCGGGCCGTAGAGCGCGGCGGCGCTGACGTCGGCCAGGCTCAGCCGGTCGCCGACCAGGTAGCGCGCGGGATCGCCGCCGGTGAGCTGTTCGATCAGGTCGAGGCCGGCCAGCAGCTCGTCGCGGGACTTGGCCACCCGGTCCGGGCGGATGCCGTAGAGCTTCTTCACACCGTCGACCAGCAGCGGCTTCATCAGGTCGCGCAGGCCGAACCAGGGGCGGTAGACCTTGAGCATGGCGTGCATCACGCTGCTCCAGTCCTCGATCTGGCCGTACAGCCAGCGCCGCACGTGAACGCCGAGGCGGTCGAAGCGTTCCTCCAGCTCCAGGATGCGGGCGCGCTGCTCGGCGTCATCGGGCAGCAGGGGACGCTCGGGGTAGCGCTGTTCAAGATGCAGGGCGATGGCGGTGGAGTCGCCCACCACCTGCTCGCCGTCGCGCAGGATCGGCAGGGTGACGATACCGGCCAGGCGCCTGCTCTTCAGGCGATGGAAGCCGGGGAAGAGGTTGTCCACCCGGTAGTCGAGCCCCTTGTGGTCCAGATGCCAGCGGGTCTTCTCGCAATAGTGGGAGATCGGGAACTGGTAGAGGGTGCGCATCGGGCGGGCCTTCAACGGAGGGAAGGGCGGAGTGTACGGGCTGATGCAGCGACCAAGAAGTCGCGTCAGCCGCGCGCCGCGCTGACTCCCGACAGGGTGGCGAAGGAGGTGTCCTTGGCGGTGAGCAGGAAGTCGCGCATGAACGGCGCGTCGAGCATGTCGCTGCGGATGCCGGCCTGCAGGGTGGCGAACAGGCCGCGCTCGCCCAGGCGCTTGGCGGTCACGTAGCCGCGCGAGCTGTACTCATGCAGCGCCCAGTTGGGCAGGCTGCACACGCCGCGGCCGCTGGCCACCAGCTGCATCATCATCACCGTCAGCTCGGAGGTGCGCACCTGGGCCGGCTCCACGTCGGCCGGTTCGAGGAAGCGGGTGAAGATGTCCAGGCGGTCGCGTTCGATCGGGTAGGTGATCAGGGTCTCCCGCTCCAGGTCCTCCGGGGTCACGTAGGGGCGGCCGGCCAGCGGGTGCTGGTTGGCCACCGCCAGCAGCGCCTCGTAGGTGAACAGCGGCACGTAGGTGATGCCGGGCAGTTCGATCGGATCGGAGGTCACCACCAGGTCAAGGTCGCCGCGGGTCAGCGCCGGCAGCGGGGCGAAGGAGAAGCCCGAGGCCAGGTCCAGCTCCACTTCCGGCCAGGCGTCGCGGAACTGGTCGATGGTCGGCATCAGCCACTGGAAGCAGCTGTGGCACTCGATGGCCATGTGCAGCCGCCCGGCGGTGCCGCCGGCCAGGCGCGCCATGTCGCGCTCCGCCGCGCGCAGCTGCGGCAGCAGGCTGTCGGCCAGCTGCAGCAGGCGCAGGCCGGCGCTGGTGAAGCGCACCGGCTTGGTCTTGCGCACGAACAGCTGCATGCCCAGGCGTTCCTCCAGCTCCTTGAACTGGTGGGACAGGGCCGACTGGGTCAGGTGCAGGCGCTCGGCGGCTTCCACCAGGCTGTCGGTTTCGCGCAGGGCGTGCAGGGTCTTGAGGTGGCGCAGTTCCAACATGAGCGAATCTCAATGAATAAAACTTGTGATCATCACGAATATGTTGAGTTTGTCTCATGAGGTTCCGGGTGTCGAGAATGTGCGCCATTCACGAACACTGGAGACAGACAGATGGCATTGGCACACAACCTCGGCTTTCCCCGCATCGGCCGTGATCGCGAGCTGAAGAAGGCGCTGGAAGCCTACTGGAAGGGCGAACTGGACGAAGCCGGCCTGCGCGCCGTCGGCCGCGAGCTGCGCGCCGCCCACTGGCAGGTGCAGAAGGACGCCGGCATCGAGCTGCTGCCGGTCGGCGACTTCGCCTGGTACGACCAGGTGCTGACCCATTCGCTGACCTTCGGCGTGATTCCCGAGCGCTTCCACGCCCACGGCGGCAAACCGACCCTGGACACCCTGTTCGGCATGGCGCGGGGTGTTTCTGGAAGCAGCCAGAACACCTGCTGCGGCGGTGCCCACGCCCAGGAAATGACCAAGTGGTTCGATACCAACTACCACTACCTAGTCCCCGAATTCAGCGCCGACCAGCAGTTCGCCCTGAGCTGGGAGCAGCTGTTCGAGGAAGTCGACGAAGCCAAGGCCCTGGGCCACAACGTCAAGCCGGTCATCATCGGCCCGCTGACCTACCTCTGGCTGGGCAAGGAGAAGGGCAGAGACTTCGACCGCCTCGACCTGCTCGAACGCCTGCTGCCGGTCTACGGGGAAATCCTCCAGCGTCTCGCCGCTCAGGGCGCCGAGTGGGTGCAGATCGATGAGCCGATCCTCGCCCTCGACCTGCCGCAGGACTGGAAGAACGCCTTCGAGCGCGCCTACAACCTGCTGCAGAAGGAGCCGGGCAAGAAGCTGATCGCCACCTACTTCGCCGGCCTGGAAGACAACCTCGGCCTGGCCGCCGGCCTGCCGGTGGATGGCCTGCACATCGACCTGGTGCGCGCCCCGGAGCAGTTCCCCGGCATCCTCGACCGCCTGCCGGCCTACAAGGTGCTGTCGCTCGGCGTGGTCAACGGCCGCAACGTCTGGCGCGCCGACCTGGAGAAGGCTCTGGACATCCTGCGCGTGGCCCACGAGCGCCTGGGCGAGCGTCTGTGGGTGGCGCCGAGCTGCTCGCTGCTGCACAGCCCGGTCGACCTGGCCCGCGAAGACAAGCTGGACGCCGAGCTGAAGAGCTGGCTGGCCTTCGCCGTGCAGAAGTGCCGCGAAGTCGCCGTGCTGGCCCAGGCCCTGCGCGACCCGCAGAACGCCGACGTGCAGGCCGCCCTGGCCGAGAGCGGCAAGGTGCAGGCCAGCCGTGCCGCTTCGCCGCGCATCCACAAGCCGGCCGTGCAGGCCCGCCTGGCGGCCATCACCGCGCGTGACAGCCAGCGCCAGTCGCCGTTCGCCACCCGCATCGAGCTGCAGCGCGCCCGCCTGGACCTGCCGGCGTTCCCGACCACCACCATCGGCTCGTTCCCGCAGACCTCGGCGATCCGCCTGGCACGCCAGTCGTTCAAGGCCGGCAAGCTGTCCGCCGCCGAATACACCGAGGCCATGCACAGCGAGATCCGCCACGCGGTGGAAGTGCAGGAGCAGCTCGGCCTGGACGTGCTGGTGCACGGCGAGGCGGAGCGCAACGACATGGTCGAGTACTTCGCCGAACAGCTCGACGGCTACGCCTTCACCCGCTTCGGCTGGGTGCAGAGCTATGGTTCGCGCTGTGTGAAGCCGGCGGTGATCTACGGCGACCTGAGCCGTCCGCGGCCGATGACCGTGGAGTGGATCCAGTACGCCCAGAGCTGCACCGACAAGGTGATGAAGGGCATGCTGACCGGTCCGGTGACCATGCTGATGTGGTCCTTCCCGCGTGACGACATCTCCCGCGAGCAGCAGGCGCGCCAGCTGGCGCTGGCCATCCGCGATGAGGTGGTGGACCTGGAGGCCGCCGGCATCAAGGTCATCCAGATCGACGAGGCCGCGTTCCGCGAGGGCCTGCCGCTGCGCAAGGCGCAATGGCAGGCGTACCTGGACTGGGCGACCGAATCGTTCCGCCTGACCGCCTCCGGCGTGCGCGACGAGACCCAGATCCACACCCACATGTGCTACAGCGAGTTCAACGACGTGATCGAGTCCATCGCCGCCATGGATGCGGACGTGATCACCATCGAGACCTCGCGCTCGGACATGGAGCTGCTGGACGCCTTCGAGCGCTTCGAGTACCCCAACGAGATCGGCCCGGGCGTGTACGACATCCACTCGCCGCGCGTGCCGGACAGCGCCGAGATGGTCCGCCTGATGAAGAAGGCCGCCCAGCGGGTGCCGGCCGAGCGTCTGTGGGTCAACCCGGACTGCGGCCTGAAAACCCGCGGCTGGCCGGAGACCGAGGCGGCGCTGGTCAACATGGTGGCCGCGGCCAGGCAGCTGCGCGCCGAACTGGCCTGAGCCGGGCGCGTGTCACGGACGGAACGGAGCCTCGCGCTCCGTTTTTTCATTGCTGGAGAATGTCCATGTCCGAGTTCGTGAGACCCCGGCTGACCCTGCCGGGCGGCGCCGACAGGCTGCTGCTGCATTCCTGCTGCGCGCCCTGTTCCGGCGAGGTGATGGAAGCGATAGCCGCCTCCGGCATCGACTACACCATCTTCTTCTACAACCCCAACATCCACCCGACCCGCGAGTACCTGCTGCGCAAGGAAGAGAACATCCGCTTCGCCGAGCAGCAGGGCGTGCCCTTCATCGACGCGGATTACGACACCGACGACTGGTTCGCCCGGGCCAGGGGCATGGAGCATGAGCCGGAGCGCGGCATCCGCTGCACCATGTGCTTCGACATGCGCTTCGAGCGCACCGCGCTGTACGCCCATGAGCACGGCTTCCCGGTGATCTCCAGTTCGCTGGGCATCTCGCGCTGGAAGGACATGCAGCAGATCACCGCGAGCGGCGCGCGCTCGGCCGCCCGGTACCCCGGCATCACCTACTGGGACTACAACTGGCGCAAGGGCGGTGGCTCGGCGCGGATGATCGAGATCAGCAAGCGCGAGCGCTTCTACCAGCAGGAATACTGCGGCTGCATCTACTCGCTGCGCGACACCAACCACCAGCGCAAGGCGCAGGGGCGCGACATCATCCGCATCGGCGTGCAGTACTACGGCGACGACTGACGGCCGCGCCGGTCACGCGACCTGAACCGCAACGCCGCCAGCGCAGTCCGAACCCCTGAGGGGCATCGGCCCGGCCGACACGGGCGGGCCGCCCACCTGCAGGAGATTCGCGATGGTGATGCACTACAAGGTCTCCGGCCACCTCGCCTGTGGCTCCCACGGAGAAAAGCTGCCTTCCACGACCGAACTGGCTAGGGTGAAGTGCCGCAACTGCCGCAAGACCGAAGCCTTCACCGAGGCCCGGCGCAGCGCGCGCAACGCCGCGCGGCGGGCGTCGCGGCAGGAGAAGATCGCGCGGGCGGCCAGCGACTGGCGCGCTTCCTGGGAGACCCGTCTCAGCGGCCTGCCGGGCCGCCAGCGCCTGCCCCGGGGCTTCGGCCGGCAGGCGTTCGTCTAGCGCGGGGCAATGGCGACGACGCTGAGCAGGTAGTCGTCGTACTCGCGGTACTGCCCGCTCAGCCGGGTGCCTGGGCGCCACTCGGTGCCCAGGTCGATCAGCAGAACCAGCTCGGCATGGCCGTCCTCGTTCAGTTCGAGCAGTTCGGCGTCGTGGAAATAGAAGCGCTGCAGCACCAGCGGGTAGAGGGCCTTGAACAGGCTCTCCTTGAGCGAGAAGGTCAGCGTCACATGGCGGGCGAAGGCCTCGGGCGACAGCCCGGCGGCGCGCTCCATCTCGGCAGGCGTGAGGATTTCCCCCGCCAGCCTGGCTGCCCGCTCGGCGCCCAGGCGTTTCTCCAGGTCCAGCCCCAGCCCGCGCCAGCGCCTGCCGAAGGCGACCAGCGCCGCGGCTTGACCGGCGCCATGGGTAATGGAGCCGACCATGCCGGCCGGCCAGATCGGCACGCCTTCCTCGTCGCGTCCCGGCACCAGCGCCTGGCCGCACAGCCGGCGCAGCGCCTCGCGGGCACACAGCCGGCCGGCCAGGTACTCGCCCTGGCGCTTGGCCACTCCTCGTACCGGTTCGATGGCGCAGCGGCGGAAGTCGTCCGCCGCCAGCCGCGCGGGGTCGAAACTGGCGCACACCAGCTGGGTGTCGGGCAACGCGAACAGAGGCGGGGTGGCCAGCAACTGGCAGAAGGGCGGGATATGGGCGGTCATGGCCGCATTCTGCCGTGGCCGCCCGGAGCGGGCCAGCCGTTTACATTTCTTTGCAGGCTGGCTACGAAGTGATACGGAGCAAACGCTTGTTTTGTGCCAGATTGCAACCTGCGCCCCCAATGGGCGCTGGTGAGGTTGTAGCCGCGACAGGCGATGCCGTCGTGGTTTTACTCTACTGATCGAGTGCGGGAGCCCTTTGCGGCTCCCGTTTTTTTTGCCCCTTCCGTTGCATCTTTCGCCCAGGCCATCGACGAAAAAACCGGCCAGGTGGCCGGTTCTTCGCGTCTCGGAACAGCGATGAGGCTACTTCGCGCTGTCGCAGGCGCTCATGGCCGACAGGCGCAGCTGCTGGTCGGAGATCCTGAGCACGCGCCTGATGCAGTCGTCGTACTGGATACCTGGCTTCGCGGATGCGGTCGCCGGAGCCAGCGCTGTCGGCGCTGGTGCTGGAGAGACGAGCGGGGTTGGTGTGCTGCCCAGTGCCTTGACGATCTCATGATCCCCTAGCGCCTTATTGAGGACATCGGCGCCGGCGTTGAGGAAGTGGGTGATCGCGCCGCGACCTTTTGCAGTCTTGGTCGCCAGCACCAGGCCATGCTCGTCCTTGATCTCTGCCGTCACGTCGTAGTCGAACCGCACTCGCATGTAGGCGTCGGACTTCCATTCGCGCACGGTCAGCACCAGCAGGCGGGCGCCGGGAGCCGAGGCGTGATCCCGGTTCTGGGTTGCCCTCGCTTGCACCGAAGGGTCGCGGGCCAGCGCGGTGATCATCGCGCTCTGCAGGTCGGTGACCAGACCGAGCCCGCTCGCCGTGTTGATGTTGTAGGGGTTGTAGTACAACGCCCGCGATACACCCACGAACTGCGGCCGCTTATTACCGCTGAGGATATAAGGCCGCTGATCCACGGTTGCCACCTCGATGACACGCTTCTCGGTCGATGGCTCCAGCTGGACGTACGGCAACGCCATCCGATAGTCGACCTTGATTCCGAAGGCGCAGCCTGTGAGCAGTGCCAGGGTGGCGATTACAGCTATGCGCAGAAACTTCATGGGGAGTAGCTCCTTTACTTCACGCCATCACATAGCGACATGGATTCGAGTCTCAGCTGCGCATCCTGAATTCGAAGCACTCGCTCCATGCATTGGTCGTACGAGACCTGCGCGGGTTTGGCTTGGATGGAGGCGGGCGCAGCAACGGCGGCGGGCTGGGCCTTTGACACCGGTACTGACTCCAGGCGTTTGGGAGGAGAGCCGGTACCTTCATAGAGAAGGCCGCCATTGGCTACACAGTCGAAGGAGTCATGGTCCTTGAGCTGATAGGCGATTCCCTCACCAATCGGGCGAATGAAGAAAATGCCACGAAAGGCCAGGTCTTGACGCATTACCGTGTCTTCCAGCAGGTCTGCGCCTATGTTCCGTGCTTCCTCTACCATGACTCGTCGCACGGGTTCGAAAGCGCCGGGCGCCCCTCTGCGGCCTTTGAGTACGCCGATGTAGGTCTTCTCCACAGATGCTGGAGCTTTCCCCGGAAGCAGACAGACCGACCCTGAATGGCTACCAAGGCCCATCGCATAGCCTCTTCCCCCTTCGTTGAAGGTTCTGGCCTTCAGTCCGCATCCGGTCAGAAAAGCCAGCGCGAGCACCGCGACAACGGCCCTGGTAACGATCATGACAGCTCCTTTGATGTTAGCTGGCCATCATACCTAGCTGCTGTGCTTGCCACACCTCTCTTATGTGGTGCCCTGCCGCTAAGGGGACGGCAGAGAGTGCTTGGGGTGGGCGCGTAAGAGGCGCCAGAGTCTTGGCTAGGGGTAGTTTTGTTGGTGGAGAGAGAAAGCGAAAAGCCCGGTGAACTGCCGGGCTTTTCTGTTACTGCGCGAGAATTGCAGCGCGTCGCTTCATGTACTCCTCATAGCCGAGGCTGGAGTCCTGCATGAGATTCTGTAATTGCTGCTGCTTCCATTGCTCCTTGGTTGGTTCTATAGAGGAGGTATCAGATGGTATCACCGATGTTTTGGCCGGAGTCAGGGTGTAGGAAGAAGAGTTATTTGTCCCCTCACCGAGGCATTGATATTGAATCACTACTTGACCAGCGACACAGTTACCCCATCCATCTACTCGTGAACACTTAGTCGTCTGTCCACCAAATGGCTCTGCTCCTGAATAGCCCCACACCGCACATTTTGTCTTTGCTACAGCCTGGGCCTGCTGATGATTGATTATCGGCTGCTCGAATTGCTGAAAGTCATAGGCCATGTCTACCGTACCATCGGCGCGGCTGCCTCCCATGGCATAGAAATCCTTTTTGACGGCACATCCAGATAGAGCTGCTAAGGTACCGAGTGATAAGGCTATTAGGGTGGTGCGCATGGCAGCCTCCTTGCTAAATGATTTATGCCTCGATGTGTGGGCAATGCTAGCCATGCGTTTAAACCTTTCCTCTGCTAACCAATAATGAATGCAATGGAGTCGTTATTGGTTCTTAAAGGCTGCACCTGTCTGGCTAATACTTTTATTGAAAATGTTGAGCGCAGAGGTAATCTGATCATTACAAGTATTGGTGCAGGAGAACTCGGCTTGGGTGGCGGTTGCGCCATCGGGAGCAGGAATTTTTTGGATGGAGGCACCCATGCGCCCTGAAGTAGTGGGGTTGTAGGTCTGGGCAAAGTTTTCAGTTGCGATCTTAATACGCATTTGACTCAAAGCTTGTATTTGGATCATGGCTTCAGCCCACATGGCATCACACTGGTCATTTGAATAACACATAGGTGTTGAGGGCATGATTCTCTTTGTTTCTGGCTGCCTCTCGACCGGTATCTTTGCTGGCGATTGATGAAGAGCTGAAGGGGGGACAGCTTGCTTGACTTTGGACGCGGGAGGAGTACTGCCTTGACGGTTGTAGCTACTGACAGTGCCATCTGGGCCGAGGAATACGGCCATGCCCTGTTTATCAGTGGTTATTAGGAAGTCGACGCGAGCATAGCCCCACGCAAGAATTTTATTTCCATCGGCACCGACAGTTTCGCTGGTGGGAGGGCCGAAAATAGAAATCATCTCATCACGAGTTGTTTGCCCAGCGACGATTTTGTCCATCTGAGCTTGGCTAATCTTCAAGCCGCTGGTAGCACAACCAGTAGTAAGCAGTGCTGTCAAAAGTACTGTGACTATGCGCATACAAAATCCCTTGCTGAGTGGCCAGCATACATGCTGGCACACATGATGTGCAGAGCAGAAGGGAGTAGCAAGGTGGGCTGAAACGAAAAAACCGGCCATAGGGCCGGTTTTTCAAGATCTCCAAAATACCTTGAGTATTCTGGAGTCGGGAAGTGGTCGGAGCGACTGGATTCGAACCAGCGACCTTCTCGTCCCGAACGAGACGCGCTACCAAGCTGCGCTACGCTCCGAAGATGGCGCGCATTCTACCGAAAAAGTTTTATTGCACAAGGCGTTAGCTGAATTTTTTTGCGTGGCGCATTGTCGCGAGGTGGCGAGGGCCGGGTTGGCGGCCACGAGCCGCTTCCTCAGGAGGGAGCGCCAGGCGGGGTCTCGGCCAGCAGTTCCGGCGTGTTCAGGTTCGCCAGTCGCGGGTCGTGTTCCACGCAGGGCAGGGCGAGGATGCTCAGTGACAGCAGCGCGCGACGCGGGCTGCGTTCGCCGTCCTGCCAGGCTTGTTGCAGGGGGGGCAGGAATGTCTTGGGCAGCAGGCAGAAGAGGGGTTCCCACTGTTCTCCGCGGCGGATGAGCACCGCCTTGTCCGGCTCGTGCCGGGCGAGGGTGCGCATGTCTTCGATCAGGGCGAGGTCCGCTTGGGGCGCATCGCAGGGCAGCACGAGCAGGTGCGGATGGCGGGCGGCCGCCAGGCCGGCGAGGATGCCAGCGAGGGGGCCGGGGAAGTGTTCCTCGGCGTCTGCCACCAGTCGGTCGGCGTAGGGGGCGTAATGCTCGGCGTTGCGGTTGCAGGAGATGATCAGGTCGTCGGTCAGCGGTCGCGTCAGCGCGTGCAGGTGGGCGATCAGCGGCCGGCCCTGCCACTCCAGCAGGCCCTTGTCCCGCCCGCCCATGCGCTGGCCCCGGCCGCCGGCCAGGAGGAGGATGGAGCAGGGCAAGGGCTCGTCGACGGTCATCGGGGAATTCCAAGGAAGGCGCGTGATATAACACCGGCCTGACTTCATCACAACCGGATCACGCCATGAGCCACAAGGCCGAGGCGGCTTTCGTGCCGCTGAACATCGCCGTTCTCACCGTCAGCGATACCCGCTCCCTGGAGACCGATACGTCCGGCCAGCTGTTCGTCGACCGGCTCACCGAGGCCGGGCACCGGCTGGCCGCCCGGGTGCTGTTGAAGGACGATCTGTACCGCATCCGCGCCCAGGTGGCGCATTGGATCGCCGAGGATGAGGTGCAGGTGGTCTTGATTACCGGCGGCACCGGCTTCACCGGTCGCGACAGCACGCCCGAGGCGGTCGCCTGCCTGCTGGACAAGCATGTCGACGGCTTCGGCGAGCTGTTCCGGCACATTTCCCTGGCGGACATCGGCACGTCCACCATCCAGTCGCGGGCGCTGGCGGGGCTGGCCAACGGCACGCTGGTGTGCTGCCTGCCCGGCTCGACCAACGCCTGCCGCACCGCCTGGGACGGCATCCTCCGCGAGCAGCTGGACAGCCGCCACCGGCCGTGCAATTTCGTCCCCCATCTGAAGCAGGCGGACGCCTGCGAGAGCCGCGGATGAGCCTGATTCCGCTGGAAGAAGCCCTGCAGCGCCTGCTGGCGCTGGCGGAGCAGGCCGAGGCGCTGCCCTGTGAGGAGGTCCCGCTGGAGCAGGCCGACTGCCGGGTGCTGGCCGTGGACCTGGTGGCGTCCCTGGACCTGCCGCCCTGGCCCAACAGCGCGATGGACGGCTATGCGCTGCGCCATGCCGACTGGCGTGGAGAACCGCTGCCGGTCAGCCAGCGCATCCTCGCCGGCCAGGCGCCGGAGCCGCTGCAGCCCGGCACCTGCGCGCGCATCTTCACCGGTGCGCCGATGCCGGAGGGCGCCGACACCGTCGAGATGCAGGAGAACGCCGAGGAGGCGGAGGGTCGTGTGCGTTTCACCCAGCCGCTCCGGCCGGGCCAGCATGTGCGCCCGCAGGGGCAGGAGACGCGCTCCGGTGAGCGGGTGTTGCAGGCCGGGACCCGCCTGGGACCGGTGGAGCTGGGCCTGGCCGCCTCGCTCGGCCAGGCGCTGCTGACGGTGCGGCGCAAGGCGCGGGTGGCCGTCGTGTCCACCGGGGACGAACTGGTGGAGCCAGGCCGGCCGCTTGCCCCAGGGCAGATCTACAACAGCAATCGCAGCCTGCTGATCGCCTGGTTGCGGCGCCTGGGCTGCGAGGTGCGCGACGCCGGCATCCTGCCCGACGATCCCCGGCGGACCCGGGAAGTGCTGGCTGGGCAGGCGGACATGGACCTGATCCTGTCGACCGGCGGCGTCTCGGTGGGGGAGGCCGACTGCCTCGGCCAGGTGCTGCGTGAGGACGGCGAACTGACGCTGTGGAAGCTGGCGATCAAGCCCGGCAAGCCGCTGACCTGCGGCCACTTCCGCGGCGTGCCGGTGCTCGGCCTGCCGGGCAATCCGGCGTCGACGCTGGTCACCTTCGCGCTGCTGGCGCGCCCCTACCTGCTGCGGCGGATGGGCGTTCAGACGGTGGAGCCGCTCAGCGTCGAGGTGCCCGCCGGCTTCGCCTGGCCCAGGGCGGGCAACCGCCGCGAGTACCTGCGCGCCCGGCTGGAGGCGGGGCGGGCGGTGCTCTATGCGAACCAGAGTTCGGGGGTGCTGCGCAGCGCGGTGTGGGCCGACGGGCTGGTGGAGGTGCGCGAGGGACGCTGCCTGGAGGAGGGCGAGCCGGTGCGCTTCATCCCCCTGAGCGAGCTGCTGGGCTGAGCCGGCCGCTCAGCGACCTTCCTTGCTGTAGTGGGCGCCCCGGTCGTACAGCTCCAGGACCTTGCATTCGACCTTCGAGCTGAACTGCAGCTTGTTGTCGTCCGAATAGGGGATGTAGAACAGGATGGCGTTCTCGCTGTAGGCCGGCTCCAGGCACTGGTGGGTGCGGATGTAGAGCAGGTCGTCCATGGTCGAGTACAGGTCCCGGTCGTACTGCTTGATGATCATCCGTATCGGGTCGTCGTCGGCGGCCTGGGCCAGCGGGGCGACCGTCGCCGAACACAGCAGCAGGGACAGGGCGATGTTCCGGGTTGCAACTTGATGAGTCATGTGTGACTCCGCTTCTCCAACGGGTTCTTTCGGGGACGACAAAGGGTGGAAGAGTCAGGATTCCGCCGCCTCGGTCGAGGGGCGTCCATCGCGACAGCCGTGCCTTGCCAGGCTCCCGGGCATGATGGCATCCTGCCGCAAATTACGCACGTACGGCCTCCAGGCCCCTTCCTTTTCTCTTTCTGCCAGTTTATTGGCGCTATTTTCTGGCGCATTCCTGCGTTGCCGCGGGAGGCGTTGCAGTTCCGGAGCACGGCATGTCGAAGTTGAACAGCCTCCAGGCGTTTCGTTGTCTGGGCCTGACCGGGGTGGTCATCGGTCACATGACGTTCGCCGAGGAAAAGTATGCCGGGCTGTCGCTGCTGCCGGCCGCGATCAAGGACTTCAATCAGCTGTTCATCGACTGGTTCTTCGTGGTCAGCGGTTTCATCATGGTGATGGTGTCCCGCGGCCGCTTCCAGGTGCCGCGGGAGATCGTCAAGTTCGCTTACGCCCGCGTGGCGAGGATCTACCCGCCGTACTGGGTGTACTTCTTCATCACCCTGGCGGTGTTCCTGATCATGCCGGCCTGGGTCAACAGCGGGCATGACCAGCCGAACCTGTGGAAGTCGTTCTTCCTGATCCCGGACGAGAACCTGCCGCTGGTGATGGTCGCCTGGTCGCTGATCTTCGAGATGTGGTTCTACCTGGTCTTCACCTCCCTCATGCTCTGCCGCGAGCGCTACCTACCCTGGATTCTCGCCGGCTGGGCCGGCCTGATCATCTGCGCCAACCTGGTGCTCGACACCGCCAGCCTGAATCCCTTCCTGCGGCTGATCCTGCATCCCTACGCCGTCGAGTTCGTGCTCGGCAGCATGATCGCCCTGTTCTATTTCAGTCCGGCCAGCGAGCGGGTCTCCAGTCGCCTGGCCCTGGGCATGCTGCTGTTCGTTCCGCTGGTCGGAGTGCCTGTCGGCTACACCTACGGACTGTTCCGCGGCGAGGGGCTGGTCCGGGTGTTCAGCCTGGGCTGCCTGTTCGGGCTGCTGACCATGGGCGCTACCCTGCTCGAGCGTCGCGGCCTGCTGCGGGTGCCCGGCTTCATGGTGGCCATCGGCGACAGCTCCTACACCACCTACCTGTCGCACTTGCTGGTGCTGGGCGTGGTTGGCAAGTGCTGGGTGCTGTTCGGGCCGTCCTCGCCGAGCGTGCTCGGCAACGTCGTGTTGCTGGTGCTGATGTTCACGGCGGTGATGGTCTATGGTCTGGTCGGCTTCCGACTGATCGAGGAACCGTTGATGAACGGCGCCAATCGCCTGGGCAAGCGCTTGTTCAGCAGGAAGCCGGCCCAGGAGGACACCGCCAAGCTGTCGGTGAAGCCCGCCAAGTGACCGGGAAGGCCATGCGTATCGACAGCCCGCGCCTGCGGCAGAACAACTTCGACCTGATCCGCCTGCTGCTGGCGCTGGCGGTGTGCCTGCTGCACGCCCACGAGCTGTCGGCGGCGGGCGAGCTGTCGATCATCGACACGCTGCTCTCCGGCAAGATCGCCATCGAGTCGTTCTTCGTGATCAGCGGTTTCCTGATCTTCATGAGCTACGAGAAGTCCCGCTCGCTGGCCGACTACTTCGAGAAGCGCGGCCGGCGCATCTACCCGGCCTATTTCGTCTCGGTGACCCTGGCGGCGGTCCTGCTCTGCGGGGTCAGCGAGCTGCCGCTGGCGGACTACTTCCTGTCCAGCGGCTTCTTCCGCTACCTGGCCTTCAACCTGGGCTTCCTGAACTTCGTCCAGCCCGACCTGCCCGGGGTGTTCACCGACAACCGGCTGGCCTCGGTGAACGGCGCGCTGTGGACCATCAAGATCGAGGTGATGTTCTACCTGAGCGTACCGGCCATCGTCTGGCTATGCCGGCGCGCCGGTTACCTGCGGGTGATGCTGGCGCTGTTCGTGGCCTCGACGGTCTATTCGTTGGTCATGCTGCACCTGCTCGAAAGCACCGGGCGCGGCCTGTACGAGCTGCTGGAGAAGCAGCTGCCGGGGCAGTTGCGCTTCTTCATCGCCGGCGCGCTGCTCTATTACCTGCTGCCGCGTTTCGAGCAGCACCTGAAGTGGCTGGTGCTGGCCGCCGTGGCCTACTTCCTGCTGCGCCCCGTGGTCGAGATCGAGGCCCTGAGGCCCCTGGCGCTGGGCGTGCTGGTGATCTTCTTCGCGCTGTACAACTACGTCGGCAACTTCTGCAAGTTCGGCGACTTTTCCTATGGCGTGTACATCCTGCACTTTCCCATCGTGCAGACGCTGGTGCATTTCGGTGCCTTCGACGCCAACCCCTGGCTGGCCCTGGGTGTCGCGGTGGGCCTGACCCTATGCGGGGCGGCGTTGATGTGGCACGGCATCGAGAAGCGCTGGCTGCTGAAGAACAGCCACTACGTGCGGGCGGGGCAGGAAGGCGAGGCCCAGCAGGCGAGCGGGGAGAAGGCGCCGCGCTAGCGGACAGGCCTTTGGTTATGTCCGCGTTTGTGGGAGCGGCTGGGTGGCATTCCGAGTGGCCGCGACATTCGCGGATAAATCCGCTCCCACAAGGGTGCAGCAACTAATGGGGGCATAACCAGGCCTTACCCGTTGCGCGCGGCGCACCCTACTTCCAGGGTTTGAGCAGGACTGCCAGGGCGCCGAGCAGGGCCAGGCCGGCCAGGGTGGCGGCGCCGAGCTGCCACCAGCCGTGGGGCAGGGCCAGCGGGATGAGCAGGGCCAGGGCCGGCAGGGCCAGCGCCAGCGCCCACTGCCGTCGCCAGTCCAGCCGAGCCAGCAGGTGCTGCCTGCGCATCAGCAGCAGGCCGGTCAGCACCACGCCCAGCAACGCGGCCAGGGCGATGCCCTTCAAGCCCAGCCACCAGGGCAGGCTCAGCAACAGCACGGCATTCAGGGCGTTGCCGGCGAGTTCGCAGGACAGCGGCAGGCGGGTGTCGCCGACCGAGTAGGCGTAGCGCGCCAGCAGGGCGTTCCAGGCCGCGAACAGCAGCGTCAGGCTCAGCCAGCCGAGCAGGGCGGCCAGCACGCCGCCGCTGGCCTGGGCAGGCAGCAGCAGTTCGATCAGCGGCTCGGCTGCGCCGACCACGCCCACCGCGACCGGCAGGGTCAGCAGCGTCGCCAGGGCCGTGCCGCGGCGCAGCAGGGCCAGGCGCTCCTGCTCCGACTTGCCGCCCATCAGGCCGAGCAAGACCTGGTTCAGGCTCATCAGCGCGACCATCGGCAGGTTGATCAGCTTGCGGGCGAAGTTCAGCCAGGTGACCGCGCCTTCGCCCAGCAGCGAGGCGACCATCCGTTCCAGCAGCGCCAGCCCCTGGCTCGCCAGGGTGCTGGCCAGCAGCGGGCCGAGCCGGCCCAGTAGCTGCCGGCCGCAGTCGTCGTCCGCGCGGACGCGCCAGGGCCGCCAGCCCATGCCGCGCATCGCCGGCAGCAGCGCCAGGGGCATCAGCAGGCTGCCCACCACGCAGCTGGCGGCGAGCCCGGCCGGCTCGGCCTGCCCGCCCTGCAGCGCCAGGTAGACCACCGGCGGCAGGTTGAACAGCAGCGAGCCCATGCCCGCCAGGACGAAGCGGGCGTGGGCCTGTAGCGGAATGCACAGCAGGGCGTGGAGGAGGAAGCCGGGCACGCACCATGCCAGCAGTTGCAGGCTCTGCCCGGCCAAGGCCCGTCCGGTGTCGGACAGACCCGGGCCGATGAGCCAGACCCACAGGGGCGCGGCCAGGTAGAAGAGCCCGGCGATGGCGAAGCCGGTGCCGAGCACCCGCGCGGTCAGGGCCGACAGCCAGGCCGCCCGCCGTGCGGCGTCGCGCTCCTGATAGAGGGGCAGGGCGGCGGAGCTGAACAGGCCGGTGGCCATCGCCATGCGCACCGCCTCGGGCAGGAACAGCGCGACCAGGAAGGCGTCGCTGCGCAGGCTGGCGCCCCAGGCGTCGACCAGCAGCCACTCGCGGGCGAAGCCGGCCGCCAGGCCGACCAGGGTGGCTAGCGTCAGCCACAGCGTGGAGCCGAACATGCGGTCAGGCGCCGGCGGACGGAGTGGGATCGCCCGTGACGACCCGCTCCTCGGCCGCGCGCAGCCGGCGTGCCTCCTGCAGGCTCAGCCCGATCATCAGCCAGAACAGCCCGACCAGCACCGGCTGGAAGCCGAAGTAGTGGTCGAACAGGCCGCTGAACAGCGCCGCCAGCAGGCCGGCGGTGGTGCCCAGCCAGATGGCGTTGTTCGGGGTCAGGTCGATCCGCGCGGTGCGCGGGCGCGCTTCCTTCCACCAGCACCAGGTCGCGGCGATGAACAGCAGCATGCCGGGCAGGCCGAGCCGGTAGATGAAGTTCAGCCAGAGGTTGGAGATGCCCAGCAGGTCCGTGCCCGGCACCGGCGGCTCGACCTTGAAGCCGATGCCGAAGGGGTAGGCCGCCATCGCCCGGGGGAAGTTGGCGTACTCGTCGAAGCGCACTGAGGTACTGGCGTCGCCGCTGAACTCGAACATGGTCGAGATGCGTTCCTGCAGCGGTGGGTAGGACAGCACCAGCAGCAGGCCGAGGGCCGAGCCGGTGAGCAGCAGGCGCCCGGTGAAGGGCACCCGGCGGACCGCCATCCACACCAGCACCACCGCCAGGCTCAGCAGGGCGCCGCGCGAGCCGCTGAGCAGCAGGGCGACCACGCCCAGGCCGCCGACCGCGATGCCCAGGGCGCGGCGCCAGCCGTGGCGGGTGATGCCGTAGCAGAGGGCCAGCGGCAGCACCAGGGCCATGGCGCCGCCGAGGGTGTTGGGGTGGACCCAGGGCGAGCCCATGCGCAGGAACACGGCGCCGGAGGTGTCGCGGATCACCTCGTCCAGCATGGCGTAGCCGAGTTTGGTGAGCAGTGGGTTGATGGCCGCCGCCGAGCGCTCGACCAGGAAGATCGGCAGCGACAGCAGCAGCATCGCCAGGGTGCCGAACAGCAGTGCCTGGACTATCCGCTCGCGGGTCGGCTCGTTCTGCACCAGGCGCGCGACCAGGAACAGCAACGATACGTTGGCCAGCCAGCGTATCCAGTTGGCCACGCCGCCGCCCTCGGCGTTGACCGTGAGCTGGCCGACCACGAAGGGAAACGCGCTGAACAGGATCAGCGCCAGCACGTAGCGCTCGGTGCGGCCCTTGACCAGCGTGGGGCGCGAGTCCTCGAAGATGTTCTGGAACAGGATGCAGGCCCAGACCACCAGGATCAGCAGTTCGGACACCGTGGTACGGATGCCGACGTTGATAGTCGAGTAGGGCAGGAAGGTGGCGATGGCGGCGAACAGCAGCAGGCCGAGGAGGGGGCGGCGCAGCAGGTTGAGGCCGATCACCATGGCGACGATCAGCACCGCCACCTTCAGCGGCGAGAGGAACCACAGCAGGATGCCGAACACCAGGCCGACGGCGGCGGCGATGGGCATGCCGAAGGACGAGGTCATGCCTGCAGCTCCTGTAGCAGTTCGCTGACCCGGGCCCGGTAGGGCTGCTCGGCGTAGCGGCCGGCCCAGTCGCGCAGGGCCTGGCGATCCGGGGCCGCGGGGCGCGCCAGCTCGCGCATCAGGGCGCTTACTGCGGCGCCGTCGTGGGGGCTGAAGCGGGGCGTGCCCGGCGGCACGATCTCGTCGAGCGAGGTGCCGCTGGCCACGGCCACCGGCGTGCCCATGGCCATCGCCTCGATCACCGGCAGGCCGAAGCCCTCGGCGTAGGACGGCTGCCAGAGCCGCTCGGCGGCCTGGTAGAGCCATTGCAGTTCCGCGTCGCCGAGCGGCGGCATCAGGTGCAGGCCGGGCAGTGCGTGTTGCTGCGCCGGTACGAATTCGGCGCCGCCGACCAGCACCAGGTCCGGCACCGCCGGGTCGGCGACGCGGGCCTGGGCCCAGTGCTCGACGAACCAGGGAATGTTCTTGCGCGGCTCGCGGGTGCCGACCGCCAGCCAGAAGCGCTCCGGCAGGGCGATGGCCGGGCGCATCGGCGCCGGGGTGTGGGTGGGTACCAGGTTGGGCAGCACGCGGACCTTGCCGGCGGCCTTCGGGAAGGTGCGGGCGACCTCGTCCGCGCTGAATTGCGACGGCGTCCAGATACGGTCGGCGACGGCCACCGAGTAGCGGATCGAGAGGTTGTCGCTGATCCGGTACACCGTCTCGCGCAGCCAGGAGCTGTGGCGGTTCTTCAGGTGCAGCTGGAACAGGTCGTGCAGTTGCAGGACGTAGCGCAGGCCCGGCGGCCTGGGCGGCAGCGGCAGGCCCATGTTGAAGGTGCTGATGTGCACGTCGATGCCGGCGCGGCGCAGGGCGCCGGGCAGGTAGCCCAGCTCGAAGCTCAGGCGGCGCGGCAGGCGGTGCTGGCCGTCGACGCTGCTGTCCCAGGCCGGGCAGTGGGCCCGGGCCCTGAGCGGATGGTCCAGGGGCGCCGGGGTGAACAGGTGCAGCTCGACGCCGGGCAGCTCACCCAGCACCGAGGCCAGCGCCACGTTCTGGCGGCCTATGCCGTTGTTGGGGTTGCTGATCCCCGGGCGGTAATCCAGCCCTACGCGCATGGCTGAGCCTCCCGGCCACGGTGGGCGAGGCAGTCGGCGTAGACGGCATTCAGTTGTCCGGCCGCCGCCGCCCAGTCGTGGGCCCGGCGCACGTAGGCTCGGCCCGCCGCGCCGATGGCGGATGCGCCCGCCGGGTCCGCCAGCTGGCGCAACAGCGCGCCGGCCAGGGCCTCCGCGTCGTCGCCGCCGTCGTATTCCGCGCCGGCCGTGACGGCCAGGCCCGAGACGCCTTGCGAGGTGGTCACCACCGGTAACCCGGCGGCCATCGCTTCGAGCACCTTGAGCTTGGAGCCACCGCCCTGGCGCAGTGGGGCGAAGAACAGCGCGGCCCGTGACTGCAGCACGGTCAGGTCCGGCACGAAGCCGTGCCACTCGATGCGAGCGTCGGGCCAGCGCTGCGGCCAGTCCTGCGGCAGGGCGTGGCCGGCGATGGTGATGGTGGCCTCCGGGCATTGCCGCCAGACCTTCGGCATCACCTCGTCCAGCGCCCATTCCACCGCGTCGACGTTGGGCGGGTACTCGTAGTTGCCGATGAACAGCAGCCGGCGGCTGTCATGGGCCGGCGTCACCGAGGCGTAGCGCGCGCAGTCGACCCCGTTGACCACCACGGGCACCGGTCCGCCGACGATGCGGCCGAGCGCCACGGCGTCGCTCTCGGTCACCGCCACCACCCGCTCGGCCTGGCGCATGACGCGCCGTTCCCAGCGCCGGTAGCGCCACTGGTCGAGCAGCACCAGGGGCTTCAGCCAGGCGGGGAAACGGTCGTAGGTAGCGCCGCCGAGGGCGGACTCGACGTTGTGCTCGGTCAGGATGAATGGCTGGGCGGCCTGCCGCAGCGCCTGTTCGAACGGCTGGAAGCTGTAGCTGTGCTCGATCTGCACGATGTCCCAGGGCTCGTCCAGCAGTTCGGCGAAGCGTTTGCCCAGCGCCGGCGCGTAGCCGTTGATGCTGGCCAGCATCGGCAGCGGCGAGGCGGCCAGTGCCAGCAGGGTGGTGGCGCTGCGCAGCGGCCTGCGTGGCAGCACGATCAGGCGTTCCAGCAGGGGTTCGAGCGCCTGGCGGGCGTCCTCGTCCAGCGCGGTCTTGCTCTGCACCAGCAGAGTGATGCGGTGGCCGGCCCCGGCCAGCGTGCGCAGCAGGTGGTACTGGCGGGTCTTGCCGCCGCTGCTGGTCGGCCAGGGCAGGTAGGGGAGCACCCAGAGTATTTTCAGTGGCATCTATCAGTCCAGAACCAGTAACTGCAGGCTAGGCTTGAGCGAGACCGTGAGGGTGCCGCTGTCCGCCGCGAGGCTCTGCTCCTTGCCGCTCAGCGGGTCGTGCAGGGTCGCCTGGCGCACGCCGCGCAGGCCCAGCTTGCCCGCCGAGGCGCTCCACACCATCAGCAGGCGGCGGCCGTCGTTGCGCTTCCAGGCCACGCTGTAGAGGTCCCGCGGGGCATTGGCGAAGGCAGGCGGGTCGGCCGGCGCCAGCTTCGGCCCAGTGACCCGGAGGAAGTTCTTCAGGGCGGTGTACACGGGCTTAGGGTTGCCGTCGAGGTCGAGCAGGCCGTAGGACTGGTCGCGGACGCTGGCGCGAGCGTCCAGGTCGCTCAGGTTGAACAGGAAGATGCGGTCGAAGTCCAGCGCGCTCATCAGGGCGAGCCGGCGCAGGGTGTAGTCGGCCTGGCCGGAGACGCCGATGATGGCCTGCGCCTCTTCCGGCCCGGCGTAGCTGGACCAGCCCCACTCGGTGGCCCAGACCTGCTTGACGCCCGCGCCGCGCAGCCCGCCGTTGATGTAGCGCACGGTGTCCAGCAGCTCGTTCTTGCCGGCCGAGTTGCCTTCCGGGTATTCGGTGTAGGGGTGGTAGGAGACGATCAGGTTCTTGCTCGCCAGGCCCCGCTCCAGCAGCACCTTGAGCATCAGCTCCATGTTGCGCGACGGCATCTGGCTGAAATAGGCCATGCCGGCGGTGCCCAGGGGCGTGTCCGGGAAGCGCCGGCGCACGGTGTCGACCGCGTCCACCAGCAGCGCGGCGTAGGCGTCCGGGTCTTCCCGGGGGCGCCAGAAGGACGGCAGGTTCGGCTCGTTCCAGATCTGCCAGGCCTTGAAGCTCGGGTAGCGCTCGATGAAGCGCGTCAGGCTGTCGCTGTACAGGCGGTTGTTGGTCGGCGGGTAGGAGTCCTGGTAGGGCGAGTTGGCCGGCGCGCTGGTGGCGAACGGCGCGGAGCCGGCGAGGAAGCCGACGGGCTTCAGCTGGTTCTCGGCCATCGCCTGGGCGGCTTCGTCGAACGGCCGGTAGTACTGGCCGCGCTCGGGCTCCAGCACGGCCCAGTGCATGGCGATGCGCACCCATTCCAGGTCCAGCTCGCGCAGGCGGGTCATCTGCTTGCGGTAGGTGGCCTCCGGGAAGAAGTGGAACTGGGCGTTGACCCCCAGGTAGTCCTTCCACACCACGGTTCGGCTCGGTTTCAGGCTGGTCACCGCCTCGGCGTCGCGCACGCTGAACATGGCCACGCCGACGATCAGGCAGACGATGGGGATCATCAGCCAGAGAACGCGTCTATTCCACATGATGGTTTCCTCCGCTCAAGTCGGCGAACAGCGCCTTGAAACGCGTCGCGGTCAGCGGCCAGAGCCGCTCCCGTCCGATTTCGGCGGCCCGTTCGGCCCACTGCCGGCAACGCTCCGGTTGCTCCAACAGGTCTTGCAGGCGGGCGGCCAGTGCCTGGACGTCGCCCTGAGGAAAGGTAGTGCCATTGCCCGTCGAGACTTCCTCGGCGAAGGCCCGCGCGTCGGACGTGATCACGCCGCGCCCGCAGGCCGCCGCCCAGGACAGCGCGCCGCTGGTGCCTCGCTGGGCGCCCAGCAGCGCGAGCTTCTTCGACTCCCGATAAGGTAGCACCATCACGTGATGGGCCTGGATTTCACCCGCGATTTCCTGCGCGGGAATGTCCAGGCGCCACTCGATTTGCGACGCCAGTCCCTTTTCGACAATCCGCCGGCGCAACTGGTCGAGATAACTTTCGCCCGGCTCGAAGGCCGTTTCCGGGGCGCTGCCGCCGGCCAGGGTCAGGCGCAGGCGCTTGCCGGCATCCGGCTGGCGGGCGATGACCAGCGCCAGGGCGTCGACCAGGTCCTCGATGCCCTTGCCCCGGTAAATGAAGCCGAAGTAGAGCAGGCGCAGCGGCTCCAGGGGCGGCAGCGGCGCGGAAGCGATGGCCTGGTTGCCGTGGTGGATGACGTGGACCTTGCCCGGGGCGAGGCGCATGCGCCGGGCCAGGCAGTCGCGGCCGGTGGCGGTGAGAGTGATCAGGGCGTCCAGGCTGTGCGCCAGGCGCCGCTCCTCGTGCAGGCACAGCGGGTCGGCCAGCACCGTGGCGGCCTGGGGCCAGGGCGAGGGCAGGGTGCTGGCCAGCGACAGCGGCCAGGGCAGGCTGGCGCGGCGCCAGACCAGGCGCTCGGGGTCGTGCACCGTCGCGGTCAGCGGCAGGCGCGGGAAGCGCGCGCGCAGAGCGCGCAGCGCATGGAACTCGGCCAGGCGGCCGCCGCCCAGTTCGGCATGGACCAGGTCCACGCCGCTCCAGTCGAAGGCCGCCACCCTGGCCAGCGCGCGCTCTGGGTCGTTGCCGCAGCCCTCCAGGGGCGTGAGCACCTCGACGCCGACCGACTGCAGGGCGGCGCGCAACAGCGCCGCGTAGTCGGCGATGCCGGTCTGCTCGGGCGGCAACGGCGCCAGCAGCGCGATCCGCATCAGACCGCGCCCCGGGCCTTGGCCATCACCCGCAGCACGCGATCGGGCACCTCGAAGCGGCGCCGGTTGATGATCACCCCGTCGACCTTGTCGAAGGCGGTGTTGAGCACGTCGATGGCATGGGCCACGGTGGGCACGTTGCTCTGCTGGGCCTCGACCACCAGCGCGACCAGGTCGGCGCCGCGCAGGCTGACGATGGCCTGCGGGTTCGACAGCAGGGCGGAGGCGTCCACCAGCACGATTTCACCCGGCTGGGCCGGGCCTTCGCCGACGCGCACCCAGTGGCCGCGCTCGGTCAGCAGGCGCTGCAGGTGGTCGATGATGAAGCTGACGCCCTCGCCACGGCGCGCCGCGGTCAGGCCGAGCACCAGGCCGCGCTCCGCGATGCGCTCGAACGGCAGCAGCCCGTAGAGCCGGTACAGCGCGGCGACGAAACCGCTGTTGCGGTTCGGGTCGCCGGCCACTTCCGGCAGGGTGGTCCACAGCGGGATGCCGAACTTGCTGGCGAAGCGGCCGCCGTCGTGGATGCGCTGGTCCAGCAGGTAGCACAGGTACACCACCAGGAAGCCCACCAGCACGCTCAGCGGCACGGCCAGGAGGATCATCAGCAGGCTCTTGGGGAAGACCCGGCTGGGGTTGTAGGTGGCCTGCTCGATGATGGCGATGTTGCTGATGCGGCTGTTGTCCAGCTCGCGGTCGATGCGGGCCTTCTCCAGGCTCTCGTTGTACAGCGCGAAGTTCTTCTCGGCCGCGCTCAGCTCGCGCTGCATGCGCGCCAGCTCGGGCTCGATGGAGAGGGCCTTGGCGCGCTGTTCCTCGAGGGTCTTCAGCTCCTCGTCCTGGCGGATCAGCTGGGCCTTCAGGCGGGCGAGGTCGGACTGCTGGTCCATGAAGTTGCTGCGCAGGCGCTCCGCGATAGGGTTCGGCGCCTGGTTCTGCGACACCTGCACGGTGGCCTCGGCGGCCTTGGCCCGCTTCTCCAGGTTGGCGATGGTCTCGTCGATGCTCTTCACCGGCGGGGCGTTCTCGGTGAAGGTGCGCAGCAGGTCCTCGCGCTCGGCCAGCTTGGCGTTGAGGGTGCGCAGCAGGTCCTGGTGGATCGGGTTGAGGGCCATCTCGCGGACGGTGCGGACCTCGGACGGCAGGCTCTTGATCTGCCGGTCGAGGGTGGCCAGGCTGCCCTCGGTCGAGGAGATCAGGCGCCAGGTGTTGAAGCGGTCGCTGCGCAGCTGGTTGATGCGCTCGGAGAGGTTCTGCAGGTGCGCCTCGATGCCCACCGCGCCCAGATCGTTGAGGCGTTTGGCCAGCTCCTGCTTGTGCTGCAGGATGCTGGCGGTGCTGGCCTCGCTCTGGGCCAGGTAGAAGTCGTACAGGCTGCGCCGGCCGAGGGCGCGGGTGCGCTCTTCCATGTACAGGTCGACCCAGCTCTGCACCACCGACTGCGCCACCGCCGGGTCGCTCCAGCGGAAGCTGATCTCCATCACCGAGGAGCCCGGGGCGTGGGTGACGCTGAAGTTCTTCTTCAGCTTAGTGGCCAGGCGGTCGACGGGGGTCTGGTCCTCGGACAGGCCGAGCAGCTGGACGAAGTCGCGGGCCAGCTCGACCGTGCCGCTGACGGCCTTGCCGACGTAGTACTTGACGGTGGCGAAGAAGCCCTCGGGGCGCGGCGCGTTGGCCAGTTCCTCCAGATAGCGCTCGGCCACCTGGCGGCTGATCGGGCGGCCGGTGAGCATGCGCTCCTCGTCGAGGATCGGGTCGCGCTGGGTGGCCGGCATGACGATGGACGGGCGGTCCGCGACCTCGATGGGCAGGGTGTTGGTGTCGCGCCCCGGCTTCACCAGCAGGCGGGCGCTGGATTCGTAGGAAGTCGGCAACAGGAAGGCGCCAAGCATCACCACGGCGAAGGTGGCGATGACCGCCAGCCTGAACTCCCGGAAGAAGATGAAGAACAGGCGCAGCAGATCACGGAAAGTGCGGATTTCGATCATGAGCTGGTCCCTTAATTGTTGTTGCCGCGGAGGTCATAGTTGGCCCCGATGCCGATTGACTTGGTGAAGGGGATCAGCTGGTTGAGGTACAGGTCGACGCCGTCGATGCGGTCGCCCACGCCGGACTTGGGCACGAACACCACGTCGCCGCGCTGCAGGGCGGTGGACTGGCGGCCTTCGTCGCCGCCGTGGAGCAGCTGGCTGAAGTCGACGAAGTAGGTCTTGTAGCGTCCCTTGTCGTCCGAGCGCAGCAGCGCCACGTGGCGGCTGTCGGCGTTCGGCATCACCCCGCCGGCGGCCATGATGGCCCGCTCCAGGGTGTTGGCGACGCTGGTCGAGTAGGGCTGCGGGTTGCGCACCGAGCCACCGACGAAGACGGTGTTGCCCGGCGCCTGGTTGATGTTCACGGTGACCCCGGGCTCCCGGTAGTAGGGCGCCATGCGCTCGCGCAGCTCGGCGCTGAGCTGCTCGGGGGTCTTGCCCGCCGTTTCCACCCGGCCGATGAAGGGGTAGGCGAAGCTGCCGTCGTTCATCACCGTGTACAGCGTCAGCTCGTAGATCGAGTTGGCGGTGAAGGCGGAGATGGTGGGCGTCTCGCCGCTCTCGCGGACGATGCGCAGCACGTCACCGGGATAGATGCGCTCCTGTACGGGTGGCAGGTCGGCGAGAGTCAGCACGGCGGCCTGGCCGGCCTCGACGGTATCCGAGTCGGGCAGGCCGACCCGGGCCGGGGTGGTGCAGGCGGCCAGGCCCAACGTCAGAACAAGCAGCAGAAACGCTCTCATGATGGTGACTTTCCTTTGAAAACCCATATTCACTTCCAGTAACCCGGGAACATGCTGAGGCGGCGCTTCAGCCCGACGCCGAGCAGGTGTTCGCGCTGGCCGAGGTGGTAGCCCAGCAGTTTCATGGCGGTACGCAGCAGCACTTCCGGCGCCCGCCACAGGGCGCCGGCGGCGCGCAGCGCTTGCAACTCCGCCTTCACGTAGCGCAGGCCCTCGCCGCCGGCGGAGCCGAACGCCTGGCGAATCCACTCCTCGCGCCCGTAGAACACACCGATGTCGAAGTAGCGGCGAAACTCCTCCAGCACCCGGTAGTCGTGCGAGTGGTAGACCTCGGCGTCGGCGGCGTAGCGCACCGCGAAGCCGGCCAGCAGCATGCGCGCGGCGACGTAGGCGTCCTCGCTGCCGATCACGTCTTCGGGGAAGCCGTCCACGGCCTCCAGCGCGTCGCGCCGGTAGGCGGAGAAGGAGTCCGAGCTGAAGCAGGTCTTGATGCCCAGTTCGGCGGCGTCGCGCTGGCGCTTGGTGCGACTGCGCTCGGGGTAGTTGAAGCGCCGCGACTGGGCGCCGAGCAGGCCGGCGCCCGGGTGCGGGAGCTGGCGCCCGTAGGCGACGCCGATGTCGTGTTCGCTGCCCAGGCCGGCGACCAGGCGGGCGAAGCTGTGCCGGTTGGCCGGGATGGCGTCCTGGGTCAGGTAGATCAGCACGTCGGCGTCGACCATCTGGCTGGCCAGGCGCCGGGTGCCGCCGTGGTTGAAGTGCTCGGGCGCGATTGTCTCGACCCGGGCGCCGGCCGCGCGCAGGCGCGCCGCCGTGTCGTCGCGGGAGGCGCTGTCGACCACCAGGAACTCGTCGGGCCGCAGCGTCTGCGCGGCGAGGGCCGGCAGCAGGCGGTCGAGGTGGGCGCCCGCGTTGCGGGTCGGGATGATCAGGGCGGTGCGCATCAGGCTTTGTTCTCGGTACTCGCGATGCGGCCGTAGACGTCCTCGAAGCGCACGATGTCGTCTTCGCCCAGGTATTCGCCGCTCTGCACCTCGATCATCACCAGGTCGATGATGCCCGGGTTGCTCAGGCGGTGGCTGTGGCCCGCCGGGATGAAGGTGGACTGGTTGGTGTCGAGCAGGAAGTCGCGTTCGCCGTTGACCACCCGGGCCATGCCGCTGACCACGATCCAGTGCTCGCTGCGGTGGTGGTGCATCTGCAGCGACAGGGCGGCGCCGGGGCGCACCACGATGCGCTTGATCTTGAAGTTCGAACCTTCCTCGATGACGCTGTAGGTGCCCCAGGGCCGGTTCACCGTGCGGTGCAGGCGGTAGGCCTCGTGGCCGCGCCGCTTGAGTTCCTGGGCGACGTACTTGACGTCCTGGCTGCGTCGGGCATCGGCGATCAGCAGCGCGTCGGGGGTGTCGACCACGATCAGGTCGTGCACGCCCACCGCGCCGACCAGCCGGTCGGGGCTGTCGATGAAGCAGTTGCTGACCTCGTGCAGGATCGCCTCGCCGTTGACCTGGTTGCCCGCCTCGTCGCTTGGCGACAGGTCGCGCATGGCGTGCCACGAGCCAATGTCGCTCCAGCCCAGGTCGCACGGCACCACGGCGACCTTGTCGGAGCGCTCCATCAGGGCGTAATCGATGGAGATGTCGGGGGTCAGGGCGAAGGCTTCCTGCGGCAGTTCGCACTGCACGCAGCCGTCGCCGCGCAGCGGCGTGGCGGCATCCAGGCTGGCGCGGGCGGTTTCCAGCACGTCCGGGGCGCAGCGCTGCAGCTCGCCCAGCAGGCTGTCCACCTGCAGGCAGAACATGCCGGCGTTCCACAGGTGGCGGCCGCCGTCGACGTAGGCCTGGGCGGTGGTGGCGTCGGGCTTCTCGACGAAGCGCTGGGCGCGGCGCCCGCCCTCGGCCAGCGCCTCGCCCGCCTCGATGTAGCCGTAGCCGGTCTCCGCCTGGGTCGGGCGGATGCCGAAGGTCGCCAGGTAGCCGGCTGCGGCCAGGGCGCGGGCCTGCTCCACGGCGGCGGCGAAGGCGGCTTCGTCGCCGATCAGGTGGTCGGCCGGCAGGATCAGCAGCTGGGCGTCGTCGCCGTACTCGCGCTGCGCGTGCAGGGCGGCGACGGCGATGGCCGGCGCGGTGTTGCGGCCGCAGGGTTCGAGCAGGAAGTCCAGCGGCAGGTGGCGCGGGTTGACTTCCCGGTAGTCGTCCCGGGTGCCGAACACCAGTTCGCGGTTGGTCACCGTCAGCACCCGCTCCACGCCGGGCAGGCGGCTGGCGCGCAGGAAGGTCTTCTGCAGCAGGCTCTCGCCGTCGGGCAGGCGCATGAACGGCTTCGGCCGCGCCTCCCGCGACACCGGCCAGAGGCGCGTTCCGGAGCCGCCGGCGACGATGCAGGGAATCAGGGCGCTCATCAGTAGGCCTCCTTGGTGATGACGATGGCCGGCAGGGTGCGGAACAGGATGTAGAGGTCGAACCACACCGACCAGTGCTCGATGTATTCGAGGTCGAACTCGACCCGCTTCTCGATCTTCTCGAGGGTGTCCGTCTCGCCGCGATAGCCGTTGATCTGCGCCCAGCCGGTGATGCCCGGCTTGACCCGGTGACGGGCGCTGTAGGTCTCCACCGCGTCCTCGAAGAGGATACCGGCGGCCTTGGTGGCCGTGGCGTGGGGGCGCGGGCCGACCATCGACATGCTGCCGAGCAGGACGTTGAACAGCTGCGGCAGCTCGTCCAGGCTGGTGCGCCGGATGAAGGCGCCGACCCGGGTCACGCGGGCGTCGCCGCGGGTGGTCTGGCGCTCGGCGTTGGCGTCGGCCATCTGGTGGTACATGGAGCGGAACTTGTAGACCTCGATCAGCCGGTTGTTGTAGCCGTAGCGCTTCTGGCGGAACAGCACGGGGCCGGGCGAGTCGAGCTTGATAGCGATGGCCAGCAGCGCCATCAGCGGGGAGATCAGGATCAGCGCCAGGCTGGCCAGCAGCAGGTCCTCGATCCGCTTGATCAGCGGCGACCAGCCGCGCAGCGGCAGCTCGGAGGCGTTGAACATCGGCAGCCCGGACACTTCCGTGATGCGGTTGTGGGCGTGCCGCAGGGCCAGCATGTCCGGCGCCAGCAGCACCGTGACCGGCAGCTTGCGCAGGCGGGCGACGATGTGGCCGATGCGGGTCTCGGCGCTCCAGGGCAGGGCTACCAGTACCTGCTGGACGCGGTCCTCGCGAATCATCTGTTCGAGCAGCTTGGTGTCGCCGAGCACCGGCAGGTCGGCGAGGGTGTCCTCGATGCGGGTGTTGCGGTCGTCGATGAAGCCGATCACGCCGAGGCGGATGTCGCCGTTGCGCTGCATGTACTCGGCGATGCGCACGCCGTTGTCGGTGCCGCCGAGGATCACCGCGTTCTGCAGGTGCCGGCCGTGGCGCATCAGCCGGTGCAGCACGCCCAGCAGGAGCAGGCGTTCCGCCCCGAGCAAAAGGAGCACGGCGACGAACCAGACGAGCAGCTGTTGCAGGGGGATCAGCGGGAAGAGGCCCAGCGCCTGATGCATGAACGCCAGCAGGGAGAAGGCCGCCAGCCAGCTGAGGAACATCAGGCGGAAGCGCAGCATGTTGCTGAACAGCTCGTCGTCGTAGACGCCGGTGGCCTGGAAGATGAGCACGGTGATCAGACCGAAGAACATCAGCAGGGCGGCGTAGTGCTGGTTCAGCGCACTTTCGCCGTTCAGCGCCCAGAGCAGCAGCAGGCCGGGCAGCACGGCGGTGAACCCGTGCAGCAGCCGCGTGAAGGCAACGAAGTACTGAACGAAGCCCACCTTCGAGATGGGCTGCTTTTCAATCGACTGCGGGCGCAAAAAAACTCCCTCCCGGGAAGGCCTTGGTGTCCTTTGGGGGCCAGCGAAACTGGGTGCAATTGACAGGCTTGGTCAATTAATTGGCGGGCGTATTTTTGACTTTCTTATGGGTGCCGGCTTTCTGTCGATTTGATCACAGAGTATCCCGTATAGGCAAACTGCTAGTAATGGCCTTTTGATGTTGCTCACGGTACATCCCTGGGGTCAGGCCGGTCCATGTCTTGAAGCTGCGGTGGAAGGAGCGCGACTCCGTAAAACCAAGGTAGCTGGCGATGTCCTGGATCGCCAGATCGCTGCGCAGCAGGTAGTGCTCGGCCAGTTCCTGGCGCAGCTGGTCGAGGATTTCCTGGTAGCTGGTGCCGGACTGCTGCAGGTGGCGCTGCAGGGTGCGTACGGTCATGTGGAATTTCTCGGCGACCTTCTCCTTGCGCGGCAGGCCGTCCTTGAGCAGCAGGCGCAGGGCGTTCTTGACCCGTTGCGGCAGCGGCTCGTTGTCGTCCAGGCCGGCCATCATGGTCAGCGCGTGTTCCTCCAGGGTGCGCAGCAGGTTGGCGTCGGCCTGGCGCAGCGGGATGCCCAGGTAGTCCAGCGGCACCAGCAGGGCGTTGCACGGCTGGCCGAACAGCACCGGGCAGCCGAACACCTCCTCGTAGTCCGCCTGGGGCGCGTCGGCCGGGCGGTCGTGCTCGAACCACACCTCACGCGGCGAGCGGTCCATGTCGGCGATCCAGCGCGCGTAGAGCAGCCAGGAGGCGAGGACGTTCTCGATCATGTGGCGGCGGATCTGCGGGTGTTCGTGGCGGCAGTTCCAGATCAGCCGCACGTGGTCGCCGGCCATCTCCACGCTGCTGGTGCCCATGTCGCCGACCAGCTTCTCGTACGGCACGATGCGGCCCATGGCCTCGCCGAGGGTGGCGCAGTTCATGGTGATGTAGCCGAGCACGCTCCACGAGCCGGGCTGCACGTAGCGCGCCGAGCGCAGCCCGAACAGCGGGTCGCCGGAGACGCGCAGCAGGTGTTCCAGCAGGCGTTCGTGGACTTCGCTGGGCAGGCGCCTGCCGTTGTCAGCCAGGTCGTCGGGGCTGATGCCGGCGGCGTCGCGGGCGGCTTCCACGTCCAGGCCGAGCTGTTCGGCGTGGCGCAGATACTTGATCAGGGCGGGGACCGAGGTATAGCCGAGGGTGAGCATGGTTTTCTTGTTGTTCTGCTTGGCTTGATTGGCGACAGCCGCTGGCCCGATTCGACAGTGACCGGGCCGGGCGGCTGGCTAGTATAGGCAGCCATCGGACAACAGCGGAACAGGTGGGAGAGGGCGGATGCGACGTTGGAACGGATGGGGCGACGAAGCCACTGTGGTGGAGCTGCCGGCGCACGGCGCGGCCTTTCTCGAAGGGCTGGTCGGCGCGGGCCGCCGCCTGCCGGACGCGAGCCTGGAGCAGGTGCTGGCGCGGGTGCCGGCGTCGCGCCTGGGCAGCCGCCACCCGCTGGTCAGCCTGGATGCCGAAGTGCGCGTGCGCCACGCCCGCGGCCAGAGCCTGCCGGACTGGCTGGCCATGCGCTCCGGCGAGTTCGGCGCCTTCCCCGACGGCGTGGCCCTGCCGGAGACCGCCGCGCAGATCCGCGAGCTGCTCGCCTGGGCGCGGCAGCAGGACGCCATCGTCATTCCCTACGGCGGCGGCACCTCGGTGGCTGGCCACATCAACCCGGCGGCCGGCGACAGGCCGGTGCTGACCCTGTCGCTGGAGCGCATGACCCAGCTGCTCGACCTCGACGAGCAGAGCCAGGTCGCCACCTTCGGTCCCGGCGCCACCGGCCCGCAGGTGGAGGCCCAGCTACGGGCGCGCGGCTACACCCTCGGCCATTTCCCGCAGTCCTGGGAGCTGTCCACCCTCGGCGGCTGGGTGGCCAGCCGCTCCAGCGGCCAGCAGTCGCTGCGCTACGGGCGCATCGAGCAACTGTTCGCCGGCGGCAAGGTGGAAACCTTCGCCGGCACCCTGGACATCCCGACCTTCCCGGCCTCGGCCGCCGGCCCGGACCTGCGCGAGCTGATCCTCGGCAGCGAAGGCCGTTTCGGGGTGATCTCCGAGGTGCGCGTGCGGGTCACCCGGCTGGCCGAGCAGGAGAAGTTCTTCGCCGTGTTCCTGCCCAGCTGGCAGCAGGCCCTGGCCGGCATCCGCGCCCTGGCCCAGGCGCGGGTGCCGCTGTCCATGCTGCGCCTGTCCAACGCCGTCGAGACCGAGACTCAGCTGGCCCTGGCCGGCCACCCGGAGCAGATCGCCCTGCTCGAACGCTACCTGGCCCTGCGTGGCGCGCGGGCCGGCAAGTGCATGCTGACCTTCGGCGTCACCGGCAACCGGGCGCAGAACGCCCTGTCGGTGAAGCAGGCCAAGCGCCTGCTCAAGGGCTTCGGCGGGGTGTTCACCGGCACCCTGCTGGGCAAGAAGTGGGCGGAGAACCGCTTCCGCTTCCCCTACCTGCGCCACGGCCTGTGGGAGGCCGGCTACGCGGTGGATACCCTGGAGACCGCCACCGACTGGAGCAACGTCGACACCCTGCTGAACCGGGTCGAGGACAGCCTGCGCCAGGGCCTGGCGGACGAGGGCGAGCGGGTGCACGTGTTCACCCACCTGTCCCACGTCTATGGCGAGGGCTCGAGCATCTACACCACCTACGTGTTCCGCCCGGGCGACAGCTACGAGGCGACCCAGGCACGCTGGGCGAAACTCAAGCACGCCGCCAGCCGGACCATCGCCGACAACCGCGGCACCATCAGCCACCAGCACGGCGTCGGCCGCGACCACGCGCCGTACCTGGCGGTGGAGAAGGGCGAGCTGGGCATGGCGGCGCTGCAGGCCATGGCCCGGCATTTCGACCCGGAGCAGCGGCTGGCCCCCGGCGTCCTGTTGGAAGACTGAGATGAGCTGGAACGCCACCTGGCGTGAAGCCGCGCTGCCCGAACTGGCGGCGCGCGACTGGGACCTGATCGTGGTCGGCGGCGGCATCAGCGGTGCCGGCATCCTGCGCGAGGCGGCCCGGCGCGGCTGGCGCTGCCTGCTGCTGGAGCAGCGCGACTTCGCCTGGGGCACCTCCAGCCGCTCGTCGAAGATGGTCCACGGCGGCCTGCGCTACATCGCCAAGGGCCAGCTGGGCCTGACCCGCGACTCGGTGCGCGAGCGCCAGCGTCTGCTCGGCGAGGCGCCCGGGCTGGTCGATCCGCTGGGCTTCCTGTTTCCCCATTATCGCGGCCGGTTCCCCAGCCCGCGGGTGTTCGGCGGCCTGCTCAAGGTATACGACGCCCTGGCCGGCCAGCGCCTGCACCGCTACTACCCGGTTGGCGAGCTGCGCTACCTGGCGCCCGGGATGCGCGAGCAGGCGCTGCTCGGCGCCACCCGCTTCAGCGACGCGGTGACCGACGACGCCCGCCTGGTCATGCGCGTGCTGGACGAGGCGCGGGCGGACGGCGGCGAGGCGCTCAACGGCCTGCGCGTGGTCGAGCTGAGCCGCGACGGTGGGCGGGTGGTCGGGCTGGTCGCCGAGGACGCCGACAGCGGCCGCCGCTTCGCCTTTCGCGCCCGCGTCGTGGCCCAGGCCACCGGCGCCTGGGCCGACGAACTACGGCAGAAGAGCGGCCTGGAGCACATCCGCCCGTTGCGCGGCAGCCATCTGCTGCTGCCGGCCTGGCGCCTGCCGGTGGCCCAGGCGATCAGCTTCATGCACGCCGAGGACCAGCGCCCGGTATTCGTCTTCCCCTGGGAGGGCGCCACGGTGGTCGGCACCACCGACCTGGACCATGACGAGCCGCTGAGCCGCGATGCGCGGATCACGGCGCAGGAGGTGGACTACCTGCTGGCGGCCTGCGCCCAGGTCTTCCCTGGCGCCGGCATCGGCCGGGCCGACGTGCTGTCCACCTGGGCGGGTGTGCGTCCGGTGGTCAGCGAAGAGGAGAGCGCCGCTCGCAGACCGTCCGACGAGAAGCGCGAACACGCGCTGTGGACCGAGACCGGCTGCGTGACCCTGGCCGGCGGCAAGCTCACCACCTTCCGCCTGCTGGCCCTGGAAGTGCTGCGGGCCTGTGCGCCAATGCTCGGCCGGGAGGTGGCGGATGCCGGCCAGCCGGTGTTCCGGGCGGCCGATCCGACGCTGCTGGCGAACCTGGGCACGGCCCAGCGGCGGCGCCTGGCCGGCCGCCACGGCGCCGCGCTGCCGCGCCTGGCCCGGCTGGTCGAAACCCTCGGCGACGGCTGCGTCGGCGCCAGCAATACCCTGTGGGCCGAACTGGCGCTGGCCTGCGACGATGAGCTGGTGCTGCACCTGGACGACCTGCTGCTGCGACGCACGCGCATCGGCCTGCTGCTGGCGGGTGGCGCCGTGGCCGAGCTGCCGCGCATCCGCGAGCTGTGTCAGCTACGCCTGGGCTGGAGCGACGCGCGCTGGGAACAAGAACAACAACGCTATCTGGCGCTGTGGCGCCAGTGCTACAGCCTGCCGGAGTAGGAGCGGGCTCCGCCTCGCGAACCGGAATCCATTCGCGAGCAGAGCTCGCTCCTACGGGATCAGAAAGGTCATCTTCGTGAACGACAAGAACTACCTGCTGGCCATCGACAACGGCACCCAGAGCGTGCGCGCGCTGCTCTTCGATCTGGCCGGCAACCTGGTCGGCAAGGGCAAGGTGGAACTGGAGCCCTATTACTCCGAGCACCCCGGCTGGGCCGAGCAGGACCCGGAATACTACTGGGCCAGCCTCGGAGAGGCCTGTCGCCGACTGTGGGCCAGCGTCGACGTCGACAAGCGCCTGATCGCCGGCGTCTCGGTCACCACCCAGCGCGGCACCCTGATCAACGTGGACCAGACCGGCAAGCCGCTGCGCCCGGCCATCCTCTGGCTGGACCAGCGCCGGGCCGAGGTTCACGGGCGGATCAAGGGCCCCTGGGGCTGGCTGTTCCGCCTGCTGCGCGAAGAGGCGACGGTGGACTACTTCCGCACCCAGGCCGAGGCCAGCTGGATCGCCCAGCAGCAGCCGGAGGTCTGGGCGCGCACCCACAAGTTCCTGCTGCTGTCCGGTTTCCTCACCCACCGCCTGACCGGCCGCTTCGTCGACTCGGTGGGCAGCTGCGTGGCCTACCTGCCGTTCGACTACAAGCGCCTGCGCTGGGCCAAGCCAGGCGACTGGAAGTGGCAGGCCCTGCCGGTACGCCCGGAGATGCTGCCGGAGCTGGTCAAGCCGGGCGAGCGCATCGGCGCCATCACCGCCGAGGCCAGCGCCCACACCGGCATCCCCGAGGGCCTGCCGGTGATCGCCGCGGCCTCGGACAAGGCCTGCGAGGTGATCGGCGCCGGCGGCGTGGAGCCGAGCACGGCGTGCCTGTCCTACGGCACCACGGCGACCATCAACACCACCCGCGCCAAGTACCTGGAAACCATCCCGCTGATCCCGCCCTATCCGGCGGCGATTCCCGACCACTTCAACACCGAGGTGATGATCTTCCGCGGCTTCTGGATGGTCAGCTGGTTCAAGGAGCAGTTCGGCCACGCCGAACGCCAGCGCGGCCTGGAGCTGGGGGTGGAGGCCGAGACTCTGTTCGACGAGCTGGTCGACAAGGTGCCGCCGGGCTCCATGGGCCTGATGCTGCAGCCGTTCTGGTCGCCGGGCATCCGCGAGCCGGGGCTGGAGGCCAAGGGCTCGATCATCGGCTTCGGCGACGTGCACACCCGCGCCCACCTGTACCGGGCCATCCTCGAGGGCCTGGCCTACGCCCTGCGCCAGGGCCGGGAGCGCATCGAGAAGCGCTCGGGCACCCCGATCGAGCGCTTGCGCATTTCCGGCGGCGGCTCGCAGAGCGACGCGGCGATGCAGCTGACCGCCGACATCTTCAACCTGCCGGCCGAGCGCCCGCACCTGTACGAGACCTCCGGCCTCGGCGCGGCCATCGACTGCGCTGTCGGCCTCGGCCTGCACCCGGACTTCCCCACCGCCATCGCCGCCATGACCCGGGTCGGCAAGGTGTTCCAGCCCAATCCCCAGGCGGTGGCGGTGTACGAGCGGCTTTACCGCGAGGTCTACCTGCGCATGTACAAGCAGCTGCGGCCGTTGTACGGCAGCATCCGCGAGATCACCGGGTACCCGGCGTAGCCATTGCCTAACCTGGGCCCGGCGATGGAAACTGCCGCAGCATTGTAACGACAGGGATGTTCATGAAGATCGCATGGGGAATGGTGATCGGGATTTCGATCCTGCATTACTCGGTGATGGGGTATTGGGGGGATTACCCTTCGCGCGAAGCGGAAACACTGATGAGCTGGGCCTTTGCGCTGATGCTGGCCTGCTGGTGCCTGGCTGATGCGAAACGGCGTGGCTACCACCGCCCCTACGAATTCGGCGCCTTCCTGTTCTTTCTCTGGCCGGTAGTTCTGCCTGCTTACCTGGTGCATACCCGTGGCTGGCGAGGCCTGCTGCTATGTGCCGGACTGTTCTTGCTGGCTCTCGTTCCCTGGCTGAGCGGTACCGTCGCGTACTACGTCAGTTGATCTCCGCTGGGCTGCTCTAACGAGGGCACTTTCAGCCATCGGCGGCGGTCTGCTGTACTCGGTCGGTCGATGGGCGAGGGTTTGGCATGAGCGAACGCAAGGCACTGCTGATCCTGCATGGCAAGCAGGCGCAGAACGAAGAGGTGCGCGCCGCCGTGATGGCGCTGCGTGAGAACGGCTGGGAGCTGGCCGTGCGCCTCACCTGGGAGGGCGGCGACGCCGCGCGGCTGGTGGACGAGGCGCTGGCCGCCGGTTACCCCACGCTGATCGCCGGGGGCGGCGACGGCACCCTGCGCGAGGTGGCCGAGGCCATGGCCCTGGCCAACGCCGAGGCGTCCCTGGCGCTGCTGCCGCTGGGCACGGCCAACGACTTTTCCCGCGCCGCCGGCATCCCGCTGCTCCCGGCCGAGGCGCTGTCCCTGCTGGAGTTCGAGCCCCACGCGATCGACCTGGGCGAGGTGGACGGCCAGCTGTTCCTCAACATGGCCACCGGCGGCTTCGGCTCCAAGGTCACCGCCAACACCTCGGAAGACCTGAAGAAGCTGCTCGGCGGCGCCGCCTACCTGCTCACCGGGCTGAGCCGCTTCACCGAGGTGCGCTCGGCGTTCGGTCGCTTCCACGGCCCGGACTTCGCCTGGGAGGGCGACTTCCTCGCCCTCGGCATCGGCAACGGCCGCCAGGCCGGCGGCGGCCACGTGCTGTGCCCGCAGGCGAGCGTCGACGATGGCCTGCTGGACATCTGCATCGTGCCGGCCGCCCAGGACGTGGTCGGCACCCTGGGCACGCTGCTCTCCGGCGGCATCCTCGGCCTGGAGGCGGTGTCGGTGACGGCGCGCCTGCCGTGGCTGGAAGTGGAGGCGCCGGAAGGGCTGGACATCAACCTCGACGGCGAGCCGCTGACCGGCAACCGCCTGCGCTTCGCCGCACGGCCCGGGGCGCTGCGCCTGCACCTGCCGGATATCTCGCCGCTGCTGTCCACGTCCTAGTCGTCGGCGTGGATGATTCCCTCGCGCAGGGCGTAGAGCACCAGGCCAGGCACGTCGTGGATGTCCAGCCGCTTCATGATCTGCGCGCGGTGCGCCTCGACCGTCTTCACGCTGAGGCCGAGGCCCTCGGCGATGGCCCGGGTGGGCGTGCCACGGGTGATCAGCCGGAGAATCTCGATCTGCCGCTGGGTCAGCCCGTGGTCGGCGGGCGGCGGCTCGCGGGCTAGCGCCTGCTCGATCACCGGCTGGGCGATGGCCGAGCTGAGGTAGCGCTCGCCACGGCCGATGGCGCGTAGCGCCAGGTGCAGCTCGGCCATGGCGGCGTCCTTCAGCAGATAGCCGTGGGCACCCCGGCGCAGGGCGTCGAGGACCACGCCCGCCTCGCTGTGCATGGACAGCATCAGCACCTTGCTGGCCGGGGCCACCTGGGCCAGCGGCTGCAGGGCCTCGAGGCCGCTGACGTCCTTCATGGAAATGTCGAGCAGGATGATGTCGGGCTTGAGCTGGCGAGCCTGCTCGACCACTTCCTGGCCGTCCTCCGCCTCGCCGACGATCTCGAAGCCCGGCAGTTCGTCGACCATGGCGCGCACACCGACCCGGATCAGAGCGTGGTCGTCCGCTAGCAGGAGACGGCAGTTCATCGCCGCCCTCCGGTGCCTGCTCTATGGCAGGTTGCGCAAGGCGCAACAGGGGAAAGCATCGTCCGGTTCCCTCCCGTTCTGCCCCGTATCCGACAGGGCGTCGACCGGCGGTCGACGTCGGGGCCAGGTGGTATCACTCTAGCTAAGGATTCGTCCGAGCGGTCAAGGTTCGCCCGAAAGGACCTGCGGTCGTATGCGACCGTACTGGACGATCAGCTGGGGCAGGCTCTGCAGCGCTTCGCTGCTCTGCGCCGCGCCCAGGCGCAGGGCTTCCTTGGGCATGCCGAAGACCACGCAGCTGGCCTCGTCCTGGGCCACGGTGCGGGCGCCGGCCTCGCGCATGGCCAGCAGGCCGCGGGCGCCGTCGTCGCCCATGCCGGTCATGATCACGCCCAGGGCGTTGGGCCCGGCGTGGCGGGCCACCGAGCGGAACAGCACGTCCACCGAGGGCTTGTGGCGGTTGACCGGCGGGCCGTCGAGCACCTCGACGAAATACTGCGCGCCGCTGCGCTTGAGCTGCATGTGCCGGCCGCCGGGGGCGACCAGGGCCAGGCCGCTGCGCACCCGGTCCATGTGCCTGGCCTCGCGCACCTCGATGCGGCACAGGCCGTCCAGGCGCTGGGCGAAGGCGGCGGTGAACTTCTCCGGCATGTGCTGGACGATGACGATGCCCGGGCAGTCCACCGGCAACTGGCGCAGTAGCACTTCGAGGGCCTGGGTACCTCCGGTGGAGGTACCCAGGGCCACCACCCGGTCGGTGGTGGCGAAGCCGACCGCGCCGTTCCGCTCGACGCGGTGCGGAACGGGAGCGGCCGGCGCCGGCGGGGTGCGCGGCATGGCGTGCGGCTGGCTGCGGGCGGCGGTCTCGATCTGCCGGATCAGGTCGCCGGCGATCTGCTGCAGGCTGTCCTTCAGGCCCAGGCGGGCCTTGGTGAACACTCCCACCGCGCCGGCGGCCAGGGCTTCCAGGGTGATGTCGGCGCCGGCCTCGGTGAGGGTCGAGCAGATGATCGCCGGAGTGGGGCGCTCGGCCATGATCTTGCGCAGGAAGGTGATGCCGTCCATGCGCGGCATCTCCACGTCCAGCACCAGCACGTCGGGCCATTGCCGGTGCATCTTCTCCAGGGCGAACAGCGGGTCGGCGGCCTGGCCGATCACCTGGATGCCGGGGTGGTTGTCCAGGCAGGCGGTCAGCACCTGGCGGACCAGGGCCGAGTCGTCGACGATGAAGACCTTGATCATGGCGGCCTCAGATTCGCTCGAACACGGAAGGGCGCAACGTGCGCAGTGGCAGCGCGAAGCCGTGCAGGCTCTCGGCGTGGCCGATGAACAGCAGTCCGCCGGGGCGCAGCCGCTCCACCAGGCGCTCGACGATGGCGCGCTTGTCCGGGTTGCTGAAGTAGATCAGCACGTTGCGCAGGAAGATCACGTTGAACGGCCCGACCTCCGCCGGCAGTTCGCGCATCAGGTTGAGTTCGGCGAAGGCCACCCGATGGCGCAACTGCTGGCCGATGCGGAAGCTGCCCTCGTGGTCATTGACCCCGCGCAGGCAGTGGCGCTGCAGCCAGCCGGCGGGGAACTGTGCGGCCTGTTCCAGCGGGTAGATGCCCTGGCGCGCGCGCTCCAGCACGCGCAGGCTGAGGTCGCTGGCGAACACCGACCAATGTGGTGTGCGGGCGTGCTCGGCGAGGGTCATGGCGATGCTGTAGGCCTCCTCGCCGGAGGAACTGGCGGCGCTCCACAGGTGCAGCGGGCCGCGTTGGGCGGCAGCCCACTGGCCGAGGAACTCGAAGTGCCGGGGCTCGCGGAAGAAGTAGGTCTCGTTGGTGGTCAGCAGGTCGATCACCAGGCGCCGCTCGTCCTGGTTGGCCGGCTGGCGCAGGAAGTCGACGTACTGGCGGAAGTCACCTTGCTCCAGCGCCCGCAGCCGCGACATCAGCCGGCCGGCCACCAGCATGCGCTTGCTGTCGGCCATGTGGATGCCGGACACCTCCGCCATCATCTGCTGCAGGTAGCGGAACTCGCCGTCGGACAGCTTGGGCAGGTGCCGGTGGGCCATCACACCGCCTGTTGCGCCAGGCTCAGCTGGCGTATGTCGTCCAGCGACAGCACCCGTCGCACGTCCAGGATGATGGTGAAACCGCGTTCGTCGCGGGCCATGCCGGCGATGAAGTCGGTGCGGATGCCGGTGCCGAACGGCGGCGCCTGCTCCACGTCGCGCGGGTCGATGTCGAGCACCGCGTCCACCGCGTCGACCACCAGGCCGATGCGCTGGGCCTGGCCGTTGCCGTCCAGCTCCAGTTCGATGATGACGATGCAGGTGCGCTTGCCTGGCTCGGTCAGCTCGAAGCCGAAGCGCGCCGCCAGGTCGAGCACCGGCACCACGTTGCCGCGCAGGTTGATCACGCCGTGGATGAAGGTGGGCATCATCGGCACGGCGGTGACCTGGCCGTACTCGATGATCTCGCGCACCAGCTCGATCGGCAGGGCGTAGCGCGCCTGGCGCACGCGAAAGGACAGGTGCTGCACGCTGTCGTCCAGCGCCTCGCTGTTGTGGGGGGCGGTGATGGCGTTCATGCGGCCCCCTCAGTTGAAGCTGACGAACTGGCCTTCGTCGGACAGCGGCTGCGGCCGCCGTTCCGGGCGGCGCAGCTCGCGCAGGTTGCTCGGCCGCGGCGGCTCGGGGCGGCGCTGGGCGCTGCCGGCGTGCTGGCTGTCGAGGCGGAAGTAGCCGATCAGCTCCAGCAGCTGGCCGGCCTGGGCGTTCATCTCCTCGGCAGTGGCCGCCAGCTCCTCGGAGGCCGAGGCGTTCTGCTGGGTGATCTGGTTCATCTGGCCCATGGCGATGTTGATCTGCGCCGCACCGCTGCTCTGCTCCTGGGAGGCGGCGGTGATTTCCTGGACCAAGTCCGAGGTCTTCTGGATGTTCGGCACGATCTCGTCGAGCAGATGCCCGGCCTGCTCGGCCAGGTGCACGCTGCTGCCGGCCACGCCGCCGATTTCCTGGGCGGCGACCTGGCTACGCTCGGCCAGCTTGCGCACCTCGGCGGCGACCACCGCGAAGCCCTTGCCGTGGTCGCCGGCGCGGGCGGCCTCGATGGCGGCGTTGAGCGCCAGCAGGTTGGTCTGGTAGGCGATGTCGTCGATGATGCCGATCTTGTCGGCGATCTGCTTCATCGCCTGGACCATCTCGCGCACGGCGCGGCCGCCGTCCACGGCGTCGTTGGCCGCCTTGCCGGCGATGCCGTCGGTGACCCGCGCGCTGTCGGTGTTCTGGGCGATGGAGGCGGACATCTGCTCGACCGAGGCGGTGGTCTCCTCGACGCTGGCGGCCTGCTCGGTGGCTGCCTGGCTCAGCGACTGGGAGGTGGCGCTGACTTCCTCGGAGGCCGAAGACAGCGAGTCGGCGGCGCTGCGCACGTCGGCCATGACGCTGCGCAGGCGCTCGGTCATGTGCTTCATCGAGGCCAGCAGGCGGCCGGTCTCGTCGCGGCTGTCGGCCTCCACGGTCACGCTCAGGTCGCCCTCGGCCAGGCTATCGGCCACGCCCACCGCGCGGTTCAGCGGGCGGGTGATGGAGCGGGTGACGAAGATGCCGATGGCGAAGCCGATCAGCGCGGCGACCACCACCAGCACCAGCATCTGCGCGCGGGCGCCGGTGTAGATCTCGGTGATGCCGTCGTTGGCTTCCTTGGCGCGGGTCTTCTTCTGCGCCACCAGCTCGGAGATGGTGGCGTCGGCGCCATTGCCATGGGCGCGCAGCTGGGGCATCAGCGCGCTGAGTTCGCTGGTCTGGGCCAGGTCGCTGTTCCTGCTGGTCTCGAGCATCTGCAGGGCGGTCTTCTCGTACTCGGCGAGCTGCGCGTCGAGTTCCGCCAGGCGGGCGATCGACTGCTCACTGTCGAAGCTGGCGCGGGCCTTGTCGAGGTTCTGGTGCAGCGCCTTGATCGCCTCGTGCACCTGGGCGGCGGTGCTCTCGCGCTCCGCCAGCGAGGTGGCGAGCATGTTGCTGCGCAGGTGGCGGCCCAGGTAGATGAGGTCCATGTTGGCGTTCATCATGTTTTCCAGGGCCTGCATCTCGCGGTTGTACATCTGGTCCGACAGGTCGTTGACCCGGGCCAGGTTGGCGATGCCCAGGGCGCCGACCAGGGCGGTGAGGAGCACCACCAGGGTGAACCCGGCGATCAGGCGCACGCCGATCTTCATGTTGCGGATGAATTGCATGGTGGACTCCTACGACCCGGTCAGGTCGGGTCGCGGTTGGGGGGAACGGAATTCGCTTTCGATGTGCTGCTGCAGCTGGCGCAGCAGGGCGGCGATGTCGAGGATCAGGGCGATCTGCCCGGAGCCGAGGATGGTCGAGCCGCTGATGCCCTGCAGGTGCTGGAACAGCAGGCCGAGCGGCTTGATCACGGTCTGCAGCTCGCCGTGCAGGCGGTCGACGATCAGCCCCGCCTGCTGGCGGCCCAGGCTCACTACCAGGATGTTGCGCCGGCCGCGCGGGCGCGACGGCAGCTCGAAGTGGGCGGCCAGGTCGATGCACGGCAGCGGCTTGCCGCGCAGGTTGAGGTAGCCGTAGCGGCCGTCCAGGCCGGCGTCCAGCTCCAGGCATTCGGTGACCAGCTCCAGCGGGATGACGAAGTGCTCGTCGCCGATGCCGACCAGGAAGCCGTCGATGATTGCCAGGGTCAGTGGCAGGCGGATGCGGAAGGTGCAGCCCAGGCCGGGGCGCGACTCGATCTCGATGCTGCCGCGCAGGGCGTCGATGGCGCTGCGCACCACGTCCATGCCGACGCCGCGGCCGGACAGGTCGGACACCGCGTCGGCGGTGGAGAAGCCGGCGGCGAAGATCAGCATGTGGGTGTCCGCCTCGGCCAGGCTGGCCTGCGGGTCGAGCAGGCCGCGCTCGATGGCCTTCTCGCGGATGCGCGCGGTGTTCAGGCCGCGGCCGTCGTCCTCCACCTCGATCACGATCATGCCGGAGTCGTGGTAGGCGTTCAGGCTCAGGCGGCCCTCGGCCGGCTTGCCGGCGGCCAGGCGCTGCTCGGCGGACTCGATGCCATGGTCGATGGCGTTGCGCACCAGGTGGGTGAGCGGGTCGGCCAGCTTGTCGATCACCGAGCGGTCCAGTTCGGTGTCGGCGCCGTGGATGTCCAGGCGGATCTGCTTGCCGAGCTGCTGGCTGACGTCGCGCACCACCCGGTGGAAGCGGTTGAAGGTGTCCCCGATCTCGATCATGCGCAGCTTCAGCGCGGCCTCGCGGATGGCCTCCACGTGCTTGTTGACCGTCTGGCTGCTTTCCACGCAATCGGCGCTGCCCTGCAGCTGTGCCTGGAGCTGGGCACCGGCGGCGCTGATCACCAGTTCGCCGACCAGGTTGATCAGCTCGTCCAGCTTGTTGGCCGCGACGCGGATGTGGCTGCTCTCGCGCGGCGCCCGCTCGCGGGCCGACTGCTGCTTGGCCAGGGCGGCGTTGACCGCCTGCGGCGGTACCATGCCGGCCTCGACCAGCACCGAGCCGAGCGGCGCCTTGAGGCCGTCGCTCCCGGCCTGCAGGGCGAGGCCCTGGTTCAGCTCGTGCTCGGTGAGCAGGCCGCTGGCGATGAGAATGCGGCCGATGCGTTCGTCGGTCTCGGGCAGGTCCTGGATCAGCCGCAGGTAGTCGTCCAGCTCGCTGTCCGGCGGCAGGATGCGCAGGGTGCAGAAGTCGTGGATGAACTCGAAGACGTCCTCGATCTCGGCCTTGCCGGCCGAGCTGCAGAGGGCGATCTCCAGGCCCAGGTAGCAGCTTTCCGGGTCCATCTCGGCGAGGTCGGGCATCTGCTCGGCGAGAGTCTCCAAGTGCAGGATCTGGCCCAGGCGGCCCAGGTAGCGGACGAAGGAGGCCGGGTCGAAGCCGTTGCGCAGCAGGTCCGGGTGGAAGCGCAGGGAGATGTGCCAGGCGCCGGCCGCATCGCAGCTGGTGCAGCGCTCCAGGGCGCCGCGGCGGGCGCAGTCGTCGCCGTCCTGGCTGGCGATCAGGCGCGGCGCGCCGCTCTGCTCGGCCAGGGCGTCCAGCAGCTGGGCCTGGTGCGCCTCGTCCACCGGCAGCTCGCCGCTGTCCGGGTCGATCAGTTCGAGCATCGAGGCGATCTCGTCGAGGCAGCGCAGCATCAGCGAGACCAGCGTCGGTGTCAGCTGGCGCTCGCCGTCGCGCACTGCCATCAGCAGGTTTTCCAGGTGGTGGGTGAAGTTCACCAGCGGGGTGAGGGTGAACAGCCCGGCCGAGCCCTTGAGGGTGTGCATGGCGCGGAACAGGCCGTTGACCGCCTGCGGGTCGTCCGGCGCCTGGTCGAGCGCCAGCAGGTATTCCTCGGCCTGCTTGGCGAGGTCGCGGCCTTCCTCGATGAAGCCGCGCAGCAGCTGGCTCCACTGGTCTTCATCGAGCATGGTCGTCTCCGTGCAGCAGCGCATCCAGGCGCAGCAGTTCGAGCAGTTCGCGCACGGCCTCGCCGGGCGCGACCAGCCGCAGCCCGCCGCCGGCGCCGTCGAGATGGCGCCGGGCCGCCAGCAGCAGCTGGGCGCCGGCGCTGTCGAGTTCCTCCAGGGCGGCCAGGTCCAGCTCCCAGACGGCCTCGCGCCCGGCGGCGAAGGCGGCGAGCAGGGCGTCGCGCGCTTCGGCCACCTCGTAGATGGTCAGGCTGCCGCCGAGGCTCAGGCGGGCGGGGGCGGGCTGGGCGAGCGCGAACATCTCAGCTGGCCAGCTTGTCGACCGCCGACAGCAGCTGCTGGGGCTGGAACGGCTTGACGATCCAGGCCTTGGCGCCGGCCGCCTGGCCTTCGGCCTTCTTGCCCTGTTCGCTCTCGGTGGTGAGCATGACGATGGGGGTGAAGCGGTACTCGTTGCGCGCCTTGATCTCCTTGACCAGGCCGATGCCGTCGAGGTTGGGCATGTTCACGTCGCTGATGATCAGGTTGATCTTCTGGCCGTTGAGCTTGCTCAGGGCGTCGCGGCCGTCCACCGCCTCGATGACCTGGTGGCCCGCACCGGTGAGGGTCATCTTCACCAGCTGGCGCATGGAGAGGGAGTCGTCGACGATCAGGATGGTCTTGCTCATGGCGTGCTCTCAGAAAAAGGTGATGTCGTCTTGCCGGGGCGCTGCCGCCGGGGCGCGGCGCCCATGGCGTTCCTCGGCGGTGGTGAACTGGCGGCGCAGGTCGGCCAGCCAGCGCTCCGGCTGCAGGTCCGGCTGCGTCTCGTGGGCGGTGCGCTGCAGGCGGTCGAGATCGGCCTGCAGGTGGTCGAGCATCTGGTCGGCGCGGTCCTGGAACTGCAGGCTGACGACGATTTCCTGGATGTCGGCCTGGGTCACCCGCACGTCGTGCTGCAGCTGGCGGGTGGTCTCGGTGAGTTCGTCGAGGCTGCCGGTCAGCCCCTGCATCAGTTCGCCGGTGACCTGGTCGAGGTAGCGCAGGTTGCTTTCCTCGCTGCCGGACATCTCCTCGGCGGCGGTGACGGTGCCGCGGATGGCGCCGTTGATCTCGCCGACCTTCTCGACCATGCGCTGGCCGGTCTCGGCCGACAGGCTGGACAGCTTGCGCACTTCGTCGGCCACCACCGAGAAGCCGCGGCCGTACTCGCCGGCGCGGGCCGCCTCGATGGCCGCGTTGAGCGCCAGCAGGTTGGTCTGGCTGGCGATGTCCTGCACGTGCTTGGACATGCCCTGCAGCTCGCTGGCGTACTGGTTGAGGCTGCCGATGGTGCCGAGCAGCTGGCGCTTGCGTTCGCCGGCGGCGTGGAAGGCGGCGGACACCTCGTCGAGCCGCTGGTTGGCGTGGCGCAGCCCTTCGGTGACGCCGCCGCCACCGATCACGCTCTCGGAGTGGCCGAGGGTCTGTTCCAGGCGCTGGGCCAGGCTGGAGAAGCGCTCGAACAGCCGGCCGATGTTGTCCTGCAGCACATGGCGGATCTGGCCGAGGTTCTCGCCCCAGGCCGGCAGCACCGTCTGCAGCAGCGGTGCGTAGGCCGGCGGCGCCGGCTCGGTGGGCGGGGCCTCGGCTGTGGCGGCGGGTGTCGGGGCGGCGGGTCGCAGCGGCAGCGCAGCACCGGCGCCGAGCAGCAATCCGGCGCCGGCCAGCCATGGCTGGAACAGCAGGGTGCCGGCGGCGGCGAGCGCCAGGCCGAGCCAGAGAAGGCAGTAGGCGAGCACGGGGCGGGGCCTCGGAGGGTCGGATGGATGTTGCGAACGGTAGGCCCGCATGCCCGGCGGCGAAATCGGGGAGACCCCTAGGGCCCCTAGGGGCGCCACCGATGCCTGCCGGTGGCGTGGCTGGTCGGGCGCTGGCATGATGGCATTCGGCCGCCTTCAGTCCCGGGGCGGCTGGCCGATATCTGGCACAGGCTCTGCGCGGGGCTCGGCTAGACTGATGGGACACGAAAGGAGTAGGCGATGGCCGGCATTCTCGATACGGTTGATCAACGCACCCAGCTGGTGGGCGAGAACCGCCTGGAAATCCTCATGTTCCGGCTGGCGGGGCGACAGCTGTTCGCCATCAACGTGTTCAAGGTGCAGGAGGTCCTGCAACTGCCCAAGCTGACGCTGATGCCGCACCGCCATCCCTACGTCTGCGGCGTGGTCAACCTGCGCGGCCAGACCCTGCCGGTGATCGACCTGTCCCAGGCCATCGGCATGCGCCCGCTGACCCCCAACGAGAACAGCACCATCATCGTCACCGAGTACAACCGTTCGGTGCAGGCCTTTCTGGTCGGCGGGGTGGACCGCATCCTCAACCTCAACTGGGAATCGATCCTGCCGCCGCCGGGCGGGGCGGGGCGCCAGCACTACCTGACCGCCATCACCAAGGTGGACGACCAGATCGTCGAGGTGATCGACGTGGAGAAGGTGCTGGCCGAGATCGCGCCGATGAGCACCAAGGTCTCCGACGAGAAGCTGGCCGAACCGCTGCTTGCCAAGGCGGTGGGCCGCGAGGTGCTGCTGGTGGACGACTCCGGCGTGGCCCTCACCCAGCTGCGCGGCACCCTCGGCCAGCTCGGCCTGCGCACCCATTCCGCCAGCGACGGCCTCAAGGGCCTGCAACTGCTGAAGAAGTGGGCCGACAGCGGCGAGGTGATGACCGACAAGTTGCTGATGGTGATCACCGACGCCGAGATGCCGGAGATGGACGGCTACCGCCTGACCACCGAGATCCGCAACGACCCACGCCTGCGCGACCTCTACGTGGTGCTGCACACCTCGCTGTCCGGCAGTTTCAACGAGGCGATGGTGAAGAAGGTCGGCTGCGACAGCTTCCTCTCCAAGTTCCAGCCGGACAAGCTGGTCGACGTCATCGTCGACCGTCTGCGCCGCGATACTTGACCGCCGGGCTTGAGCGCCTGGCATGCTCCCCGTATAACCGCCGTCTAATTTCGCAGGGCCGCCGGCGTCTTCCATGTCGGCGGCCCGGCCAGGCCCAATCGCCCAGGATGTCGGTTCATGCAGCTTTCCGCCCTCTATCGCTACCCCCTCAAGTCCGCCCGGGGCGAAAGCCTCGCCAGTTCGCCGCTGGAGGCGCTGGGCCTGCAGGGCGACCGCCGCTGGATGCTGGTGGAGCCGGAGAGCGGCCGCTTCCTGACCCAGCGCCTGCTGCCGCAGATGAGCCAGCTCACCGCCCTGTACAACGCCGATGGCGGCCTGAGCCTCAGCGCGCCGGGGTTCGGCAGCCTGGAGGTGGCGCTGCCGCACCCCGACGAGGGGTTGCGCGGGGTCACCATCTGGCGCGACAGCCTGCGCGTGCCGGATGCCGGCGACGCTGCGGCGGAGTGGCTGAGCGCCTTCATCGGTCGGCCCTGCCGCCTGGTGCAGGCGCCCGAGTCGCGTACCCGCCAGGTCGACACCGCCTACGCCCAGCCGGGCGACCGGGTGGCCTTTCCCGACGGCTTTCCGCTGCTGCTGATCGGCCAGGCGTCGCTGGACGACCTGTCCGCCCGGGTCGGCCGCCCGCTGGAGATGCTGCGCTTCCGTCCCAACCTGGTGGTGGAGGGCAGTGCGCCCTATGCCGAAGACGAGTGGAAGCGCATCCGCATCGGCGATCTGGAGTTCGAGGTGGCCAAGGGCTGCAGCCGCTGCATCCTCACCACCATCGATCCCGGCACCGGCGTGCGCAACGCCGACCGCGAGCCGCTGACCACCCTCAAGACCTACCGTGAACGCAATGGCGAGGTCTATTTCGGCCAGAACCTGCTGCCGCGCGGCACCGGCGAGCTGCGCGTGGGGATGTCGGTAAAAGTGCTGGAGTGACCCCGTAGCCCGGATTGCATTCGGGTTATAGGGCTTGGCTTGGTAGGGTGCGCCGTGCGCACCTCAATGGGCACGGCGTCCGCATCCGGTGCGCACGTCGCACCCTACCTAAAGGCGCCCGTCGTGCTCACTGGTCGTCGAAGAAGCGTTCGTGCCAGTCCACCAGCGGCTGCGGCACGCCGAGCTTCTGGCCGTAGATCACCGAGTAGGACAGCACGTTCTGCACGTACTGGCGGGTCTCGTCGAATGGGATGTTCTCCACCCACACGTCGAAGGCCAGGTGGTCTGCGCCCCTCAGCCACTGGCGCACGCGGCCCGGGCCGGCGTTGTAGGCGGCGGAGGCGAGCACCCGGTTGCCGTTGAACTGGCCGTGCACCTGGCTCAGGTAGGCGGCGCCGAGCTGGATGTTCTTCTCCGGCACCAGCGCCTGCTGCGGATCGGCCAGCGGGATGCCGAACTTGCGCGCGGTCTCCTTGGCGGTGCCTGGCATCAGCTGCATCAGGCCCATGGCGCCGACCGGCGAGCGGGCGTCGGCCATGAACGCGCTTTCCTGGCGGGTGATGGCGAACACCCAGCTGGAGTTCAGGCCGCGCAGCTTGGCCTGCTGGGTGAGGCTGGACTTGTGCGCCATGGGGAAGCGGATATCCAGGTCATCCCAGTACTGGGCCTGGCTGATGGTGCGGATCGCCGGGAAGTACCACTCCTTGTCGTAGGCCAGCCTGGCCTGGGCCACCAGTTCCTCGCGGCTGAAGAGGCGGCTGACGTGATACCACTCGCGGCGGCCGTCGACGATCTGGCCGCGGTCGTGGAATTCCAGGGCGCGGCGGATGCCGGCGGTGCTGCGCACCTTCTGCATCAGTTGCGGGTCGATGGCCATCGGCCGGTTGTTCAGGCTGTAGGGCGCCTGGATGCGGTCGGCGGCGAGGAAACCGTAGAAGTCGCGCTCCTTGGCCAACTGGCCGTACAGGGCCATCGCCTGCTGGTCCTGGGGCTTGGCCAGTTGCAGGCTGCGCGCATGCCAGTAGCGCCAGCGGCTGGTGGTGGCCAGGTCCGCCGGCAGGCGGCTGGTCAACTGGTAGGCGTCTTCCCACTGGCCATGACGCAGCAGCAGGCGGGCACGCCATTCGGACACGGTGTTGTCGCGCAGTTCCGGGTCGTACTGGGCCATGACCCGCAGGGCGCGGATGTCGAAGCGCTTGGCCAGGGTCAGGCCGATCTCGCGGGCGATGGCGACCTTCTCGTCGCTGGAGAACGGCAGCTTGCCCGCATAGACCTCGAGCAGGCTCAGGGCCTTTTCCGGGTCCTGGCGGGCCAGGCGGCGCAGGCCGAGGCCGGCGGCGTCGGCCATGTAGTGGTCGGCGGGGGCGAAGCGGGCGGTCTGGCTCATGATCTGCGGCTTCTGCGCCGCCTCGATCATCAGCTCGCCCTGCTTGCCTTGGCTCGGCAGGCCTTTCACCAGGTAGCTGGCGAGGCCGTAGTTGCGCGCCTCGGCCGCCAGCTTGGCGCGCTTCCAGCGCCGTTCCTCGGTGAGCTGGCCGTCGGCGCGCCAGGTGCCGAACAGGGTGTCGCAGGCCTCGGGCTGGGACTTGCCGACCAGCCACAGCTTCTCCGCCGCGGCGCGCGCTTCGGCTTGCATGCCGTGCTTGTACAGGTACTGGCCGTAGAGGCAGTCCAGTTCGGTGAAGTTGAGCTTGGGGTCGTAATGGTTGGCGAAGATCTGCCATTCGCCGCGCTCGGCCAGCCAGCGCAGCCAGCGCAGCTTCATCCAGCCCGCCTGGGGCAGGTCGCCGTGCTCGGTGAGGAAGGCCTCGATCTCGTCGTTGCTCGCCCACTTCAGGCGCGCGGTCAGCTCGTCATAGGCGAGGTAGGGCTCCAGCGGGTAGTCGCGCAGGGCGCTGGCGTAGCGCTGGTAGGGGCCCTTGTCGCCCTTGGCCAGGGCGCGCTTGGCCTCGTCGTACATCTGCCGCTGCTGGGACAGGCTGGCGGCCTGCACGGCGGACAGGCCGAGGGTGCAGGAGAGGAAGGTGGAAAGCAGACAGAATAGAGGGCGGCGCATGACACATCCGGGCAGATAAAGGCGAAACGAAGCGGCGAGCTTCCTGAAATGCGCCTAGCTTAGCCTGTTGCTCCCTGCGCGAGAATGCCGCAGGACGCTCCAGCAAAGGCGCCAGCATTGGGCCAGCCTAACTGGGCTAGAATGCGCGCCTGTTTTTTTAGGTGGCCCGATATGACCCTGCTCAAGTTCTCCGACGTTTCCCTGGCCTATGGCGCCATGCCCCTGCTGGACCAGGTGTCCTGGCAGATCGCCCGGGGCGAGCGGGTGTGCATCATCGGCCGCAACGGTACCGGTAAGTCGAGCATGCTGCGCCTGGTCAAGGGCGGCCAGATGCCCGACGACGGCGAAATCTGGCGCGCGCCGGCCCTGAAGATCGGCGAGCTGCCGCAGGAACTGCCACGGGCCGACGAACGGACCGTATTCGACGTGGTGGCCGAGGGCCTGGCCGGTGTCGGCGAGCTGCTTGCCCGCTATCACCACCTCAGCCAGAACATCCACGGCGAGGAAGACCTCAACCAGCTGATGCACGTGCAGCAGGAGCTGGAGGCGAAGGACGGCTGGCGCCTGCAGCAGCTGGTCGACAGCACCCTGAGCCGCCTCCAGTTGCCGGCGGACAAGACCCTGGCCGAACTGTCCGGCGGCTGGCGTCGCCGCGTGCTGCTGGCCCAGGCGCTGGTCTCCGAGCCGGACCTGCTGCTGCTGGACGAGCCGACCAACCACCTGGACATCGGCGCCATCGCCTGGCTGGAAGAGGCGCTGAAGGACTTCGGTGGCGCCGTGCTGTTCATCACCCACGACCGTTCCTTCCTGCAGAACCTGGCCACCCGCATCCTCGAACTGGATCGCGGCGGGCTGATCGACTGGAACGGCGACTACGCCAGCTTCCTCGTGCACAAGGAGCAGCAACTGGCCGCCGAGGAAACCGCCAACGCGCTGTTCGACAAGCGCCTGGCCCAGGAGGAGGTGTGGATTCGCCAGGGCATCAAGGCCCGCCGTACCCGTAACGAGGGCCGCGTGCGCGCGCTCAAGGCCATGCGCCAGGAGCGCAGCGAGCGCCGCGAACGCCAGGGCAAGGCGAACATCCAGCTGGAGTCGGGGGAAAAATCCGGCAAGCAGGTGATAGTGGCGGAAAATGTCAGTTTTGCGCACGCAGGGGGAGCACCGCTGGTGAGCGATTTCTCCCTGGTGCTGCAGCGCGGCGACCGCATCGGCCTGCTCGGGGCCAACGGAACCGGGAAGACCACCCTGCTGAAACTGCTGCTCGGCGACCTGCAGCCAAATGCTGGCACGATAGTGGCAGGTACCCGGCTGGAAGTGGCGTACTTCGACCAGTTGCGCCATCAGCTGGAGCCGGAAAAGACGGTGATCGACAACGTCGCGGAGGGGCGCGACTTCATCAGCATCGACGGCCAGAACCGTCACGTGCTGAGTTATCTGGGGGATTTCCTGTTCAGTCCGCAGCGTGCGCGCACGCCGGTCAAGGCGTTGTCCGGGGGCGAGCGCGCGCGCCTTTTGCTGGCCAAACTGTTCAGCAAGCCCGCCAACCTGCTGGTGCTGGACGAGCCGACCAACGACCTGGACGTGGAAACCCTCGAACTGCTCGAAGAAGTCCTGCTGAATTTCCCCGGCACCGTGCTGATGGTCAGCCACGACCGGGCCTTCCTCGACAACGTCGTGACCAGCACCCTGGTCTTCGAAGGCGAGGGCAGGGTGCGCGAATACGTCGGCGGCTACCAGGACTGGCTGCGCCAGGGCGGTTCGCCCCGGTTGCTGGGTGTCGGCGAATCCAGGCCGGCCAAGGCCGAAACCGCCCGCGTTCCGGAACCGGAGCCGGCGGCAGTTGCCACAAGTGTTAGCGCGGCTCCGGCCGTGAAGAAGCTCAGCTACAAGCTGCAGCGAGAGCTGGAGGCCATCCCCGGGCAGATCGACGCCCTGGAGGCCCAGCTCGCGGAACTGCAAGGGCAGATCGCCGATCCGGCCTTCTACCAGCAGGCCCCGGCCATCACCGGGCCCGCGCTGGAGCGCCTGCAGCGCCTACAAGAAGAACTGGACCAGCTACTGGAGCGTTGGGCCGAACTGGAAGACTGAAGCCTGCTGGAGACCTGCATGGCGATCGAGTACCGCATCACCCTGGACGACAACCATCAGTTCAGCTACAGGATCGAGCTGGACCGTCAGTATGATGCCCAGCATGCCGAGACGACCCCGAAGTGGACGCGTCTGGAACACAATCAGTGCAGCAACTGCCCGCTGAGGAAAGAAGAATTCAGCCGCTGCCCGGCGGCGGTCGACCTGCACCGGGTGATCGAGGATTTCCACGGCCTGCCGGCCGTCAAGCGGGCGCATGTCTGGGTGCGAACCCCGGAGCGCGAATACACCAAGCAGGTCGGGCTGGAAGAGGGGCTGCGCTCGCTGCTCGGGGTGATCATGGCCACCAGCGCCTGCCCGGTGCTGGGCAAGCTGCGGCCGATGGCGCACAACCACCTGCCGTTCGCCAGCAGCCAGGAATTCATCCTGCGCACCATCTCGCAGTACCTGACCCGGCAGTACTTCAACTTCCGCGAGGGGCGTCGTCCGGACTGGGAGCTGAAGGGCCTGGTCAAGCAGTTCCAGCAGCTGCAGCTGGTCAACCAGGCCTTCTGGCAGCGCATTCTCGACGTGTGCGAGGGCGACTCCAACCTGAAGGCGTTCCTCACCTTCTTCTCCATGTCGTCGAGCCTCACGGTGTCCATGGAGACGCAGCTGCTGAAGATCCGCCCACTGGTTATGAGCGCCGGCGACGGCGGCGAATAGCCGGGCGCGCCCGCGACCCGGAGCGGGCCGCGGGCAAACGTTTCTATTCCTTGGGCTTCTTCAGGCGTACCGCCAGCACGTCGCACGGCGCGCTGTGCAGCACGTCGTTGGCGGTGGAGCCGAGCAGCAGGGCCAGGCCGTGGCGGCCGTGGCTGCCCACCACGATCAGATCGCAGCCTTGTTCCTCGGCCAATCGGTGGATTTCCTGGCGCGGCTGGCCATAGGCCAGGTGGCGCTGGTCCGCGCCCAGCTGCGGATAGCGGCCGGCGAAGGTCTCCAGGTGTTCGCGGGCCTGGTCGAACTGCTGTTGCTGCAGCATCGACAGGTCCATCGGTACGTCGCCGCCGAAGGCCATGGCCATCGGTTCGACGATGTGGACCAGCGAGACCTTGGCGCCGTTGCTGGCGGCGATGGCCAGCGCGCGCTCGGCCACCGGATGGCATTCGTCGGTGAGGTCCACGGCAATCAGGATGTGCTGATAGGGCATCTGGGTTCTCCTCCACTGAGTGGGCATGCTTGCAGTATGGTGCTGCTCCCTTCATAACACAGGCTTTTGCTTCTCGTGACAGATATGACCTGGTGGATCGTGCTTTTGCTGGTGGGTGCGGCGCTCAGCCCGCTGGTCTGGCTGCGCCCCTCGCCGCGCCAGCGCGGGCAGATGGCGCTGCGCCTGGCCGCGCGGCGCCTGGGGCTGGGCATGCAGCTGAGCCAGCAGGAATGGCCGCACTGGCTGGCTGGCTCGCCGCCGGCCAGCTGCGCCCAGTACCATCGGGGGCGCCGCCCGGGCAGGTCCGACAGCTGGACCTACTGGCAGGTCGCTCCGGGCCAGTGGTGCAACCAGTGGCGCGAGCCCTGCGCCGATGCGCCGATGCTGGAGCGCCTGCTGGGCCTGCCCGCCGACGTCTACAAGGTCGAGGCCGGGCCGCAGATGGTGGCGCTCTACTGGGGCGAGCGGGGCGGGGAGGACGAACTGCGCAGGATCGCCGAGCTGCTGGCCGCCGTCGCCTGAAAGTTCGTGCGGCGTCGAGGGCGAGCCTTTCCGCGCAAGTCGTGGCTTTGCGACGGTATTCGGTCATTCTGTGACGCCTGGCTCATTCGGGGCACCTGCGACGGGCAATTGACAATTGCCTGGTTTTCACTGAATGTACCTCCACCCAAATCAAACGGGCGTATGAATCGAGCGTTGGGCCGCATCAGGCCGCGCCGTTCCAGCCCGATTATCGCGTCGGCGGGTGTGTCGGATCGATTGGGACTATGCTCGACGGCCTATGCCTAGAGCGGCCCCGGCCGGTTGGCTCCGATGTGTACAGTTCAGCTTCCATACCGTGGAGATCAGTTGATGATTTACGAAGGTAAAGCCATCACGGTTAAGGCTCTTGAGGGCGGCATCGTCGAATTGAATTTCGACCTCAAGGGTGAGTCCGTTAACAAGTTCAACCGTCTCACCCTGACTGACCTGCGTCAGGCCGTGGATGCCATCAAGGCAGACGGTTCGATCAAGGGCGTCATCGTCACCAGCGGCAAAGACGTGTTCATCGTCGGCGCGGACATCACCGAGTTCGTCGACAACTTCAAGCTGCCCGACGAAGAACTGGTGGCCGGCAACCTCGAAGCCAACAAGATCTTCAGCGATTTCGAAGACCTGCCGGTTCCGACCGTGGTCGCCATCAACGGCATCGCCCTGGGCGGTGGTTTCGAGATGTGCCTGGCCGGTGACTACCGCGTCGCCTCCGACGCCGCCAAGATCGGTCTGCCGGAAGTCAAGCTGGGCATCTACCCGGGCTTCGGCGGCACCGTGCGCCTGCCGCGCGTGATCGGTACCGACAACGCCATCGAGTGGATCGCCTCCGGCAAGGAGAACCGGGCCGCAGACGCGCTGAAAGTGGGCGCCGTCGACGCCGTGGTCACCGCGGACAAGCTCAAGGATGCCGCCCTGGACCTGGTCAAGCGCGCCATCTCCGGCGAGCTGGACTACAAGGCCAAGCGTCAGCCCAAGCTGGAAAAGATCAAGCTCAACGCCATCGAGCAGATGATGGCCTTCGAGACCGCCAAGGGCTTCGTCGCCGGCCAGGCCGGTCCGAACTACCCGGCTCCGGTCGAAGCCATCAAGACCATCCAGAAAGCCGCCAACTTCGGTCGTGACAAGGCCCTGGAAGTCGAGGCCGCCGGCTTCGTCAAGCTGGCCAAGACCTCGGTCGCCGAAAGCCTGATCGGTCTGTTCCTGAATGACCAGGAACTGAAGAAGAAGGCCAAGAAGCACGACGAGATCGCCCGCGACGTGAAACTGGCCGCTGTGCTCGGCGCCGGCATCATGGGTGGCGGTATCGCCTACCAGTCCGCGTCCAAGGGCACTCCGATCCTGATGAAGGATATCCGCGAAGAGGGTATCCAGATGGGTCTGGACGAGGCCTCCAAGCTGCTCGGCAAGCGCGTCGAGAAGGGCCGCATGACCCCGGCCAAGATGGCCGAGGCGCTCAACGCCATCCGTCCGACCATGTCCTATGGCGACTTCAAGGAAGTCGACATCGTGGTCGAGGCCGTGGTCGAGAACCCGAAGGTCAAGCACGCCGTGCTGGCCGAGGTGGAAGGCCAGGTGAAGGAAGACGCGATCATCGCCTCCAACACCTCGACCATCTCCATCAGCTTCCTGGCCCAGGCCCTGAAGCGTCCGGAGAACTTCGTCGGCATGCACTTCTTCAACCCGGTGCACATGATGCCGCTGGTGGAAGTGATCCGTGGCGAGAAGTCCAGCGAAGTGGCCGTGGCCACCACCGTGGCCTACGCCAAGAAGATGGGCAAGAACCCGATCGTGGTCAACGACTGCCCCGGCTTCCTGGTCAACCGCGTGCTGTTCCCGTACTTCGGCGGCTTCGCCAAGCTGCTGGAATTCGGCGTCGACTTCGTGCGCATCGATAAGATCATGGAGAAGTTCGGCTGGCCCATGGGCCCGGCCTACCTGTCCGACGTGGTCGGCATCGATACCGGTCACCACGGCCGTGACGTGATGGCCGAAGGCTTCCCGGACCGCATGGCCGTGGAAGGCAAGACCGCCGTCGACGTGATGTACGACGCCAACCGCTTGGGCCAGAAGAACGGCAAGGGTTTCTACTCCTACGAAATGGACAAGCGCGGCAAGCCGAAGAAAGTCCAGGACCCGGAGGCCTACGAGATCCTCAAGCCGATCGTCAAGGAGCAGCGCGAGCTGACCGACGAGGACATCATCAACTTCATGATGATCCCGCTGTGCCTGGAAACCGTTCGTTGCCTGGAAGACGGCATCGTCGAGACCGCAGCCGAGGCCGACATGGGCCTGATCTACGGCATCGGCTTCCCGCCCTTCCGTGGTGGTGCCCTGCGTTACATCGATTCCATCGGTGTAGCCGAGTTCGTCGCCCTGGCCGACAAGTACGCCGACCTGGGCGCCCTGTACCACCCGACCGCCAAGCTTCGTGAAATGGCCGCCAAGGGCCAGAAGTTCTTCGGTTAATCGCGCAGCGAACAGAGCGAGAGAGAAATATGAGCCTGAATCCGAGAGACGCGGTCATTGTCGACTTCGGCCGCACCCCGATGGGTCGTTCCAAGGGTGGCATGCACCGCAACACCCGTGCCGAGGACATGTCGGCCCATCTGATCAGCAAGGTCCTGGAGCGCAACACCAAGGTCGATCCGGCCGAAGTGGAAGACGTGATCTGGGGCTGCGTCAACCAGACCCTGGAGCAGGGCTGGAACATCGCGCGCATGGCGTCGCTGATGACCCAGATCCCGCACACCAGCGCCGGCCAGACCGTCAGCCGCCTGTGTGGTTCCTCCATGAGCGCCCTGCACACTGCCGTGCAGGCCATCCAGACCGGCAACGGTGACGTATTTGTCGTCGGCGGCGTGGAGCACATGGGCCACGTCGGCATGATGCACGGTGTCGACCCGAACCCGCACATGTCCCTGTACGCCGCCAAGGCGTCCGGCATGATGGGCCTGACCGCCGAAATGCTGGGCAAGATGCACGGCATCAGCCGTGAAGCCCAGGACCAGTTCGGTGAGCGTTCCCACCGCCTGGCCCACAAGGCCACCGTCGAAGGCAAGTTCAAGGATGAAATCATCCCGATGCAAGGCTACGACGAGAACGGCTTCCTGAAGGTGTTCGACTTCGACGAAACCATTCGTCCGGAGACCACCGTCGAGAGCCTGGCCGCGCTGAAGCCGGCGTTCAACCCGAAAGGTGGCACCGTGACCGCGGGTACTTCCTCGCAGATCACCGACGGCGCCTCCTGCATGATCGTCATGAGCGCCCAGCGCGCCCAGGACCTGGGCATCCAGCCGCTGGCCGTGGTTCGCGCCATGGCCGTGGCCGGTGTCGATCCGGCGATCATGGGCTACGGTCCCGTTCCGTCGACCAACAAGGCGCTCAAGCGTGCCGGTCTGACCATCGACGACATCGACTTCGTCGAGCTGAACGAAGCCTTCGCCGCCCAGGCCCTGCCGGTGCTGAAAGACCTGAAACTCCTCGACAAGATGGAGCAGAAGGTCAACCTGCACGGCGGCGCCATCGCCCTGGGTCACCCGTTCGGTTGCTCCGGTGCGCGTATCTCCGGCACCCTGCTGAACGTGATGAAGCAGAACGGCGGTACTCTGGGCGTGTCCACCATGTGCGTGGGCCTCGGCCAGGGCATCACCACCATCTTCGAACGCGTCTAAGCACGTTCGCAGATGCGAAGACCGGGGCCTCGTGCCCCGGTTTTTGCTTTTTCGGGGAGAATCTCATGCAACTGCAACCCGGTCTTTACCGTCACTACAAGGGGCCGCACTATCGCGTGTTCGGCACCGCTCGGCATTCCGAGACCGAGGAGTGGCTGGTGGTCTACCAGGCGCTCTACGGCGAGTTCGGGATGTGGGTGCGGCCGCTGGAAATGTTCCGCGGCACGGTGGAACTGGACGGCGAGACGGTCCCGCGTTTCGCCTTGGTGGAAGCCGAAGCGGGCCTGCTCGAGCAGGTGGCGGCAGGCAATCGTCCTTGACCTCGGCTCGACGGCCACTATATATAGCGGTGCCTTTATAGGCTCCTGCCGCTTATTTCTTCTTTTTCGTATTCAGGAATTCTCCAGTCCATGGGCAAATCGCTGGTCATCGTGGAATCCCCGGCCAAGGCCAAGACCATCAACAAGTACCTGGGCAACCAGTTTGTGGTGAAGTCGAGCATCGGCCATATTCGTGACCTGCCCACCAGCGGTTCCGCCAGTGCCAGCAAGGAGCCGGTCAAGCGCGGCAAGGCCGCGGCCGCCGAGGCGCCTGCGCTGTCGCCCAAGGAGAAGGCCAAGCGTCAGCTGTTCACCCGCATGGGTGTCGATCCCGAGCACGGCTGGAAGGCCAAGTACGAGATTCTGCCCGGCAAGGAAAAGGTGATCGAGGAACTGCGCCGCCTGGCCAAGGATGCCGACACCATCTACCTCGCAACCGACTTGGACCGCGAAGGGGAGGCCATCGCCTGGCACCTGCGCGAGGCCATCGGCGGCGACGACAGCCGCTACAAGCGGGTGGTGTTCAACGAGATCACCAAGAAGGCCATCCAGGAGGCCTTCTCCCAGCCCGGCGAGCTGGACATCAACCGGGTCAACGCCCAGCAGGCGCGCCGCTTCCTCGATCGCGTGGTGGGCTACATGGTCTCGCCGCTGCTGTGGGCCAAGATCGCCCGTGGCCTGTCCGCCGGCCGCGTGCAGTCGGTGGCGGTGAAGCTGGTGGTGGAGCGCGAGAAGGAAATCCGCGCCTTCGTGCCGGAAGAATACTGGGAAGTGCACGCCGACCTCGGCACCGGCAAGGGTGACAAGGTGCGCTTCGAGGTCACTCGCGAGAACGGCGAGGCCTTCAAGCCGCTCAACGAGGCCCAGGCCATGGCGGCCCTGGACAAGCTCAAGGCCTCCGCCTACAGCGTGGTCAAGCGCGAGGACAAGCCGACCTCGAGCAAGCCCTCCGCCCCGTTCATCACCTCCACCCTGCAGCAGGCGGCAAGCAACCGCCTCGGTTTCGGCGTGAAGAAGACCATGATGATGGCGCAGCGTCTCTACGAGGCGGGCTACATCACCTATATGCGTACCGACTCGACCAACCTGTCCGCCGATGCCATCGACATGGTGCGCGGCTTCATCGATGACGAGTTCGGCAAGAAATACCTGCCGGCCAAGCCGAATTTCTATTCGAGTAAGGAGGGCGCCCAGGAGGCGCACGAGGCCATTCGTCCGTCCGACGTCAACCTGCGCCCGACCCAGCTGTCCGGCATGGAGCGCGATGCCGAGCGCCTGTACGAGCTGATCTGGCGCCAGTTCGTGGCTTGCCAGATGCCGCCGGCAGAATACCTGTCCACCAGCGTCAGCGTGGGCGCCGGCACCTTCGAGCTGCGTGCCCGGGGCCGCATCCTCAAGTTCGACGGCTACACCCGCGTGCTGCCCCAGCAGGGCAAGCCGGGCGACGACGACGTGTTGCCGGAGATGAAAGAAGGCGATGCGCTCAAGCTGATCAAGCTCGACCCCAGCCAGCACTTCACCAAGCCGCCGGCACGCTATTCCGAGGCCAGCCTGGTCAAGGAGCTGGAGAAGCGCGGTATCGGCCGCCCGTCCACCTACGCGGCGATCATCTCCACCATCCAGGAGCGCGGCTACGTCACCACGCACAACCGCCGCTTCTACGCCGAGAAAATGGGTGACATCGTCACCGAGCGTCTCAACGAGAGCTTCGCCAACCTCATGGACTACGGCTTCACTGCCGGCATGGAGGAGCATCTCGACGACGTGGCCCAGGGCGAGCGCGACTGGAAACATCTGCTCGACGAGTTCTACGGCGACTTCAAGAAGAAGCTGGAAGTGGCCGGAGAAGCCGACAAGGGCATGCGTGCCAACCAGCCGACCCTGACCGACATCCCGTGCCGCGAGTGCGGCCGACCGATGATGATCCGTACCGCGTCCACCGGCGTGTTCCTCGGCTGTTCCGGCTACGCGCTGCCGCCGAAGGAACGCTGCAAGGCCACCATCAACCTGATCCCGGGCGACGAGATCGCCGCGGACGACGAGGGCGAGTCCGAGTCCCGCGTGCTGCGTAGCAAGCACCGCTGCCCGATCTGCAGCACGGCGATGGACGCCTACCTGCTGGACGAGACGCGCAAGCTGCACATCTGTGGCAACAACCCGGACTGCGCCGGCTACGAGATCGAGCAGGGCCAGTACCGCATCAAGGGCTACGAGGGGCCGAGCCTGGAATGCGACAAGTGCGGCAGCGAGATGCAGCTCAAGACCGGCCGTTTCGGCAAGTTCTTCGGCTGCACCAACCCGGCCTGCAAGAACACCCGCAAGCTGCTCAAGAACGGCGAGGCGGCGCCGCCGAAGATGGACGCGGTGAAGATGCCCGAGCTGAAGTGCGAGAAGGTCGACGACACCTACGTCCTGCGCGATGGCGCCTCCGGACTGTTCCTCGCCGCCAGCGGCTTCCCGAGGAACCGCGAGACGCGTGCGCCGCTGGTCCTGGAACTGGTGCCGCACAAGCAGGAGATCGATCCGAAGTACCACTTCCTGCTCGACGCGCCGCAGAAGGACCCGGAAGGCCGTCCGGCGGTGATCCGTTTCAGCCGCAAGACCAAGGAGCAGTATGTGCAGAGCGAGGTGGACGGCAAGCCCACCGGCTGGCGCGCCTTCTTCGACGGCGGCAAGTGGAAGGTGGAAGACAAGCGCTGAGCGTCCGCGCCTCGCCCGCGGCCGGGTGGGGCGCCTCCCTGATCATCCGCACGGCGGCTAGCGAGGCAGTCCATGGCCCACGAACTCTATACCCGCACCAACCAGAAGATCTTCTTCTCCGGGCTGGCCCTGGAAAGCCTGCGCAAGGCCGAGGCCGGCGAGGCGGTAAACGCCCAGGCGCTGGTACAGGCCGAGCGCGAAGCCGCGCTGTTCCACCTGTACGGTGCGGTGCTCGGTCTCTGCCACGAGATCGCCGGCTACTACAAGACTGCCGAGGCCAACGCTCCACGGGTCGAGCTGCTGCTCAACCCTGAGACGCTGCAGGCCTCGCCGAGCCCCGAGCTGTCCGAATTGCTGGAGATCGCCCAGCAGCCGGAAAGCTGGCTGGCCCGCCTGCTGGCCGCCCACGCCGAACTGTTCCAGCCACCCCAGGCGCCGAAGACCGCAAAGGTCGATCCGACCCTGCCGCTGATCACTGCGGTCAGCGTCCAGGAAGAGCCGCAACCGTTGAGTCGCGAAGAACTGGAAAGCTGGCGCCAGCAGTTGAAGCAACTGGTGCTGCGTTACCGTGGCTCGCTGAGCGAGTGCTGAGCGGGGCCGCCCATCGCCTGCCGACAGGCGCTTTCTGTGATGCGCATCCATGATGCCCTACCGCTGGACTAGGGCGTTCGCGTGGGGACTGTTACACTGGCGGCCTATCAGGAGACCCCGACATGTCCACTTCCTTTCTCGAAATCGTCGAACTGCCCGACGGCCGCATCATTCTGCGCCGCGCCGAGGATGAGGAAGTGCTGGTGACCCTGGACTTCTCGGCGGACGCCAAGGCCTTCCTCCAGGGGCATCACGTCGAGGTGGCCAAGGCCATGCTCAACGTCGGCGTGCAGATGGCCGGCCGGCTGGCCGAAGGCGAGATCGAGCAGGAAGAGCAGCCGCGCGTGCTGCACTGAGTCCTCAAGCGGGCTCTTATCGAAGCATCACCCCATCAATCCAGACGAATATTCAGACTCTGCGCACTGCCCAGGCGCGCGGCGCTGGTCAGGCTCGCCCGCTGGCCAGGCTGCAGGTCGATCCAGCTCACCACGGTATGGCTACGGCCGAGGCGCAATGCCTCGCGCGTGAGATCGAGCACGTCCTGGCCGGCACGTGGTTGCAGTACCAGCAGGCGACCCAGGTCGAGGCCGGCACCACGTAGCCAGGCATTGGTGATGGAGGAGGGTGGGGCGACCAGGGTGAGCCAGCGTTCGTCCTGATTGCGGCTGAGCTCGCGCAGTACCGGCCCCAGCAGGTGCCGGCAATGACCGAGGGAGCCTGACAGGCGCAGTTCGCTGAAAGGCTCCGGCTCGTCGAGCCAGGGCGCCTCCACGGGCTCTTCGAGCAGCGGCAGGGTGTTGCCGATGAAGGCCTGGAACAGCGGGAGTTGCGAAGTATTCAGCGACTGCGGGAACTGCATGAAGCTCTCCTTGGTTCTCAGCGGCGGATCACGCCTACGCTCAGGCCTTCGATCACCAGGTCCTGTTCTTCGAGATTGACTTCGATGGGGGCGAACTCGGGGTTCTCGGCGATCAGCAGGACCTTGTTGCCGGTGCGCTGGAAGCGCTTGACCGTGACCTCGTCGTCGATGCGCGCCACCACGACCTGGCCGTTGCGGGCCTCGCGGGTGGTGTGCACGGCCAGCAGGTCGCCGTCGAGGATGCCGATGTCCTTCATGCTCATGCCACGCACGCGCAACAGGTAGTCGGCCTTGGGATGGAAGAACTCCGGATTGATCTTGCAGGAATCTTCCACGTTCTGCTGGGCGAGGATGGGGGCGCCGGCTGCGACCCGGCCGATCACCGGCAGGCCTTCCTCTTCCGCGGCGGCCGGCTCGAAGCCGGGGATGCGGATGCCGCGCGAGGCGCCGGGCGTCATCTCGATCGCGCCCTTGCGGGCCAGCGCCTTGAGGTGCTCCTCGGCGGCGTTGGGGGACTTGAAGCCCAGTTCCTGCGCGATCTCGGCCCGGGTCGGCGGGTAGCCGTTGTCTTCCAGGCAGCGCTTGATGAAGGCGAGGATTTCGGATTGTCGCGGCGTCAGTTTGAGCATGCGGGCGGTCTGTCTGTTTATACAGTTGCTGTGATTATATACAGTGATTCGGCGCTGGCAATCTTTCTTTGCGTTGCGGTTGGAGGGTCATTCATGCCGCCTGGCGGAGCGCGCCGACATTTACCTTCATTCGGCTATGGTTAAATGCCTGACCGATCAGCCATGAAAGTCACCGTCCCGCTTGACAGGCCCACAAGCTGAAACGTATGTTTCAAACAAGTGTTTGTCAGGTGTATATCTCATGGCTCAATCGGAAACTGTCGAGCGCATACTGGATGCCGCGGAACAGCTGTTCGCGGAGAAGGGCTTCGCCGAGACCTCGCTACGTCTGATCACCAGCAAGGCCGGAGTCAACCTGGCTGCTGTGAACTATCACTTCGGCTCCAAGAAGGCGCTGATCCAGGCGGTGTTCTCCCGCTTCCTCGGGCCGTTCTGCATCAGCCTGGAGCGCGAACTGGACCGCCGCCTCGCCAAGCCGGACGCCAAGGCCAGTCTCGAAGATCTGCTGGAAATGCTCGTGGAGCAGGCCCTGGCGGTGAAGCCGCGCAGCGGTAACGACCTCTCCATCTTCATGCGTCTGCTCGGCCTGGCCTTCAGCCAGAGCCAGGGTCATCTGCGCAAGTATCTGGAGGAGGTGTACGGCAAGGTGTTTCGCCGCTACATGCTGCTGCTCAACGAGGCCGCGCCCAGGCTGCCGCCGCTGGAAATCTTCTGGCGCGTGCACTTCATGCTGGGTGCCGCGGCGTTCAGCATGTCCGGGATCAAGGCGCTGCGCGCCATCGCCGAGAACGATTTTGGCGTGGATACCTCCATCGAGCAGGTGATGCGCCTGATGGTCCCGTTCCTCGCCGCCGGCATGCGTGCCGAGAGTGGGGTCAGCGACGACGTGCTCGCCACCGCCCAGTTCAAGCCGCGGACCAAGTCGCAGGTCGCCGCCAAGGCGCTCTGACGCTGTGCCCGAGCGGAGCGATGGGCTAAGCTAGCGGCCCATGCGCCCGCTCGACTTCCTGCATATCTCCATCGCCGACCAGCGCCTGTACGGCTTTGCCGACGGGCAACTGGTCGTGCGCCTGCCCGTCTCCACCGCCCTCAACGGGCCCGGCGAACTCGGCGGTTCCAACTGCACGCCCCGTGGCCGGCATCAGGTGCGGGCGAAGATCGGCGACGGCCTGCCCCTGGGCGCGGTGCTGCGCGGGCGGCGCTGGACCGGCGAAGTCTGGTCCGAGGCATTGGATGTGCAATTCCCCGGCCGCGACTGGATTCTCACCCGCATCCTCTGGCTCAGCGGCTGCGAGCGCGGTATCAACCGCCTGGGCCAGGTCGACACCTTCCGCCGCTACATTTACCTGCACGGCACGCCGGACACCCAGCCCATGGGCGTGCCGCTCTCCCACGGCTGTGTGCGCCTGCGCAACGCCGACCTGCTGGACCTATACCTCCACGTACCGCCGCATTGCGCGGTGATGATCGACGAGGCGCCGTGCCCGCAGTGGGCGACGACCGATCTCGCTTGAGGATTCCCTTGTGACGACCCTGTTTGGTTCCCTGATGCTGGACATCCAAGGCACCTGGCTGACCGCCGAGGACCGCCGGATTCTGCGCCAGCCCGAGGTGGGCGGCCTGATCCTGTTCGCCCGCAACATCGAAGACCCGCGCCAGGTACGCGAGCTGTGCGCTTCCATCCGCGCCGTGCGCCCGGACCTGCTGCTGGCGGTGGACCAGGAAGGCGGCCGCGTGCAGCGCCTGCGCAACGGTTTCGTGCGCCTGCCGGCCATGCGTGCCCTGGCCGACAACGACAATGCCGAGCAACTGGCCGAGCACTGCGGCTGGCTGATGGCGACCGAAGTGCTGGCCGTGGGCCTGGACCTGAGCTTCGCCCCGGTGCTGGACCTGGACCATCAGCGCAGCGCGGTGGTCGGCAGCCGCAGCTTCGAGGGCGATGCCGAGCTGGCGACCCGTCTGGCCGGTGCCTTCATCCGCGGGATGGACGCCGCGGGCATGTCTGCCACCGGCAAGCATTTCCCCGGCCACGGCTGGGCCGAGGCCGACTCCCACGTGGCCATCCCGGTGGATGAGCGCAGCCTGGAAGAAATCCGCGCCAAGGATCTGATCCCGTTCCAGCGCCTGGGCCGACAGCTGGCGGCAGTGATGCCGGCCCATGTCATCTACCCGCAGGTGGACGCCGGCCCGGCCGGTTTCTCGAGGCGCTGGCTGCAGGACATCCTGCGCGGCGAGCTGGGCTTCGACGGGGTGATCTTCAGCGACGACCTGTCCATGGCCGGCGCCCATGTGGTGGGTGACGCCGCCAGCCGTATCGAGGCGGCGCTGAGCGCCGGCTGCGACATGGGTCTGGTGTGCAACGACCGCGCCTCCGCCGAGCTGGCCCTGGGCGCTTTGCAGCGGCTCAAGGTACAGCCGCCGAAGGGGCTGGCGCGCATGCGTGGTCGTGGTTTCGCCCGCACTGACTATCGCGAGCAGCCGCGCTGGCTGCAGGCCATCGCGGCCCTGCGCGCGGCGCAGCTGATCGATTGATGGAGCAGGCCACATGACCACCTACGCCATCATCGGCGGCACCGGCCTGACCCAGCTGGAAGGCCTGGTTCTCAGACAGGTGCAGAACTTCGACACGCCTTATGGCGCGCCCTCCGCTCCGGTGCTGTGCGGCGAGTACGCTGGTCGCGAGGTGCTGTTCCTTGCCCGCCATGGCCACCCGCACCGCATTCCGCCGCACCAGGTGAACTACCGCGCCAACCTCTGGGCGCTCAAGCAGGCCGGCGCCGAGGTCATTCTCGCGGTGAACGCGGTGGGCGGCATCCACGCGGCCATGGGCAGCGGCCACCTGTGCGTGGCTCATCAGGTGATCGATTACACATGGGGCAGGGCGCACACCTTCTTCGAGGGCGACATCGAGCATGTCACCCATATCGATTTCAGCCACCCCTACGACGAGGCGCTGCGTGGCCGCTTGATCGCCGCGCTGCAGGCGCTCGGCTACCCGCACAGCAGCTACGGTGTGTATGGTGCCACCCAGGGGCCGCGCCTGGAGACGGCGGCGGAGATCGCCCGCATGGAGCGCGACGGCTGCGACATCGTTGGTATGACCGGCATGCCCGAGGCGGCGCTGGCACGGGAACTGGAGCTGCCCTACGCCTGCCTGGCGCTGGTGGTCAACCCGGCGGCCGGCAAGTCCAGCGGCGTCATCACCATGGCCAGGATCGAGGCGGAGCTGGCACGCGGTATCGACAAGGTGCGCGCGGTGTTGGGCAGGGTCCTCGGCGCCTGATTCCCCTCAGTGCGCGGCCTTCCTGGCCGCCATGTGCGACAGGTAGCTGATCAGCGCCTGCAGCTGCGCGTCGCTCAGGGCGTCTTCGCCGAACCCCGGCATCCGTCCCTGGGGCCAATGCCTCAGGCTCTGGGGATCGCGGATGTAGCGCCGCAGGAAGTCCCCGCTGAAATATTCGGTCGGGTTGTGCGGCAGGTTCAGGTCGGGCCCGAACTGAGAGTCCCCGGCGCCGTTCAGGCGATGGCAGGCCAGGCAGTTCTTCTGGAACTGGGCGAAGCCCTCCCGCACCTCGGCGCTGGCATCGGCGGCCGGCAGCAGGGCGGGGAAGCGCTGCGCCACCGGCGCCAGCAGGCGCAGGCGGACGACCTGGAAGGGCCACTGCTCGGGGCCGATCTGTGCCGCTTCCGGTTGCTGCCACACCAGATAGAAGGGACCGGCGCTGGGCTTGTTTCGGGACAGCCCAGGCCAGGGACGGGTCGGGTCTTCCACGGCCAGCCAGGCGCGGGCGCCCTGGCGCGACAGCAGCGGGGCGGCGGGTAGTTCGGCGGCGAAGCCGTCCAGGGCCACGGCCTGCAGGTGGTCGCCGGGTTGCACGCCCTGCAGCAGTTCGGCCAAGGGAACCGCGCGGTAGCGCATGGTGCGCTTGTAGGCCACGTCGGCCTCGATCTCGATGTCCTGTGCTTCGGGATGGGCGAGCAGCTGTTCGCTGTTCCAGCTACGGCTGCCCTGGGGCAATTCCAGGGTGAGTTCGGCGGCGCCTGCGGTACCGGTCAGCAATGCGGCGAGCAGGGCGGCGATGTGGCGCATCGCCTCAATCCCCGCCGAGCGCGGGTTGCAGCGAGTCGTAGCCGCCGGCGTTGATCACCTGGCGATAGCCGAGCGCCTGCAGCTGGTCCTGGGCGATGCCGGAACGGCGGCCGCTGCGGCAGTAGAGCACCACGGGGGTGTCCTTGTCTGGCACGAGCTGGGCGATGCGCGCGCCGATCTGGTCATGGGGGATCAGGGTGGCTCCGGGCAGCGCGCCAGTGGCGAATTCTTCCTGGGTACGCACATCGATCAGCACGGCATCGGGCCGCTCCAGGGCCTGCAGGGCGGCGGCCCGGTCGATCTCGCCGGCCTGGGCGGCGAGCGGAAGGCAAAGGCTCAATACGAGCAGCAGGTGGCGCATGGCGTGGCCTCGATAGTACGGGCCTCCACGCTAGCACAGCACGGCGGGAGAGGGTTGTTCCACGCCCCGGGCGCTACGGCACCGGGGCGCGGCGTGGAAGAGACGATCAACTGACCAGGCGGGTAACGTTGGGCAGGATCAGGATGACGGTAGTGGCCAGGACGATGAGGCTCGCCTGCCGGTACTTGGCGTGTTTGAACATGACGCGACTGCCTTTCTTCTTGTTGGCGTCGTGGCCGGTCAGCTTTCCGCAGCGCTTCGCGGAGCCGGCCCGCGCCGTGGCACGGATGGAAAAGCCGCCCCGGCAAATACCCCGGAAGCGACACCTTGCATGCTTAATCCTAGGGGCCGGGTCACCGGCTTCTTAGATCGGTTGGTTTCTAGAGCCATCATGCTTGAAGACCCGAGGTTATCGGTCGGGATTGGTGGGCGGCGCGGTGCCCCGTGCCAGACAGGTCGAGACGGCCCACAGTCGCTACGACGGTGGGGCGACCATTCGTCTGAGCCCAATGGTCAACGGCCCTGAGCGCATCGGTCATTGAGTCTGACCGGCGCGGATTTATGGTAGGGCGACCCGGCAACCGCCGCTGCCATGAACCGAGGACGTCATGACCGAAGCATTCATTTTCGACGCCGTGCGCACCCCGCGCGGCAAGGGCAAGAAGGACGGCGCGCTGTACAGCGTCAAACCCGTCAGCCTGGTGGCCGGCCTGCTGCGGGCGCTGCAGGAGCGCAACGGCCTGGACACCCGCCAGGTCGATGACATCGTGCTCGGCTGCGTGACCCCGGTGGGCGACCAGGGCGCCGACATTGCCAAGACCGCGGCCATGGTCGCCGACTGGGACGTGAGCGTCGCCGGCGTGCAGCTCAACCGCTTCTGCGCCTCGGGCCTGGAAGCGGTCAACATGGGCGCGATGAAGGTGCGCTCCGGTTTCGAGGATCTGGTGGTGGTTGGCGGCGTGGAATCCATGTCCCGCGTGCCCATGGGCTCCGACGGCGGCGCCTGGGTGATGGACCCGGAAACCAACATCCACTCCAACTTCGTGCCCCAGGGCATCGGCGCCGACCTGATCGCCACCCTGGAAGGCTTCTCGCGCGCAGACGTCGACAGTTTCGCCTTGCGCTCCCAGCAGAAGGCCGCGCGTGCCAGCGCCGACGGCTCGTTCGGGAAATCCCTGGTGCCGGTGACCGACCAGAACGGCATCGTCATCCTCGACCATGACGAATTCATCCGTGGCGACTCCACCCTGGAAGGCCTGGGCAAGCTCAAGCCGAGCTTCGAGATGATGGGCCAGATGGGCTTCGATGCCACCGCGCTGCGCGTATACAGTCACGTCGAGCGCATCGAGCATGTGCACACCCCTGGCAACAGCTCCGGCATCGTCGACGGCGCGGCGCTGATGCTGATCGGCTCCGAAGCCAAGGGCAAGGAGCTGGGTCTCAAGCCCCGCGCGCGCATCGTCGCCACGGCGGTGACCAGCACCGACCCGACCATCATGCTCACCGGCCCGGCGCCGGCCACCCGCAAGGCCCTGGCCAAGGCCGGCCTGTCGGTGGAGGACATCGACCTGTTCGAGGTCAACGAGGCCTTCGCCTCTGTCGTCATGAAGTTCATGAAGGACATGGGCGTCTCCGAGGACAAGGTCAACGTCAATGGCGGCTCCATCGCCATGGGCCACCCGCTGGGCGCCACCGGCTGCGCCATCCTAGGCACCCTGCTCGACGAGCTGGAGAAGCGCGGGCTGCGTTACGGCCTAGCCACCCTCTGCGTGGGCGGCGGCATGGGTATAGCCACCATCATCGAACGCATTTGACCGGTAGGGCGGGCGCAACCCGCGCACATCAAGCAGACGCGGGTTCCACCCGCCCTACGCAGCAAGGAATCAGAAAATGACTGACGCCATCCGTTACGAAAAGGGTTCGGACAACATCGTCGTCCTGACCATGGACATGCCCGGCCAGAGTGCCAATACCATGAACGGTGTGTATCGCGAGGCCATGGCCGCCACCATCGACCGCCTGGAGGCCGAGAAGGACTCCATCGCCGGGGTGATCGTCGCCTCGGCGAAGAAGACCTTCTTCGCCGGCGGCGATCTCAACGAGCTGATCAAGGTCACCAGGGCCGAGGCGCAGCAGTTCTACGAAGGCATCCTGGTGCTCAAGGGCCAGCTGCGCCGGCTGGAGACCCTGGGCAAGCCGGTGGTGGCCGCCATCAACGGTGCCGCCCTGGGCGGCGGCTGGGAAATCTGCCTGGCCTGCCACCACCGCATCGCCATCGACGAAAGCCACGTGCAGCTGGGCCTGCCGGAGGTCACCCTCGGCCTGCTGCCGGGTGGTGGCGGGGTGGTGCGCATGGTGCGCCTGCTCGGCCTGGAGAAGGCGCTGCCGTACCTGGCCGAAGGCAAGAAGGTGCGCCCGGACGCCGCGCTCAAGGCCGGCCTGATCCACCAGCTGGCCGATAGACGCGAGGACATGCTGGCCAAGGCCCGCGCCTGGATTCTCGCCAACCCGGCTGCCGTGCAGCCGTGGGACGTGAAGGGCTACAAGATTCCCGGCGGCACGCCGAGCACGCCGGCCGTGGCGCAGATGCTGGCCATCGCGCCGAGCGTGCTGCGCGACAAGACCAAGGGCTGCTTCCCGGCGCCGGAGAAGATCATGTGCGCCGCCGTCGAGGGTGCCCAGGTCGACTTCGACACCGCGCAATTGATCGAGGCGCGCTACTTCACCGAGCTGACCACCGGCCAGGTGGCGAAGAACATGATCGGCACCTTCTGGTTCCAGCTCAACGAGATCAACGCCGGCAAGTCGCGCCCGCAGGGCGTGCCGCGCTACGTGACCCGGAAGGTCGGCGTGCTCGGCGCCGGCATGATGGGCGCGGGCATCGCCTACGTCTCGGCGGCGGCCGGCATCGAGGTGGTGCTCAAGGACGTGTCCATCGAAGCGGCGGAGAAGGGCAAGGCCTACTCGGCCAACCTGCTGGAGAAGAAGGTCGCCCGCGGCCAGATGACGGCCGAGAAGCGCGACGCCTTCCTCGCCCGCATCACGCCGTCCGCCAGCGAGGCGGACTTCGACGGCTGCGACCTGATCATCGAGGCGGTGTTCGAGGACCGTGCGCTGAAGGGCAAGGTCACCGCCGCCGCCGAGACCGCGGCGCTGCCCGACGCGGTGATCGCCTCCAACACCTCGACCCTGCCCATCACCGGCCTGGCCAGCGCGGTGCAGAAGCAGGACAGGTTCATCGGCCTGCACTTCTTCAGCCCGGTGGACAAGATGCCGCTGGTGGAGATCATCCGCGGCGAGAAGACCAGCGACGAGACCCTGGCGCGCGGCTTCGACTATGTGCTGCAGATCAAGAAGACCCCGATCGTGGTCGAGGACAGCCGTGGCTTCTTCACCTCGCGGGTGTTCGGCACCTTCACCAACGAGGGCATCGCCATGCTCGGCGAAGGCGTGAGCGCGGCGATGATCGAGAACGAGGCGCGCAAGGCCGGCATGCCGGTGGGGCCGCTGGCGATCAGCGACGAAGTGTCGATGAGCCTGATGGAGCACATCCGCAAGCAGACCGTGGCCGATCTCGCCGCCGAAGGCCGCAGCCTGCCCGAGCACCCGGCGTTCAGGGTGATCGAACTGATGCTCCACGAGTACAAGCGCCCGGGCAAGGCGGCCGGCGGCGGCTTCTACGACTACCCGCAGGGTGGCAAGAAGCACCTGTGGCCGGAACTCAAGGCGCACTTCGAGAAGGCGGATGCGCAGATCTCCCAGGAGGACGTGCGCGACCGCATCCTGTTCATCCAGGCCATCGAGACCGTGCGTTGCCTGGAGGAGGGCGTGCTGAAGTCGGTGGCCGACGCCAACGTCGGTTCGATCTTCGGCATTGGTTTCGCCGCCTGGACCGGCGGGGCGCTGCAGTTCATCAATCAGTACGGCGTGCGCGACTTCGTCGCCCGCGCCCAGTACCTGGCCGAGCAGTACGGCGAGCGCTTCCTGCCGCCGGCCCTGCTGCTGGAGAAGGCGGCCACGGGCGAGCGCTTCTGATCGCACCTGGCAACGAGCGAACCGGCCCACGTGGCCGGTTTTGCTTTTCGGGGGCTTTCTGTCATCGTGCCGGCAAGCGTCGGTGGGAGTGCAGCAGCGCGTGAGCACGCGAAAGGCGATCAGAACGGTGTTGCTGGCAGGCCTGCTGGCATCCGCCACCTTTGCCGCGGCCGACGAAGCGCTCAATGTCTATATCGGCCAGGGGCAGATGCCCTTCGCCGATGACGATCCCGCCGACCGTGGCGTGTACGGCGACCTGATGAGCGAGCTGTGCCGGCGTCTGCAGCGCGAATGCCGCTTCCATTGCGTGCCCTGGAAGCGGGTGCAGCTGGCGGTGGCCAACGATCCGCGCGGCATCGTGCTCAACCTGGGGCGCACGGCGGAGCGTGAAGCGGGCTTCGTCTGGCTGCTGGGCGTGCTGCCCACGTCCTACGTGCTGGCGAGCAAGCGCCAGCGCTTCGATACCCTTGCCGAGGCACTGGAAGCGGGTCCGCTGGTGGTGATGGGCGGCACGCCCAGGGCCCAGGAAGCATTGTCCCTGCGACAAGAAGGGCAGTCGGTGGTGGAAGTGACGGACCCCGAGCAGGCCGCGCGCATGCTGCACGGCGGCCGGGTGCTGGCCTGGTACGAGATAGACCTGCGCGTGCGCTACCTGTGGCGGCAGCTCGGCTACGACGAGCGCGCGCTGATCTCCGGCTTGCCGGTGAGCACGAACCGCAGCTTCATCGCCGGCAGCCCGGTGCTCAGGGACGCCCCATCGCTGGCCGGGCAGATGCAGCAGGCATTCGCGGACATGCAGGCGGACGGCTCTTGGCGGCGAATCCTGGTCCGCCATCTCGGTGACGAGCTGGCGGGCCGACTCCTGGCGCCGTGATGGGCAAGCCCGTTCAAGCCGCCAGGCACAGACCCTTCTGCAGGCAGATCACGTCGTGAATAGCCATTTTCTCATGCTGCCGGGTGGGCATGTGCAGGGTCAGCAGGCTGCCATCTTCCAGGTGGATGGTGGCTTCGGACTCGAACTGCAGGCCGGTGTCGCCGAGGCTGACGTAGGTGACGCCGTAGCTGCTGGTGTTCGCGAAGGCTTCGGTGATGGACATGACGGTTCCTCCCTAGGGCTAATCGCCAGTGACTTGTTGGCGGGGATGGGCCTGTTGTGGCTGTTGTGGGGTAACCGGCACGCTGCGGAAGGCGGAGGCGGCGATCAGGCTGGCGATGGCGGCGAAGCTGCTCATGAATCTCTCCTGTTGAGGTGATCGGGAACGCTTGCATCTTTGCCGAGCCGTTTCATCGACAGAAGTGAATGGTGGGCATGGTAGGTATCGAGGACGGTGATGTTGCCGGTCCGGCGAGGCCCCGTGGCTGTTGCGTTCCAGGGGCGCTTCGATGCACGCTAGCCGCTTCCTTCTCCCTCCCTGCCGTCTCAGGTGATCCGCTCCATGTCACTGCGTATCTGCATTCTGGAAACCGATGTACTCCGCCCCGAACTGATCGACCAATACCAGGGCTACGGCCGCATGTTCGAGCGGTTGTTCGCCAAGCAGCCGCTGGCGGCGTCCTTCGAGGTGTTCAACGTGGTGCAGGGCGACTACCCGGCCGACGGGGAGCGCTACGACGCCTATCTGGTGACCGGCAGCAAGGCGGATTCGTTCGGCAGCGATCCGTGGATAGGCGTCCTCAAGACCTACCTGCTGCAGCGCTACGAGAGCGGCGACAAGCTGCTCGGCATCTGCTTCGGCCACCAGTTGCTGGCGCTGCTGCTGGGCGGCCGCGCCGAGCGGGCGACCCAGGGTTGGGGCGTGGGCATCCACCATTACGAACTGAAGCAGCAGGTGCCGTGGATGAGTCCCGCTCTTGAGCAGTTGACTCTGCTCATCAGCCACCAGGACCAGGTCACCGCGCTGCCGGAAAAGGCGACGCTGCTGGCCTCCAGCGAGTTCTGCCCGGTGGCCGCCTATTGCATTGAGGACCAGGTGCTGTGCTTCCAGGGCCATCCGGAGTTCATCCACGACTACTCCCGCGCGCTGCTGGACATCCGCCAGCACTGCATCGGCGAGCCGGCCTACCGCAAGGCGGTGGAGAGCCTGGCCCACGACCACCAGGGCACCGCCGTGGCCGAGTGGATGATGCGCTTCGTCGCCCAGGGAAAGGCGGCCGGGGCCGCCTGACTGCTACAGCCAGCCCATCCGCTTGAAATTGGCGAACAGGCCGGCGCAGCCGAGGCCGACGAAGCCGAGCACGCCGAAGTAGCCGTAGTGCCAGGTCAGCTCCGGCATGTACTGGAAGTTCATGCCGTAGATGCCCGCCACCGCCGTCGGGAACGCCAGGATCGCCGCCCAGGCGGCGAACTTGCGCTGGGTCAGGCTCTGCCGCGAGGACTCCAGTAGCAGGCCGATCTCAATGGCGTGGTCGGCCATCTCGCGCAGGCCGGTGAGGTCTTCCATCAGCCGATTGACGTGAATCGCGATGTCGCGGAAGTACGGCCGCATGTGCTTGTCGATGAAAGGGAAGTCGAGCTGCTGCAGCTCCTGGCAGATCTCCGACAGCGGCGCCACCTGGCGGCGCAGGCGCAGCAGGTTGCGCCGCAGGCCGTGGATGCGCTCCACGTCGGCCTGCTCCAGCGGGCAGTTCAGCACCGTCTGCTCGATGTCTTCCAGCTCCGCGTGGGCGCTGTCGAGCAGGGGACGGTAGTTCTCGATCACGAAGCTGAGCAGGGCGTAGAGTACGAAGTCCTCGCCATGCTCCAGCAGCAGCGGGCGCGCTTCGCAGCGCTGGCGCACGGTGGAGTAGGGCGCGGAGTCGCCGTAGCGGGCGCTGATCACATAGCCCTTGCCGGCGAACAGCTGGGTCTCGACGAACTCGATGCGGCCTTCGCGCTGGATCGGCGAGTAGAGCACCATGAACAGCGCGTCGCCGAAGGTCTCCAGCTTGGGCCGGGTGTGCTGGGCGAGGGCGTCCTCCATGGCCAGTTCGTGCAGGTCGAACTGCTGCTGGAGTGCGGTGAGCTGGGTGCTGTCGGGGTCGCGTAGGCCGATCCAGACGAAATGGCCAGGTTTGGAGGCCCACTGGCGGCCTTCCTCAATGGCGATATCGGCGACTTTCTTGCCCTTGGTGTAGGCGGCTGCGGCAACGACCTGACCCATGGATAGTCCTCTGCATGGCGATGAGGCAGCTTAACCCAGCCGCCCGGTCGCTGCAGGGGCGCGGTCAGGCGCGGGCCAGTTGCTGGTCCAGTTGCTCGATGCACTCGCGCATCAGTTGCTGGCAGCGCTCCATCAGGTTCGGCAGATCCTCCAGGGTCAGGCCCAGGGTGGGAATGGCCGGCAGTGAGCGGATCAGCACCTTGCCGCTGCTCCAGTTGTTGAGCTTCAGGCGGCCGGCGTAGGTGCTGACGCACACCGGAATGATCGGTACCCCGGCGGCGATGGCCATCTGGAAGGCACCTTTCTTAAACGGCAACAGGCCATCGCCCTGGTTGCGGGTGCCCTCGGGAAAGACCCAGATGGAGGTGTCGTGCTTCTGTAGCGTCTCGGTGGTTTCCATCATGGCCCGCTTGGCCTTGCGGCCGTTGCCCCGGTCGATCAGCACGTTGCCGGCGAGCCAGTAGAGTTGGCCGAAGAACGGGATCCACTTCAGGCTCTTCTTGCCAATGCTGACGGTGCGCGGCGGCACGACGCGGCCGAGGACGTAGAGGTCGTAGTTGGACTGGTGGTTGGCGATCACCACGCATGGGCGGTCCTGGCCGAACAGGCTTTTCACTTCCGTCTTGAGCTTGAGTCGCAGCATGCACAGGGCCGGCAGTGAATACAGGCGCGCGCAGAGACGGCTGTTGTCCGGGTTGAACGGTCGGCACAAGCCGAGCAGCAGGCCCAGTACGCCGGCCAACACGAAGTGCAGCCCCATCAACAACATGCGAGCGAGGAAAAGCATCGAGACAGCCACCGGGAGGAAGAGGGTGGCGAAGTGTACGGACGTGCACTGTTTTCGACAATTGACGCCGATCAGAGGTTATTGCCGGGTATTTCGCGAGCTGATGCCCGGGAAGTTTGCGAAGGAGGGGAGATATCGGCGCCGGAGGCCATGTCGCTGTGTTGCCAGGGCGCAACAGGAAGACGGGGGCGTTGTGCAGGGGCCCGAAACCCCATCGCTGGCCGGCGATGGGGCTGGGCGGTCGCCTTGTTTCAGGCTTCTACCGGGGTGCTTTGCGGCGCGCTGACGGTGGCCGGGGATTCACCGGGCGCCAGAATCGAGCTGATATTCACGGCATGCAGCCCCTTCGGGCCCTGCAGAATATCGAACTTGACCGCCTGGCCGGCCTTGAGCGTCTTGTAGCCGTCCATCTGGATAGCCGAATAATGGGCGAACAGGTCCTCATCTCGGCCGTCGGCCACGATAAACCCGTAGCCCTTGGCGTTGTTGAACCACTTGACCTTACCGCTGAGCATGCTGACATCCCTCTGCAAAGGACTCCATCACTGGAGTATCATCCACTTCAGCTCCACGTCCGACTTCAGCCGTTTGGGCGCTAGCCGCGGAACCCCGATACCCGCATGGGTATTGACTGTTTGTAACACCGTTTTGCCTTTAGTCAAGGTGCCAGGTCGGCCGGCTGAGAAGCCGGTCATACTCCCCCTGGCTCCACTCTCCGACCGGTCGCGACACCTTTAGTTCAGCATGCATCCACGCAGCCAGATTCAACTAACATCCCATCAGGATCGACCCGACGAATACGAGGACGATTCGAACGGCCTGGCCGTGCAGGAGTCGAAACCGGCGCTGCAGGCCCCACCCATGTACAAGGTGCTGATGTTCAACGACGATTACACTCCGATGGATTTCGTTGTCGAAGTACTGGAAGTGTTCTTCGGTATGAACCGAGAGATGGCCACCAAGGTCATGCTTACTGTCCATACCGAAGGAAAGGCAGTATGCGGGTTGTTCACCCGCGATATCGCGGAGACCAAGGCGATGCAGGTCAACCAGTACGCCCGGGAAAGCCAGCATCCGCTACTCTGTGAGATAGAAAAGGACGGTTGACGCCGTCCCGCTTGGGGAAGAGGTGAAGCTATGTTGAATCGAGAGCTGGAAGTCACCCTCAATCTGGCCTTCAAGGAGGCACGTGCCAAGCGCCATGAATTCATGACGGTCGAGCACCTCCTTCTTGCCCTGCTGGACAACGAGGCGGCCGCCACCGTGCTGCGCGCCTGCGGCGCCAATCTGGACAAGCTCCGGCATGATCTGCAGGAGTTCATCGACTCCACCACGCCTCTGATCCCGCAGCACGACGAAGAGCGCGAGACCCAGCCGACCCTGGGCTTCCAGCGCGTGCTGCAGCGTGCGGTGTTCCACGTGCAGAGTTCGGGCAAGCGCGAAGTCACCGGTGCCAACGTGCTGGTGGCCATCTTCAGCGAGCAGGAGAGCCAGGCGGTGTTCCTGCTCAAGCAGCAGAGCGTCGCCCGCATCGACGTGGTCAACTACATCGCCCACGGCATCTCCAAGGTGCCGGGCCATGCCGATCACCACGAAAACGAGCAGGAGATGCAGGACGACGAAGGCGGCGAGTCTTCGGCCTCGAGCAATCCGCTCGATGCCTATGCCAGCAACCTCAACGAACTGTCCCGTCTCGGTCGGATCGACCCGCTGGTCGGTCGCGAGCACGAGGTCGAGCGCGTGGCGCAGATCCTGGCGCGCCGCCGCAAGAACAACCCATTGCTGGTGGGCGAGGCCGGTGTCGGCAAGACCGCCATCGCCGAAGGGCTGGCCAAGCGCATTGTCGACGGTCAGGTCCCCGATCTGCTTTCCGAGAGCGTGGTGTATTCCCTCGACCTCGGCGCTCTGCTGGCGGGCACCAAGTACCGCGGCGATTTCGAGAAGCGCTTCAAGGCATTGCTCAACGAGCTGCGCAAGCGCCCGCACGCCATCCTGTTCATCGACGAGATCCACACCATCATCGGTGCCGGCGCGGCCTCGGGTGGCGTGATGGATGCCTCCAACCTGCTCAAGCCGCTGTTGTCTTCGGGCGAGATCCGCTGCATCGGCTCCACCACCTTCCAGGAGTTCCGCGGTATCTTCGAGAAGGATCGTGCCCTGGCAAGGCGTTTCCAGAAGGTGGACGTCACCGAACCGTCCGTCGAGGACACGGTGGGCATCCTCAAGGGACTCAAGACCCGCTTCGAACAGCACCACCACATCGAATACAGCGACGAGGCCTTGCGCGCCGCTGCGGAACTGGCGGCGCGCTACATCAACGACCGCCATATGCCGGACAAGGCCATCGACGTGATCGACGAGGCGGGTGCCTATCAGCGCCTGCAGCCGGAAGACAAACGGGCCAAGCGCATCGACGTGGCTCAGGTCGAGGACATCGTCGCCAAGATCGCGCGGATTCCACCGAAGCACGTCAGCAGCTCGGACAAGGAGCTGCTGCGCAATCTGGAGCGCGACCTCAAGCTGACGGTGTTCGGTCAGGATGCGGCGATCGACTCGCTCTCCACCGCCATCAAACTATCCCGCGCCGGCCTCAAGGCGCCGGACAAGCCGGTGGGCTCCTTCCTCTTCGCCGGGCCGACCGGCGTCGGCAAGACCGAGGCGGCGCGCCAGCTGGCCAAGGCCATGGGCATCGAACTGGTGCGCTTCGACATGTCCGAGTACATGGAGCGCCATACCGTCTCGCGCCTGATCGGTGCGCCTCCCGGCTACGTCGGCTTCGACCAGGGCGGCCTGCTGACCGAGGCGATCACCAAGCAACCGCATTGCGTGCTGCTGCTCGACGAGATCGAGAAGGCCCACCCGGAAGTGTTCAACCTGCTGCTGCAGGTGATGGACCACGGCACCCTGACCGACAACAACGGGCGCAAGGCGGATTTCCGCAACGTGATCCTGATCATGACCACCAACGCGGGTGCCGAAACCGCCGCGCGGGCGTCGATCGGCTTCACCCAGCAGGACCACTCGTCCGACGCCATGGAAGTCATCAGGAAGAGCTTCACGCCGGAATTCCGCAACCGCCTGGATACCATCATCCAGTTCGGCCGCCTGACCCACGAAGTCATCAAGAGCATCGTCGACAAGTTCCTCACGGAGCTGCAGGCGCAGCTGGAGGACAAGCGTGTGCAACTGCTTGTCAGCGACGAGGCGCGTGGCTGGCTGGCGGAGCGTGGCTACGACGTGCAGATGGGCGCGCGGCCGATGGCGCGGCTGATCCAGGACAAGATCAAGCGGCCGCTGGCCGAGGAGATCCTGTTCGGCGAGCTGGCCGAGCACGGTGGTGTGGTGCACATCGAGCTGGAGGGCGGCGAGCTGCGCTTCGAGTTCGAGACCACTGCCGACGCCGAACCCGCCTGAGCGGCAAGCAGGCAAACGAAAACGCCCGGCAATGCCGGGCGTTCTGCATTCTGACCTGTCTGGCGGACCTTCTATCGGGTCCGCCTGGCGGAATCAGCGGGCGCGGTAGGTGATGCGGCCCTTGCTCAGGTCGTACGGCGTCAGTTCGACGCGGACCTTGTCGCCAGTCAGAATGCGGATGTAGTTCTTGCGCATCTTGCCGGAGATGTGCGCGGTAACGACGTGCCCGTTTTCCAACTCCACACGGAACATGGTGTTGGGCAGGGTGTCGACGACAGTACCTTCCAGTTCGAAGCTGTCTTCTTTCGACATGCAGTAAAGCCCTCGGTATCCAAAGAATGGCCCGGCGCGATGGGCGCCCAGGCAAAAGCGGCGTGCATTGTGCCCGAAAAGAGTAAGGACCGCCAAGTGGCTGGAAAGTCGGGAAATGGGCAGAGGCGCCGTATTCAGGTCAGTACGACCCAGCGCTGATTGACGAAAAGCTCGATGGGGCGGTACTGGGTCTTGTAGCTCATCTTCCGGCAGTTCTTGATCCAGTAACCGAGATAGACCGCCTGCAGGCCCAAACGTGCGGTTTCTCCGATCTGCCAGAGAATGGCGTAGCGGCCCAGGCTGCGGCGTTCCTCGTCCGGGTCGTAGAAGGTGTACACGGCCGACAGTCCGTTGGGCAGCACGTCGGCCACCGCCACCGCGACCAGCCGTTCGGCCAGGCGGAACTCGTAGAAGCGGGCGAAGGGCAGGTCGCGGACCAGAAAGGTGCTGAACTGGTCGCGGCTCGGCGGGTACATGTCGCCGTCCGCGTGGCGCTGCTCGATATAGCGTACGTAGAGCGCGTAATACTCCTCGTTGAACGCCGGACGAACGGCCTGGACCCGAATGTCGGCGTTGCGTTTGAGGATGCGCTTCTGCTGGCGGTTGGGGATGAACTGGTCGGCGGGTATGCGCGCCGGTACGCAGGCGGTGCAGCGCTGGCAGTGCGGGCGGTAGAGATGGTCGCCGCTGCGGCGGAAGCCCATTTCCGAGAGTTCGGCGTAGACCTGCACGTCCATGGGCTGGCTGGGATCGAGGAACAGGGTGGTCGCCTGTTCTTCGGGCAGGTAGCTGCACGGGTGTGGCTGGGTGGCGTAGAACTTGAGGCGAGCCAGTTCGGTCATGGTCGATCCTCGGGAAGATCCCAGGGGACAGTGTATGTCAGGCCAATGGTGCCTACCACAGCCCCCGGCTCAGTGCTGCCAGTGGCTCGCGCCGGGCTGGCCCAGGTAGCGTTCCAGATAGGCGGCGAAATCCCGGCGGGCGATGGGGCGCGCGCCGAAGCTGTGCAGGTGCCGGGTCGGCATCTGGCAGTCGATCAGCACGAAACCCCAGTCGCGCAACTGGCCGACCAGAGTGGCGAAGCCGACCTTGGAGGCGTTGTCGGCGCGGCTGAACATGGACTCGCCGAAGAACAGCCTGCCCATGGCCAGACCGTAGAGGCCGCCGACCAGTTCCTCTCCCAGCCAGACCTCGACCGAATGGGCGAGGCCCCGTTCATGCAGGTTCAGGTAGGCGTCGCGCATCGACGTGGTGATCCAGGTACCGTCCGCGTAGTCGCGTGGCCCGGCGCAGCCCGCGATGACGGCGGCGAAATCCTGGTCGAACGTCACCCTATAGCGCTGCTGGCGGATCAGCTTGGCCAGGCTGCGGGACAGGTGGAATTCCTCGGGGAACAGCACGGTGCGCGGGTCCGGCGACCACCAGAGCAGGGGTTGGCCCTCGGAGAACCAGGGGAAGCAGCCGTGCCGGTAGGCGGCGATCAGGCGTTCCGCGGACAGGTCACCGCCGGCCGCCAGCAGGCCGTCGGGCTCGCGCAGGGCCTTTTCCAGCGGCGGGAAGTCCAGCGAGTCTCGCTGCAGCCAGGTCAGCATCGGGCAGGGGAGGGCGGGTGTTGGCCGCCCTCCCGGTGGACTCAGGCGTCGAGGTACTTCTCGGCATCCAGCGCGGCCATGCAGCCGGCGCCGGCCGAGGTGATGGCCTGGCGGTACACGTGGTCGGCCACGTCACCGGCGGCGAACACGCCCTCGATGCTGGTGGCGGTGGCATTGCCTTCGCCGCCGCCCTGGACGATCAGGTAGCCGTCGCGCATTTCCAGCTGGCCCTTGAACAGGTCGGTGTTCGGCTTGTGGCCGATGGCGATGAACACGCCGGCCAGCTGCAGTTCGCTGGTGCTGCCGTCGAGGGTGCTCTTCAGGCGCACGCCGGTGACGCCGGTGTTGTCGCCCAGCACTTCGTCCAGGGTGTTGTTCCAGTGCAGGCGGATGTTGCCGTTGGCGGCCTTCTCGAACAGCTTGTCCTGTAGGATCTTCTCCGAGCGCAGCTTGTCGCGGCGATGGATCAGGTGCACTTCCTTGGCGATGTTGGACAGGTACAGGGCTTCCTCGACGGCAGTGTTGCCGCCGCCGACCACGCAGACCACCTGGTTGCGGTAGAAGAAACCGTCGCAGGTGGCGCAGGCGGAGACGCCCTTGCCGGCGAAGGCCTCCTCGGAGGGTAGGCCGATGTACTGGGCGCTGGCGCCGGTGGCGATGATCAGTGCGTCGCAGGTGTAGGTGCCGCTGTCACCCTTGAGGGTGAAGGGCTTGCTCTGCAGCTCGGCGGTGTGGATGTGGTCGAAGACGATCTCGGTCTCGAAGCGCTCGGCATGCTCCTGCATGCGCTGCATCAGCGCCGGGCCGGTCAGGCCATGGACGTCACCCGGCCAGTTGTCGACCTCGGTGGTGGTAGTCAGCTGGCCACCGGGCTGGATGCCAGTGATGACGACGGGCTTGAGGTTGGCGCGGGCGGCATAGACGGCGGCGGTATAGCCGGCCGGGCCAGAGCCCAGGATGATCAGGCGTGAATGCTTGACTTCGCTCATAAAAAGACCCCATAAGCCTTTGTCACGAAAGAGAATGCATGCTCCAATTGAGCCGCACGTGAGGGATAGCCGGGTATGCTACACCGAAGCAGGATGAGCCGGCAAAACGGCCCGGTGGCCTGGCGCGATACCTGTAAATTTGTACAATGGTCGCTGCTTTGTGTGCCCATCGATCCGTCAGTCGCGCCTCGAGCGCAGGAATGACAGCGTTTTGAAGAATTCCAGTACAGCAGCCCAGGCGCCGGCCTGGCGTCAGCAATTGCAATACCGCCTCAAGGAAGGGGCGCTGATCGCGCTCGGCGCGCTCTGCCTGATTCTCTGGATGGCGTTACTGACCTACAACCAGAACGACCCGGGCTGGAGTCACACCAGCAGCACCCAGCAGGTGCAGAACGCCGCCGGCCGTGCTGGCGCCTGGTTCGCCGACATCCTGTTCATGGCCCTGGGCTATTTCGCCTACCTGTTCCCCCTGTTGCTGGCGGTGAAGACCTGGCAGGTGTTCCGCAACCGCCACCAGCCCTGGCAATGGAGCGGCTGGCTGTTCTCCTGGCGGTTGATCGGTCTGGTATTCCTGATCCTGTCCGGTGCCGTGCTGGCCTACATCCACTTCCATTCCGCAGCCGGCATGCCCGCCTCGGCCGGCGGTGCGCTGGGCGAGAGCCTCGGCCAGCTGGCCCTGGGCGCGCTCAACGTGCAGGGCAGCACGTTGCTGTTCCTGGCGCTGTTCCTGTTCGGCCTGACGGTGTTCGCCGACCTGTCCTGGTTCAAGGTGATGGACCTGACCGGCAAGATCACCCTCGACCTGATCGAGCTGGTGCACAGCCTGATCACCCGCTGGTGGGAGGCCCGCCTGCAGCGCAAGCAGCTGGTCGCCCAGTTGCGCGAGGTGGACGAGCGGGTCGCCGAGGTGGCCGCGCCGGTGGTGCCGGATCGCCGCGAGCAGGCCAAGGTCAAGGAACGCCTGATCGAGCGCGAGGAGACCCTGACCAAGCACATGGTCGAGCGCGAGACCCGCACCGCACCGGTCATCGCGCCGCCTCCGCCGCCCAAGGCCGCCGAGCCGAGCAAGCGCGTGCTCAAGGAAAAACAGGTGCAGCTGTTCGAGGAGGGCAGTGCGCTGGCCGGAACCCTGCCGCCGATTTCCATCCTCGACGTGGCCGAGAAGAAGCAGAAGAGCTTCTCGCCCGAGTCCCTGGAGGCCATGTCGCGCCTGCTGGAGATCAAGCTCAAGGAGTTCGGCGTCGAGGTGGTGGTCGAGTCCGTGCACCCGGGCCCGGTGATCACCCGTTTCGAGATCCAGCCGGGCATCGGCGTCAAGGTCAGCCGCATCTCCAACCTGGCCAAGGACCTGGCTCGCTCGCTGGCGGTGATCAGCGTGCGCGTGGTCGAGGTGATCCCGGGCAAGACCACGGTCGGCATCGAGATTCCCAACGAGGACCGGCAGATCGTGCGTTTCTCCGAGGTACTGTCCTCGCCGGAATACGATGACGCCAAGTCGCCGGTGACCCTGGCGCTCGGCCACGACATCGGCGGCAAGCCGGTGATCACCGACCTGGCCAAGATGCCGCACCTGCTGGTGGCCGGTACCACCGGCTCCGGTAAGTCGGTGGGCGTGAATGCCATGATCCTGTCGATCCTGTTCAAGTCCACGCCGGAAGAGGCGCGGATGATCATGATCGACCCGAAGATGCTCGAACTCTCCATCTACGAGGGCATCCCGCACCTGCTGTGTCCGGTGGTGACCGACATGAAGGAGGCCGCCAACGCCCTGCGCTGGTCGGTGGCCGAGATGGAGCGCCGCTACAAGCTGATGGCGGCCATGGGCGTGCGTAACCTGGCTGGTTTCAACCGCAAGGTGAAGGATGCCGAGGAAGCCGGTACGCCGCTCTCCGACCCGCTGTACAAGCGTCAGTCGATGGAGGACGAGGCACCGCTGCTGAAGACCCTGCCGACCATCGTCGTAGTGGTCGACGAATTCGCCGACATGATGATGATCGTCGGCAAGAAGGTCGAAGAACTGATCGCGCGTATCGCGCAGAAGGCGCGGGCCGCCGGCATCCACCTGATCCTCGCCACCCAGCGCCCGTCGGTGGACGTGATCACCGGCCTGATCAAGGCCAACATTCCGACCCGCATGGCCTTCCAGGTATCGAGCAAGATCGACTCGCGCACCATCCTCGACCAGGGCGGCGCCGAGCAGCTGCTAGGCCACGGTGACATGCTCTACCTGCCGCCCGGCACCGGTCTGCCGATCCGCGTGCACGGCGCCTTCGTCTCCGACGATGAGGTGCACCGCGTCGTCGAGGCCTGGAAGCAGCGTGGCGCGCCGGACTACATCGAGGACATCCTGGCCGGCGTCGAAGAGGCCGGCAGCGGCTTCGAGGGCGGCGGCGGTGGCGAAGGCGGCGAGGGCAGCGAGGAAGACCCGCTGTACGACGAGGCTGTCAACTTCGTCCTGGAAAGCCGCCGTGCTTCGATTTCCGCCGTGCAGCGCAAGCTGAAGATCGGCTACAACCGCGCCGCGCGGATGATCGAGGCCATGGAAATGGCCGGCGTGGTCACGCCGATGAACACCAATGGCTCGCGCGAGGTCATAGCGCCGGGACCTTCCCGAGACTGACGAAGAGGATTTCCATGCGCCTGATCCGCATGCTGCTGCTGGCCGCGCTGGCCTGCAGCCCCGTTCTAGCCCATGCCGACGACGAGGCCGCGGTCAAGCGCCTGACCGGCCTGCTCGACCGCGCCCAGACCCTGACCGGGCGCTTCTCCCAGCTGACCCTGGATGGCTCCGGCACCCAGCTGCAGGAGACCTCCGGCCAGCTGGCGCTGCAGCGCCCGGGCCTGTTCCGCTGGCACACCGACGCGCCGCAGGAGCAACTGCTGGTGTCCAACGGCCAGAAGGTCTGGCTGTACGACCCGGACCTGATGCAGGTGACCATCCAGACCCTCGACCAGCGCCTGACCCACACGCCGGCGCTGCTGTTGTCCGGTGACGTGTCGAAGATCCGCGAGAACTTCGACATCACCTTCAAGGAAGGCGGCGACGTGGTCGACTTCATCCTCAAGCCCAAGGCCAAGGACACGCTGTTCGACAACCTGCGCCTGTCCTTCCGCAAGGGTGTGATCAACGACATGCAGCTGATCGACAGCATCGGCCAGCGCACCAACATCCTGTTTCTCGGCATCAAGATGAACGAGAAGCTGGATGCCGCCCAATTCGACTTCCAGGTGCCGGAAGGCGCCGACGTCATCCAGGAATAACGAGGCCGCCGCACACCGTGGATCTGTTCCGCTCCGCCCCCGTCGTCCAGCCCCTGGCGGCGCGCCTGCGCGCCACCAGCCTGGACGAGTACGCCGGGCAGGAACATGTGCTGGGCCCGGGCAAGCCGCTGCGCGAGGCGCTGGAGCAGGGTGCCCTGCACTCGATGATCTTCTGGGGCCCGCCCGGGGTCGGCAAGACCACCCTGGCGAGGCTGCTGGCGCAGGTCTCCGACGCGCACTTCGAGACGATCTCCGCCGTACTCTCCGGGGTGAAGGAAATCCGCCAGGCGGTGGAGATGGCCAAGCAGCAGGCCGCGCAGTACGGTCGCCGCACCATCCTCTTCGTCGACGAGGTGCACCGCTTCAACAAGAGTCAGCAGGACGCATTCCTGCCCTATGTGGAAGACGGCACGCTGATCTTCATCGGCGCCACTACCGAGAATCCTTCGTTCGAGCTGAACAACGCGCTCCTGTCGCGGGCCCGCGTCTATGTGCTCAAGAGCCTGGACGAGGCGGCCATGCGCAAGCTGGTGGCGCGTGCCCTGGGCGAGGAGAAGGGCCTGGGCAAGCACAACCTGAGCCTGCCCGAGGAGAGCTTCCAGATCCTCCTGGCCGCCGCCGACGGTGACGGCCGGCGCCTGCTCAACCTGCTGGAGAACGCCGCCGACCTGGTGGAGGACGGCGGCGAGATCGGCATCGAGCTGCTGCAGAACCTGCTGGGCGACAGCCGCCGTCGCTTCGACAAGGGCGGCGAAGCCTTCTACGACCAGATTTCCGCGCTGCACAAGTCGGTGCGTGGCTCCAACCCGGACGCCGCGCTGTACTGGTACGCGCGCATGCTCGACGGCGGTTGCGATCCGCTGTACCTGGCCCGGCGCGTGGTGCGCATGGCCAGCGAGGACATCGGCAACGCCGACCCGCGTGCCCTGACCTTGTGCCTCAACGCCTGGGACGTGCAGGAGCGCCTGGGCAGCCCCGAGGGCGAGCTGGCGGTGGCCCAGGCCATCGTCTACCTGGCCTGCGCGCCGAAGAGCAATGCGGTGTACATGGGCTTCAAGGCGGCCATGCGCGACGCCGCCGAGCACGGTTCGCTGGAGGTGCCGCTGCACCTGCGCAACGCGCCGACCAAGCTGATGAAGCAGCTCGGCTACGGCGACGAGTACCGCTACGCCCACGACGAGCCGGATGCCTACGCCGCCGGCGAGGATTACTTCCCCGAGGAGCTGGAGCCGCGCCGCTACTACGAGCCAGTGCCGCGTGGCCTCGAGCTGAAGATTCGCGACAAGCTGAACCACCTGGCCGCGCTCGACGCCGCCAGCCCCCGCAGGAGACGCCCCTGATGCTCAACGTGGTGATCGCCGTCGCTATCGGCGGCATGGCCGGAACCCTGCTGCGCTTCGCCACCGGCAACTGGGTGTCCGCGCACTGGCCGCAGCACTTCTACGGCGCTACTCTGGCGGTCAACCTGATCGGTTGCCTGCTGATCGGCTTCCTCTACGGCCTGTTCCTGCTGCGCCCGGAAGTGCCACTGGAGCTGCGCGCGGGGCTGATCGTCGGTTTCCTCGGCGGATTGACCACCTTTTCCTCCTTTTCCATGGATACGCTGCGCCTGCTGGAAAGCGGTCAGCTGCCGCTGGCCATCGGCTATGCGGGGCTCAGCGTGGTGGGCGGCCTGCTCGCCACCTGGGCCGGCCTGACATTAACCAAGCTCTGAACGAGAACCTCCCATGCTCGACTCCAAACTGGTCCGTACCCAACTGCAGGACATCGCGGACCGCCTGGCAACCCGTGGCTTCCAACTGGACGTGGCGCGCTTCGAAGCGCTCGAGTCCCAGCGCAAGTCGGTGCAGACCCGCACCGAACAGCTGCAGGCCGAGCGCAACGCCCGTTCCAAGTCCATCGGCCAGGCCAAGGCCCGTGGCGAGGACATCGCCCCGCTGCTGGCGGAAGTCGACAAGATGGGCAGCGATCTGGAAGAGGGCAAGCGCGAGCTGGACACCATCCAGACCGAGCTGGACAACCTGCTGCTGAACATCCCCAACCTGCCGCACGAGTCCGTGCCGGTCGGTGCCGACGAAGATGGCAACGTCGAAGTGGCGCGCTGGGGCACTCCGCGTAGCTTCGATTTCGAGGTCAAGGACCACGTCGCCCTCGGCGAACAGCACGGCTGGCTGGACTTCGAGACCGCCGCCAAGCTGTCCGGAGCGCGCTTCGCCCTGCTGCGCGGCCCCATCGCTCGCCTGCACCGCGCCCTGGCCCAGTTCATGATCAACCTGCACACCGGCGAGCACGGCTACGAGGAGGCCTACACCCCGTACCTGGTGCAGGCCCCGGCCCTGCAGGGCACCGGCCAGTTGCCGAAGTTCGAGGAAGACCTGTTCAAGATCGCCCGCGAAGGCGAGGCGGACTTCTACCTGATCCCGACCGCCGAGGTGTCGCTGACCAACATCGTCGCCGGCGAGATCCTCGACGCCAAGCAGCTACCGCTGAAGTTCGTCGCCCACACCCCCTGCTTCCGTAGCGAGGCGGGTGCCTCCGGCCGCGACACCCGCGGCATGATCCGTCAGCACCAGTTCGACAAGGTCGAGATGGTGCAGATCGTCGAGCCGGGCAAGTCCTTCGAGGCGCTGGAGAGCATGACCGCCAACGCCGAGCGCGTGCTGCAGCTGCTTGAGCTGCCGTACCGCAAGCTGGCCCTGTGCACTGGCGACATGGGCTTCTCCGCGGTGAAGACCTATGACCTGGAGGTCTGGGTGCCGAGCCAGGACAAGTACCGGGAGATTTCCTCCTGCTCCAACTGCGGCGACTTCCAGGCCCGCCGCATGCAGGCGCGCTACCGCAACCCGGAAACCGGCAAGCCCGAGCTGCTGCACACCCTCAACGGCTCCGGCCTGGCGGTGGGCCGCACCCTGGTGGCGGTGCTGGAGAACTACCAGCAGGCCGACGGCAGCATCCGCGTACCGGACGTGCTGAAGCCCTATATGGGTGGTATCGAAGTCATCTGAAACAGTTGCAAGCTGCAAGCCACAAGCTGCAAGTAAAAGCAGCTCCGCTTGCGGCTTGAAGCTTGCCGCTTGGAGCTGCTTCTATGGATTTCCTTCCGCTGTTCCACAAACTTCAGGGCCGCCCGGTGCTGGTCGTCGGCGGTGGCGAGGTGGCGCTGCGCAAGGCGCGCCTGCTGAGCGACGCCGGTGGCCGGCTGCGCGTGGTGGCGCCGGAGATTCGCGGTGACCTGCGCGAACTGGTCGGCGCGGAGGGCGTGTTCCAGCGCGGCTACGAGTCGGCAGACCTGCAGGGTGTGGCCCTGGTGATCGCCGCCACCGACGACGAGCCGCTCAACGCGCGTATCTCCCATGAGGCCCAGGCTCTGGGTATCCCGGTCAACGTGGTGGACGCGCCGGCCCTGTGTAGCGTGATCTTCCCGGCCATCGTCGACCGCTCGCCACTGGTGGTGGCGGTGACCAGCGGCGGCGATGCGCCGGTGCTGGCGCGGCTGATCCGCGCCAAGATAGAAACCTGGATTCCCGCCACCTACGGCCAGTTGGCCGGCCTGGCGAAGCAGTTCCGCGAGCGGGTCAAGCAGCTGTTCCCCGACGTACAGCAGCGCCGTGTGTTCTGGGAGGACGTGTTCCAGGGCCAGATCGCCGAGAGCGTGTTCGCCGGCAAGCTGGGCGAGGGCAAGCGCCTCCTAGAAGCGAAGATCGCCGGTGCCGCGCCGCGTGCCCTGGGCGAGGTCTATCTGGTTGGCGCCGGCCCGGGCGATCCTGACCTGCTGACCTTCCGCGCCCTGCGCCTGATGCAGCAGGCCGATGTGGTGCTCTACGACCGCCTGGTGGCGCCGGCCATCATCGAGCTGTGCCGGCGCGATGCCGAGCGCATCTACGTGGGCAAGCGCCGTTCCGAGCATGCGGTGCCCCAGGACGAGATTAACCAACTGCTGGTGGACCTGGCCAAGCAGGGCAAGCGGGTGCTGCGCCTGAAGGGCGGCGACCCGTTCATCTTCGGTCGCGGCGGCGAGGAGATCGAACAACTGGCCGCCGAAGGCATCCAGTTCCAGGTGGTGCCGGGCATCACCGCGGCCTCCGGCTGCGCGGCCTATGCCGGCATTCCGCTGACCCACCGCGACCATGCCCAGTCGGTGCGCTTCGTTACCGGTCACCTCAAGGACGGCAGCTCCGACCTGCCCTGGGCCGATCTGGTGGCGCCGGGACAGACCCTGGTGTTCTACATGGGCCTGGTCGGCTTGCCGACCATCTGCCAGGAGCTGATCGCCCACGGCCGTGCCGCCGACACGCCGGCTGCTCTTGTGCAGCAGGGCACCACGCAGAACCAGCGGGTGTTCACCGGAACCCTGGCCAACCTGCCGCAGCTGGTGGCCGAGCACGAAGTGCACGCGCCGACCCTGGTGATCGTCGGCGAGGTGGTGACGCTGCGCGACAAGCTGGCCTGGTTCGATCAGGCCAAGTGATGCGTCAACGTGCCTGGCGGGCGATGCCGCGTCCCGTCAGGTGCTCGCGGCCATGGGGCAGATCGAAGCGCTGCTCCGGACCCAGCGGCACGATGCCGGTCGGGTTGATGGTCCGGTGGCTGCCGTAGTAGTGGTGCTTGATGTGCTGGAAGTCCACGGTCTGTGCCACGCCCGGCAGCTGGTACAGCTCGCGTAGCCAGCCGGACAGGTTCGGATAATCCGCCAGGCGTCGCCGGTTGCACTTGAAGTGGCCGTGGTACACCGCGTCGAAGCGGATGGCCGTGGTAAACAGGCGGATGTCGGCCTCGGTCAGATGTTCGCCGGTCAGATAGCGGCGCTTCTCCAGCAGGGCTTCCAGCCGATCCAGTTCGTCGAACAGCGTGGCGAAGGCTTCCTCGTAGGCTTCCTGGGTGGTGGCGAAACCGGCGCGATAGACGCCGTTGTTCACCGCCAGGTAGATGCGCGCGTTGAGGGCGTCGATCTCCTCGCGCAGCGGCGCGGGGTAGAGGTCCAGATCGTTGCCGGTGAGCCCGTCGAAGGCCGAGTTGAACATGCGGATGATCTCCGCCGACTCGTTGCTGACGATGCATTGCCGCTGCCTGTCCCACAGGGTCGGCACCGTGACCCGGCCGGTGTAGCGCGGGTCGTCGCGGGTGTAGCGTTGGTGGAGGAACTGCAGGCCGTCCAGGGCGTCGCCCGTGGAGCCGGTCGCGGTGTCGAAGGTCCAGCCGTGCTCGCGCATCAGCCAGCTGACCACGGAGACGTCGATCAGCCCGTCCAGGCCCTTGAGCTGGCGATAGATCAGGGTGCGATGGGCCCAGGGGCAGGCCAGTGAGATATACAGGTGATAGCGGCCGGCCTCGGCGCGGAAGCCGCCTTCGCCGCTCGGCCCGGGCGAGCCGTCGGCGGTGATCCAGTTGCGGCGCTGGGCGTCCTCGCGCTGGAAACGGCCGTCCTTGCCGGTGTCGTACCACTGGTCGTGCCAACGGCCTTCGATGAGCTGTCCCATGACGGGCTCCCTTCATGAATGAACAGGGGGCCAGTCTATGGATTCGCGCTCATCGGATAAGTGCAAAAACAGGGTTGGAACTATCGATGGAGTCGATCAGCGGCGCGCATCCCAGCGCGTGCGGGCCTCGGCGAAGGCCGCCTCGCGGTCGTGGCCCAGCGCACGCAGGGCCAGCGCCAGTGTCCCCAGCACCGCCAGTTCGCCGTAGGCGTCGTGCTCCTCGCCGCGCCAGAAGGCCAGCAGCCGTTCCGGCTCCAGGCGCTCCGGCTTGACGTGGCGCTGGGCGGAGAGGGCGGGCCATTCCTCGTCCCAGTCGATGCCGCCCTCGGTGCCGTACAGGTGACACGTACCGTCCGGGTTGACCTCGATCTCGCCGCCTTCGCCCTTGATCACCACGGCCCGATCGCCCAGCAGCCGGCTGGCCTCGCGGTGCACCGCCTGGTAGCCGGGGTGGAAGATGCTCTGCAGGCCGATCTTTGCTCCCAGCGGGTTGAGGATGCGCGCCAGCGAGTGGATGGGCGAGCGCAGGCCCAGGGTGTTGCGCAGGTCGATCATCCGCTGCAGCCGCGGCGCCCAGGCGCCCAGCGGGAGGAAGGCCAGGTTGTGGCGTTCCAGCGCCGCACCGGCTTCGTCCCAGTTTGCGCACAGGGGAATGTCCAGCGCCTGCAGCAGCTGTTCGGTGTACAGGCGCCCGGCGGTGTGGGCGCCGCCGCCGTGGACCAGCACGCGCACGCCGCTGCTCGCCAGCGCCTTGATCGCCAGCAGATACCAGGGCAGGTGGCGCTTCTTGCCGGCATAGGTCGGCCAGTCGATGTCCACGGCGATCCTCGGCGCATCCAGGCGCTCGCGGATGGCCTCGGTGAAGCCGGCCAGCTCCTCGGCGCTTTCCTCCTTGTGCCGCAGCAGCATGAGGAAGGCACCCAGTTGGGTGTCCTCGACCTTGCCGTCGAGCAGCATGCCCATGGCCTTGCGCGCTTCCTCGCGGGTCAGGCCGCGCGCGCCGCGCTTGCCCTTGCCGAGGATGCGGACGAACTGGGCGAAGGGGTGTTCCGGTGGGGTGACGAGGTTCATGGCATTCACAGGCAGTTCGTGGGTTTCGGCAGGCCTGCCAGCTTGGCCGCCAGCTTGGCCGGCGTGCCCTTGAACAGGCGGTTGAGGTGCTGGCTGTTGCCTTTTTCCAGCCCGAGCCTGAGGGCCGCGTACTTGACCAGCGGCCGGGTAGCCGGTGACAGCTGGAATTCGGCGTAGAAGGCGCGCAGCAGCTCGATGATCTCCCAGTGTTCGGCGGTCAGCTGCATGTCTTCGCGTGCGGCCAGCACCTCGGCTGTGGCGGGTGACCAGTCGGCCAGCTCGACCAGAAAGCCGTCCTTGTCCAGCGCGATCTCGCGGTCGTCGATCCGCAGGGTGTTCATAGCCAGCTGTTGACCTTGGCGTACTGGCCGCACAGCTCGACGAAGGCGGGGTAGTCGATGGCTTGGGCCCGTGGCGGAGCGACCAGCGCGCGGGCCTGCAGGTCTTCTTCCAGGGCATAGAGGGCGATGCCCGCGGGCATCAGCTCCAGCGCCTGCAATTGGGCTGTGCCGGGTTGCAGCGCATAGACAGCGTCGCCTGTCAGCAGCAGGCCGTCGTCGGGGCCGAGCAGGCGCAGGCAGCTGGCCAGGCGGCTATCGCTGAAGGGCGAATGGGAGAGCAGGTGCAGCGTGGCCATCAGATCGTTACCACTTGGTCGAAACGGTCGAGCAACTGGCTGAGTTCGCCATCGTCCAGGCACCTGGCCGGCAGGATCAGGGAGGCATCGGTCAGGCCACGCTCGGCCAGGCTGCGGCTGGCAACGAACAGCTCTTCCACGCCGAACATGGGCAGGGCCTGCAGGTTGGCGCCCAGGTCCTTCTGCTGCACGGCGCCAGGCTGCTGGCCGGCGACCAGCTGGAACACGCCGTCGTCGAGAAACAGCAGGCCCAGCGGCAGGTCGAAGGCGCCGCCGGCCAGGGTGATGTCCAGCGCCTCGCGGGCGGCGGGACCGGCCCAGGGCGCCTGGCGGCTGATGATCAGCATGGATTTGCCCATCACTGGCCTCCGAAGCAGACCAGACGGTCTGCCATCTGCGCCGCCTCGTGGAACTGGCCGAGGCCGGACAGCTCCCACGGCGTTTCAAGATTGGCGGCCGGCCGGCCGTAGCGTTGCGCTTCCTCGGCATTAAGCACGCCACGGCGCAGGGCGGCGGCGATGCAGACGATGGCGTCGAGCTGGCGCTGCTGCACGAAGTCGCGCCATTCGCCAGCGAGATCGGCTTCGTCCTGCGGGCTGACCGCGTTGGCGGACGCGCTGTGCACACCGTCCTGATAGAAGAACAAGCGGACGATCTCATGGCCACCATCGAGCGCCGCCTGGGCGAAGCGCAGGGCACGGCGCGAGGAGGGCGCGTGGCCGGGGGCGAACAGGGCGATGGCGAACTTCATGGCATGTCCGGGCTGCTGGGTGCCGCAATGATAAACGCCGAGGCATGAAAAAGCCCGCCGAAGCGGGCTCTCTCGATGGTGCGGTGGATCAGTCGTCGCTGCCCATGATGCCGAAGATCTGCAGCAGGCTGACGAACAGGTTGTAGATCGACACGTACAGGCTGATGGTGGCCATCACGTAGTTGCGCTCGCCACCGTGGATGATCGCGCTGGTCTGGAACAGGATGCAGGCCGAGGCGAACAGCACGAAGCCGGCGCTGATGGCCAGCTGCAGGCCGCTGATCTGGAAGAAGAAGCCGGCGACCATAGCGCCCAGCAGCACAAAGAAGCCCGCGGTGATGAAGCCGCCGAGGAAGCTCATGTCCTTGCGGGTGGTCAGCACGTAGGCGGACAGGCCGAAGAACACCAGGGCGGTCATGCCCAGGGCGCTGGCGATCAGTTCGCCACCGTTGGCCATGCCCAGGTACATGTTGAGGATCGGACCGAGGACGTAGCCCATGAAGCCGGTGAGGGCGAAGGTGCTGACCAGGCCCCAGCCGCTGTTGCGCAGCTTGGCGGTGAGGAAGAACAGGCCGTAGAAGCCGACCAGGGTGATGATGAAGCCGGGATGCGGCAGGTTCAGTTGGGCGCTGAAGAAGGCACAGAGCGCGCTGAACACCAGGGTCATGGCCAACAGGCCGTAGGTGTTGCGCAGGACCTTGCTGGTTTCCAGCTGGTCCGCCTGCGCGTGGGCGAGTGCGTAGTCTTGTTCGTGCATGGCGTCCCTCCTGAGGGCGTGAAAACGGTTCCGTGACAGAGTCTTGCCGATCATATCAGAGCCCGTGGGGCTGCCAATTGCGAGAGTTTGACAGTGTGTTGCGTTCGGGTAGTATGGCGGCCCGTGAAACGGAAGTGTGGCCGAGTGGTTTAAGGCAGCGGTCTTGAAAACCGCCGGGTGTAACAGCCCCCAGAGTTCGAATCTCTGCGCTTCCGCCATCCCTTTCAACGAAACTAGGCGCTTTTCTCTGGTTTCGTCCCGTATGAACCCCCACGACTAAGCGCGTGCCGGGTCGTTCAACACCTCAATCGATCTGATTTCCGCCTGTTCCGTCCGCCGCTGCCTGGCGGCGATATTCGCCGGGCGTCTGTGCCGTCATTTCCCGGAACCAGCGGCTGAAAGAGGCCGCCTCCTTGAAGTTGAGGCGCCGGCTGATGATGTCCAGGGTCAGCCCGTTGTCCTGCAGCAGGTTCTTGGCCAGTTCGATGCGGATGTCGTCCACCAGCTCCCGGTAGCTGCTGCCCGCCCGCTGCAGTTGCCGGTGCAGGTGGCGGCTGCTGATACCCAGTTCCTCGGCCAGGTGGTCGCGCGAGATCTTGCCCTCCATCAGTAGAACGCGCAGGCGCGAGCGTATCTGGTTGATCAGCGATGGTGCGCTGTCGCGCTCGCTGAGCAGCAGGTGGGCATGGCGCTCCAGCGTTTCCTGCAGCGCGGGGTTGGGGCTGCGCAGGCGCAGCGTCATGACGGTCGCCGGCACGACCAGCGCCGACTCGGCCTGATCGAAATGGACGGGGCAGGCGAAAATGGATTCGTACTCCTTCAGGAGGTTCGAGTCCTCCGGAGCGGAGTGGCGGAAGTGCACGCGCAACAGCACGTCTTCCTTCTTCTCCCGGATCGAGCGGATATGGCGCAACCACTGCCCGATCAGGAATTCGGTGGCATGCCTCTTGAAGAGCGGGTCGCGGATATTGCAGTCCCAGCAGCAGAGCACTACGCCGGGCTCCTGGCGCAGGGAGGTGGAGCCCATGTCGCTCACCAGCCGTTCATAGCGGGCCTTGGCGGCGAAGACTTCCTGCAGGGTGGCGCAAGTCTGGTTGAGGTAGCCGAGCACGCCGAACGCGGCGTCGCGCTCCGACTGGGAGGCGTGCAGGCCCATGAGCGGGTCGGGGAAGAGCACCAGGGCCTGGCGCAGCATGGCTACCAGCACGCGAATCGGCACCCAACCGTTGGGATCGGCGAGCAGGCTGTCCAGATCCAGGCCGAGCACCTGGCCGATGGACTCCGCGTCGATGCCTCGCGGGCGGAGGGTTTCCAGCACGTCGAGCAGGATGCTGGCCAGGAAATAGCCTTCGGTTTCGGCCTCGTCGGCCGCGTCCTTCGCGGGGGGCGTCCTTTGCATGGTGTCCTTCCTCGACTCCAGCGGCCTGGTGGCTGTCTTGTTATGAGTCCCTTTGTATAGCGGCGGTCCGGCGAGCGCAACGCCGGGGCTGGCGGACGGCTGCGGTCGCACCCCATGTCCCAGCTCGACAGGACAAATGTCCGCTTTCCTCATTTTCCCGTAATGCGGCTTCCGTGAAGCTGGGCGGGGCCTTCGGGCCTATGACAAGAAACTGCCAATGGGACGTCCCGTCCCGCTGACCGGTGACCCCAAGAACAAGCATAACGAGGTCTCTCATGAAGATGCTGACTGCTCCCCTGCTGCTGGCCGCCGCCGCGTTGGCCGCGGCTCCCGTATACGCCGCTTCCGATTACGCCAGGACCAAGTACCCCATCGTGTTCTCCCACGGCCTCTTCGGCTTCGGAGAAATAGGCCCGGTGAACTACTGGCATGGCATTCCCTCCGATCTCCAGGCCAATGGCGCCAGGGTCTTCGTCACCGCTCAGACCACCGCCGGCAGCAGCGAGCTGCGCGGCGAGCAGCTGCTGGCCCAGATCAAGGAAATCCAGGCCATCACCGGCGCGAGCAAGGTCAACCTGATCGGCCACAGCCACGGCGGCCAGAGCGTGCGCTACGTGGCCGGCGTGGCCCCGGAGCGCGTGGCCTCGGTAACGGCGGTCAGCACCGCCAACAAGGGCAGTCCCGTGGCCGATGTCGTCGAGGGCATAGCCGAGTTCGTCGGGCCGGGCGGCGCGAGCGTCATCGCCGGGGCGGTCAACGCCATCGCCTGGCTGATCGACATGGGGGACGGCACGGCCGGACCGCAGGACTCCCTGGCGGCGATGAACTCCCTGACCACAACCGGCGCAGCGGCCTTCAACCGGACCTTCCCGGCTGGCGTCCCGACGACGGCCTGCGGTTCGGGAGACGCGGTGTCCAACGGTGTCCGCTACTACTCCTGGAGCGGCACCAGCCACCTGACCAGCGTCGTGGACCCCAGCGACTGGTCCATGGCCCTGCTCGGCGTGCTGGTCCCCGGCCCCAATGACGGCCTGGTGCCGCAGTGCTCCAGCCACCTGGGCACGGTGATCCGCGACAACTACAAGATGAACCACCTCGACGCGGTGAACCAGGTGCTGGGCCTGGTCAGCATCTTCGAGACCAATCCCAAGACTACCTATCGTCAGCATGCCAACCGCCTGAAGCTGGCCGGCCTTTGACAAGGATCGACGCGACAGGCCGTACACCGAGGGCCGGGCGAGCGGCCCTCGGTTCCACTTCTGCGGTGGCAGGTACCGGAGCTCGTATGAGAAACATGACGTTGATGGTCCTGGCCTACTGCCTGCTGGTGGCGGCGGTGGCCGGACTGCCCTGGTGGCTTTACGAACAGAGCGATGCCACGGAGCCGCCTGAGCTGGCGTCGCCGCCGGCCTCCGAGGCGGCAGCGACGACGCTGACGGCGAGCAGGTCGGCGCCGGCTGTCGCCACCGGCCTGGAGGAGCTGCCGAAATCGCTGGCCGGCACCGAGGTGAGCTGCGCAGTGGAAACCACCGCCGATGGCCATCTCCTGATCAGCATCGGTCTTCGTTATTGCTTCGACTATTTCCTGTCGGCGGTGGGAGAGGAAAGCCTCCAGTCGCTGACAGCACGTATTCGCGCGCAGTTGCGCCATCGCCTGCGAGAGCCGGCTCTGGGAGAGGCGGAGCAGGTGCTGGATGGGTATCTGGCTTATCTGCTGGGCGTGGCCGATATCGAGAAGCGTCTGGTAGCGCCGCAACCTGGGCGGATCGAACTGGAGAGCATCCGCCAGCAGCGGGAGCAGATCCTGGCCCTGCGCGCTCAGCATCTTTCGCCGGAGGTGATCACGGTTTTCTTCGGTGACGACGATGCCTACGACGGCTACGCGCTGGCGCGTCTGGAACTGATGCAGGACAAGGGCCTCTCGCCCCAGGAACGGGCCCGGCAACTGGCGGCACTGGAACAGCAGCTGCCGGAAGCCATCAGGGCCTCGCTCGAAGTCACCAACCGCTATCTGGACCTGCGGACGCTGACGGACGACTGGCAGCACCGCTCCGGTTCGGCGGAGGAGTTGCGCCAGATTCGCACGAGCCTGGTGGGCGAGGAGGCCACCGCACGGCTCGAAGCGCTGGACCAGGAGAATGCGGCCTGGAATGAGCGCATGAGCGCCTGGTACGAGCAGCGTGCTGCGGTGCTGGGTAACGTTGGCCTGAGCCAAGAAGATCGTGATCGGCAGCTGGACGAGCTACGCAAGAGTCGCTTCGGCAACGAGGCCGAGCGGCGGCGTGTGGATGCGCTGGAGCGTATCCATGACCGAACCTCGCGGCTCGCCATGTAGGGAACGGTGCCCGCTGCGTTTGGGGCAGGAGTGCCTGGTAATGCGGCTCACATAAGGAATGATCGGGCGTGATCAGTTAGCCCAGTAGGAGCGGACTTGTCCGCGAAGAGGGCTACAACAAAACTTCGCGGCCAAGGCCGCTCCCACAGAGGCAGCTCACGGCGCTCAGTTGGGGGACATTGGCCGATCTGCCGCACATCAGGAAAAGCACCTGTACGGCCCGATAAGCGCCGTTGTAGGAGCGGACTTGTCCGCGAACGGAACAAACTTCGTGGTCAAGTCCGCTCCTGCAAGGGGCACATGGGCGCGTACAGGTTGTGGGTCAGATGAGGCTTACCTCGGCTGAATATCGCCTGCCTGCCATCTGCTCTCACTGTCGCTGATGGCCTGTGCGATGTCGCTGAGCTGATAGGAGGGCAGTTCCTTGGGCAGCGGGTCGAGCCCGACGCTGGCGAACAGCTGGCCGTAGCTGTTGCGCAGCTCGGCGTAGGCCAGGTCGCGGCGCAGGTCCGCCTGCAGGGTGTTGAGCTCGGCCTGGATCAGCTCCAGCTCGCCGATGCTCTGGGCCTTGTGGCGGTTGCGCAG